>JBKQTH010000417.1:0-20941 GCA_052143275.1 Ktedonobacterales bacterium | reverse complement strand
GTCATGAAGCCGCCTCATCGGAAAGGCTAGTGGGTGCTATGCGAATACACACCTTTGCAATTATAGGCGCGCTCATCGGCGCGTTCATTCTGGTGGTGGCCACTCTGAGCGTGAACGGCACCACGCTGCAGAGCTTTCAGACGCTCGAGCACCAGGCCCTGCAGCAAGATAAGGGGGTCGCCTCTACCTCACCGCAACCCTGCGCCAATCCCCGCTTGCAGGTGACTGCCCCTATACGAGTGCTGATGGTCTCTCAGACTGAAGCCATCAGCACCCAGGTCACCAACGAGGACTCGGTCGAGTGTGACATCACCCTCAGTCTGGTGGCGCCCACCTTCACGCTCAAGCCCAAGGATAATCAGCGTCTGATCGCGCTGGCGCCGACCCACTCCAGCACTGTTACCTGGAGCGTGACGCCGACCACCACCGGGCTGGCTACCCTGGCCTTCACCGCCGGCAACGC
Source organism: Ktedonobacterales bacterium (assembly GCA_052143275.1). Lineage (GTDB taxonomy): Bacteria > Chloroflexota > Ktedonobacteria > Ktedonobacterales > JADMIN01 > JAJPKE01. Next base: position 20,478 of record JBKQTH010000417.1, on the reverse strand, counting down.
CAGCCAGCAGATCGGCCTCAGCGTCATGAGTGGCAATGGGTTCATCCCGTACCAGAGCCAGACCTTCGACTACCTGGCGATCTTCTTTGGCTACCTGCTGACGCTTGGGTCTTTGGCTGCCTGGCTGTGGTGGCCCACCCGCAAGAGTACCCCCCAGAGTACCAAGACGGCAAAGAGTCAGCCCGCAACGCCAGTACACCCATCGTCTCCATCCTCGCCAGAGACAGCCAGCGGCGGCTAGGCGAGCGGTAGAGAAGGAGTGGCGGTTTCATGAAAGGAGACCACAATGAACACGGTGAAGCCCGCTACTGAAACTGTATCACCCAAATCCGGAGCGGTGGGACGGCGTGCGCTCCTGGCGGTTACGGCCACAGTTGGCGTCTGTGGCGTGTGTGGAGTCACGGCCCTGGCCGTTCCGCAACTCCGGAACACCCTGGAGCAAGATGCGACGGCACTGGGCCGTCAAGCGCTCGCACACGAGCTGGCGTCGCTGGAAGGCGTCACCCTGGATGAGGCGATCAAGGCGGCCGAGATCACGCAAGCGGCGGTCCGTTTCCTGGTGCTCCCTCTGGCCCAACTGATAGCCACTATCGGGGGGGACGGGCTGGCAGTGCTGCTGGCCAGTCTGACGACCGCGACGAATGTGTTGGGGAGCGTCCACATCACGGTGGCTGGGCTCAGCGGACTCCGCGACACCGTCGCGTCCTGGCATGCGCATATCGCCTCACTGCCGATCGCGCTCACCAGCTATAGTACCGCGGACATTGCCAGTGCCGAGGCATATCTTAAGGCGCTGAAGAAGCAGACGCAGCAGTAGGGTTGCGCGCCTCTCCTACGCTCGACTGTCGGTGTAACTGACCGTAGAGCCGATGGAGGAGGGGAGCCAAGAGACAGACAGAGAAGAAGACCGTGTCGCTACGAAAGAAAGCATAGGGAAGACCCAGCGACCATGAGGAGAACTACCATGACCACCAGAAGTACCGATCAACCGGTTCAGCCGGGTGTACAGGAAGCTGCGCTACAACCTGTCGTTCCTGGAGTGCCACCAGTCAAGAGTGCACTTCCGCACCCCTGGGAAATGGTGGAGCATCCATTCAAGACGCTGCGTTTCGTCAATGACCTCCGCCGGGACGGACGGATTTCTCTCGTCCGAAAGCTCCTGTATCTCATACCGATGCTCTTGCTCCTCCTCGCCGTACTGCTGCCCGAGGGGATTATCGCCGCGCTGGTGGCCGTAGCACTCCCCGTGGTTGGGCCAGCCATCAATCTACCAGCCGATGCGGCCATAGATTGGGTGTTTCTCGGCATCGCCGCCTATGGGCTGCTCAACATCTTTCCCCGTGCTCTTGTAGCTGAGCACCATGCACAGGTATTTCATCCCCGGCGGGTAGCCCAGCAGCAGCGGCAGTTGGTGAGATGAGAGCAGCCTTTCATGGCCTTCCTGCCCTGGGACTAGGCCCGCCCTCGTATGTGACCGTTGTGACCGTGAGTACGTCGCGGCGTGCAGCAGGACGAGTAGCGCCAGGTGATGCCAGTTTATGCTCGCACGCTCTGCTCGCTGCTTGATGCCGGCCAGGCATTTGCGCATCATGACACTATTCCCCAACGTCCATGAGTAGCCAAAGAAGGAACCTGACCCAGTTCGCCCTCACTCGGCGCGCCCGACTGGTGGGCCACTGTGCACACCCTGCGGAGGTTTGATCGTTGGAGCATGGGAGAGACACAGCAAAGAGTCTCAACAAAAAAGACACAACAAAAAGCGCCTATGGTGTTGTGACACTGATAGGCGCTCGCCTTGTTGGTGCGAGGCCTTGTCAAAAGCTCTTTCATGCACATCAGCAAGCAACCGACGAACGCGTTCCTGGTCGTAACCTTGCCGCAGCGAAACCAGAAGAAGTTTTTTGTCTGTGCGAGTCACAGCTTGAGTCTGACCGGTGACTCTGATTCTTGGCTTTCTCGGCATGATTTTGCTGACAGATAACTCTGGTCGTATCTGGCTCTTCTGTGCAGTATAGCGCGTGCCAAGACTCTCGAAGTTGGAGATGAGCACGACTTGGGGCTTTCCAGACACAAACGCGCCAACGACAAACGAAAGTTGCGGCTGCCCCTGCCGCATCTCTGACAGCCATTGGCTGCCCCTGGTGCGAATGGCTTCTATGCAGTCGTCGAAGGTGAGTGCATAGAAGCCATACGGTATGAGCCACTCGACGACCTGGCAGCACGTGGCGTTGTTGTCCCAACTGCCGACACCTGCATAGGAGAGAACTGCGCTCCAGTTGTGGTACGTCAGCATTATCTGTTTTGGCGACGCATTTGACTGGATACGATGTCTGCCATCAAATACCTCCGTTATTTGTCGACCGAGTCATCCGGATCCGCGTCCATCCGTTCCTCTTCCGCACGGATCATCTGCTCCTCTTCCCGGTCAAACATTCCCTCATCAGCGGCACGGTCTGCTGCCGCATCGGCAGCCTTATCTGCCTCACGCTCTGCAGCCTCCTCTTGTTCACGCCCTGCCTCGCGCAAGTCCTTCTCGTCAGCTGTGACTTGCAGCGCTTTCCTATGGAGATTGTCCACGTTCGCCACCCATCGCACGAGCGCAGCGAATGAGTCACCATCGGGCATACCGGCATCTTCGTACAACTGGATACACGCCCAAACATCGTAACTCCCATCCGTGAAGGATGCCCGGGCAAGGCTGTCGAGTAACAACTTTATCTGACCAATCCGCAGATCATCTAGCAAGTCATCAACAGCCGTTGTTCCTGCCTCTGCGATCTGCTCTAGTGCCGCCATGGCCTCGGCTTTCGCTTTCTCGTTCTTCTCCATCTTGATCTGCTCCATCTCACTTGACATAACTAGTTGACGCCAGCGGCGGCCAGGATCCGCTCCGGGAGTTGTCTACACGTATTCAGGACTGCCTTCGCCGAGGCTTCCTCCGGCCGTTGGTCGAGCCGCGCTGCCAACTTCTGAAGCATCGCCTGCGGAATCCTGCCCGGGCTGTCCAATGTGACCCACACGTCTGGCAAACTATAGAGTTCGCGAGCGATGCCCCAGTGCACTGCAGCACGCTTCAGGCCATCAGAGCAGCAACCCTTTGACCCCTCAAAGCTCGATGCAGTGCCGATGTCACTCTTGCTCACTCCGTGAATGGTCAGGACGCCCTTGACAGTCTGGATGACGCCTTTGGAGTCGATATGCAGCGGGATGAAATCATAGGACCAGCTGCCACACCCGACCACCGGGTCGAGGCGACCCTGGACGCAGCGAGCATCCACGAATGCAAGCAGTTGGCATCGCGCATTCGGTGATGCCGTGCCCTGCACGCGCCACTGCACCTCGCTCGAGGGGATCGGCGCCGCGAGCTGCTCCTGGATTGTCGCCCAGTCATCTTGACTACGTCTCTACCGCTACCTAGCTCCGGAAGGAATCCAGCGCTCCACCCACCACGATGGTATGTCCACTGGGCAACTCAGGGTCGCTTACCGCTCCGGCAATGGCCTCGCCCATCTCGGCGGCGGTGGGAAGTTTTCCCCCTACTATGCTGCGGCGCGCACCGGCCAGCCCAGGCGCGGCTCGCTCCAGAAGCTTGGGGGTGATAGTCCCCTCAACCAGATCGCCCGTGATCACCAGCAACCGTATCCCGGCGCGCGCCAGCTCGACTTGACGCTTACGCAGCTCCTGCTCACCGGCATACTTGGAGGCGGCTACCGGCTCGTAACCCGGTAGCTGTTCCACCTGATGGTAAAGGTGAGCCCAGTGACTGGTCACGAAAGCAATGGTGCCGCCAACCGGCATGCAAGGCACGGCCTGTTCAACTACCGCCAGCTGGGCATCCCGGTTTATGCGCATCGGGTACCGGCTATCGGCGGCCACCAGGTCTCGCTCCAGTCCGCCCGAGGCGTTGAGCACCAGTACGTCGAGGTGGTCGCGCCAGTCGAGTAGCTCCGCAAAGAGTCGCTCCCGGTCGGCGGCGTCAGTGATGTCGCCGCCGATCCAGAGCGCCCGCTGGCCATGCCGGGCGATCTCCTTCGCCACTTCCTGGGCGCGTGACGCCTTGTTGCGATAGGTGAGCGCAACATCATAGCCCCGTACTGCCAGCGAGAGCGCGGTCGCGGCGCCAATGCCCCGCGATCCTCCCGTCACCAACGCCACCCGGGACTCTGCATCTGCCATCACGTCTGCGCTCCACTCTACTTGGCACTGCCGTTCGACACGGCCCTGCCGCCGGCTACCGCGACACGGTGCTCAGCCATAAGTATACACGGTGAGTATACTCATGGAAGGCATGGACGTGCTTCGCCGTAGCCCTGCCTGCATGCCGGTGCGCCGGCAGCGGGGCCTGGGGGCCACTGCACGCTCTGGACGCTAAGATAGGCTGATGCTACACTCACTGGAGCCCATACGGAGACCAGGGAGGCGTCCGAAAAGATGCTGCCGCTGTTCGGGTCCACCGCTGGCTGAATTGCATAGAGACAGACAGACAGAGACGTGGGCCATGTGGAGAAATATTCGTGAGCGTAGAAATCGTTACCCAAATCATCCAGGCGATCGTAGCTCCGGCCGTCATGATGACCAGTGGCGCCATCCTCATCGGCGGTATGCTGGCAATCTACTCCTCAATCAATGATCGTCTGCGGCTCATGACCCGAGAGCGATTGGAGCTCTTGCGTATGCCGGACGGCAGCTTTAGCGCCACCGCGGCCATGGGCACGGCCTACACCAGTGAACGATTGTTGGAGCTGGACCGGCAGATGCCCAGCCTCCTTCATCGCCACCTGCTGGTCCATAACGCTCTGCTGGCCGTGTTCAGCGCGCTGGGCATCTTCGTGCTCACTATGCTGGTCATAGCCATCGCCGCGGTGAGCGGTAGCACGGTGATCGCCAGCCTGGCGCTCATCATTTTTCTGATCGGCACCGGCGCTCTGCTGCTGGGCGTTCTGATCATGGCGATATCGATACGCAACTCGCAGTTTGCGTTGGACTTCGAGGTTCGCCGCGTTCTCAAGCTGGGTAAGTAGGTAACCGGAGTCTTCCCCCTAACCGTAACCGTAACCGTGTCTGCGTTAGCTCACGCCGGAGTACCAGTACCTTGCCCGTCGCGGCGCCTCCCTAGCCGGTCCACGTCCAGTTCGCAATCTCCGGCAGATCTTCGAGGTGGTCACGTACATAGGTGTGGTGCAGTGCCAGCATTTCCTCGCACTGCGCGATGAGCGGCGGGATCAGCCCTCGTATGCGCTTGACGCGGAGCATGGCCTCGATACAAAGGTGGTAACGGCTCATCCGGTTGCGGACCACCATGTCAAATGGCGTCGTAGTGGTACCCTCTTCGATGAAGCCGCGCACGTGGAAGCGCTTGGCGTTCGGACGGCCATGCAGCAATTGGTGAACCGCGCGCTGGTAGCCATGAAAGGCAAAGACCACCGGCCGGTGTTCGGTGAACAGCTCCACAAACCGCTCATTACTCATACCGTGCGGGTGCTCAGTGGGAAGAAACATGGTCATGAGGTCGACCACGTTCACCACCCGTATGACGAGGTCGGGCAGATGGTGGCGCAGCCACTCCGCCGCGGCCATGATCTCCAAGGTGGGTACATCGCCGGCGCAGGCCAGTACCACGTCCGGCTCGTCGGTCGAGTTATCTCCCGATTCCGTTCCCGCCCATGGCCAGATCGAAATGCCGCGTGCGCAGTGGGCGATAGCCTCATCCATTCCCAGATATTGCAGGTGCAGCTGCTTATCGATCACGATCAGGTTTACATAGTCACGGCTGCGCAGGCAGTGGTCGGCAACCGAGAGCAGACAATTGGCGTCAGGTGGCAAGTAAATACGGGCCACCGACCCACGTTTGGTCAGCTCAACGTCGATGAGGTCGGGGCCCTGGTGGCTGAAGCCGTTGTGGTCGTTACGCCAGCAGGTGGATGTGAGGAGAAGGTTGAACGAAGGCACCGGCTCTCGCCATTGCAGGCCCCGGCTCTCTTCCAGCCACTTGGTGTGCTGCACAGTCATCGAGGCCGAGACCATGGCGAACGCCTCATAGGTGACATACATGCCATGCCGCCCAGTAAGAGTGTAGCCCTCCAGCCATCCCTCGCAGAGATGCTCGCTGAGGACCTCCATGACCCGGCCGTCCGGTGCAATGTGATCATCGATTGCCAGCGTGTCGCCGACAAAGCAGCGATTCTGCACCGCAAAGACATCGTCAAGCCGGTTTGAGTTGGTCTCATCCGGGCAGAAGAGGCGGAAATTGGCCTCCTGCGTATTGGCGGTGAAAATATCGCGCAGCCAGGCGCCCAGCGGCCGCGTGTTTTCGTAGGAATCATGGCCGTGGTGCTCCACGGGTAGCCCGTATTGCCTGAAGTCCGGCAGAGCCAGGTCTCGGGTAAGCTTGCCGCCGTTGGCGTGGGGATTGGCTCCCATGCGCCGATCCCCCATGGGCGCGAGCTGGGCCAGCTCCGGCTGCAGACGCCCATCCTGGTCAAAGAGACGCCGCGGGTCATAGCTCCGCATCCAGGTTTCCAGCTGCGCCAGGTGTACGGGGTTGGTCTTCACCTCCGCCAGCGGCACCTGGTGAGCGCGAAATGTCCCCTCTACCGGCTTGTCGTCTACCACCTTGGGGCCTGTCCACCCTTTAGGGGAACGTAACACAATCACTGGCCAGCGCCAGAGCTCCCGATCTTCTAAAACCGGGGGCTCCCCGCCGGCGGCCGGCGACACCACTCGACCTACCCCAGTAGAGCGAGCCCGCCGCTGGATGGCCAGAATGTGGTCATAGCAGGCGTCTAGCGTTGCGGCAAACCGCTGGTGCATGAGCGCGGGGTCGTCTCCTTCGACGAAATGCACCTGGTAACCGTTCCCTTCGAGCAGAGCCCGTATCGCGCCGTCGGTGGCTCGCCCGAGCACGGTCGGGCCGCTGATCTTGTAGCCGTTGAGGTGGAGAATAGGTAAAACGGCGCCGTCGCGTGCGGGGTTCAGAAAATTCATTTCCTTCCACGAGCCGGCCAGTGGTCCGGTCTCGGCTTCGCCGTCGCCAATAACCGCCACCGCCAGGAGGTCGGGATTGTCAAAGACAGCTCCCAGGGCATGAGCCAGTACGTATCCCAGCTCGCCACCCTCATGAATCGAGCCCGGCGTGGTCACACTGACGTGGCTGGGAATGCCGCCCGGGGTTGAGAACTGGCGGAACAACAGCCGCATACCATCGCGGCTGGGCTGGACCTGGGGATAGATCTCGGAATACGTGCCCTCGAGGTACACATTGGCCACGATGGCTGGGCCGCCATGGCCGGGACCCGCCAGATAGATGACGTTGGCGTCGCGCTCTTTGATGAGGCGGTTGAGGTGCACATAGATGAAGTTCTGTCCAGGCGAGGTTCCCCAGTGACCCAGTAGTCGCGGCTTGATGTCCGCCGGTTCCAGCGGCTCCTCAAGCAAGGGATTAGCCTGCAGATAGATCTGTCCCACAGTGAGATAGTTGGCCGCCTGCCAGTAGCGCTGCATGCGTTCCAGTAGTTCGGCGGAGAGAGGGCCGGCTACCGGACTCGTCGCGTGGGCGGCGCCCCCACCACCCGGTACCTGACCAGGCGCTTCGGGCGGCTTCTGCAGAACTGCGCTGGATATTTGAGCGTCAAAGGTAAACGCAGTATCCGTCTTCGGATCAGTAGACACGTACTTTCTCCTCGAATCCAGCTTCGGGCTGGTCAGGAAGCCTGAACGACGCTTCTGGTATGCCGGGCAATCATGAGCTCCTCGTCGGTCTCGATGACTCGGACGGTTACAGGGGTCCCCAGAGCGGAAATGACGGAGTCGCCGGTAGCGTTGCGCTCCGGATCCAGGTGAATCCCCATATAGCCCAGACCATCGCAAATTCCTTGCCGGATCTGGGCGGAGTGTTCGCCGATACCTCCAGTAAAGATCAGGGAGTCCAACCCCCCCAGCACACTGGCCAGAGCTCCAATGTGCTTCCGGGCGGTGTAGGTAAAGAGCAGAACCGCCTCGGCCGCGCGCTCGTCGGTACTCATGACCGCAAGCAGATCCTGCATGTCGGCGCTACTGCCCGATACCCCCAGCAGCCCGCCGTCCCGCTCGACCGTGTTGCGCAGGTCGGCGGGCGTCAGGCCTCTCGCCTCGAGCAGATAGAGCAGAATACCGGGGTCGAGATCTCCACTGCGTGTGCTCATCACCAGCCCGCCAATTGGCGTCAATCCCATGGTGGTGTCTACGCTCCGGCCGGCCTGTACCGCTACCATGCTGGCGCCGTTGCCTAGATGGGCGATGACCAGGCGTTGCTGCTGCGGTGGCCGCCCGGTGCTGCCTGACTCTTCCGCGAGCCTGGCCATGATGTATTCGTAAGAGAGACCATGAAAACCGTAGTGCTCTACGCCCTCATCCAGAAAGCGGCGGGGAATCCCATAAACTTTAGCGACTCGCGGCATCGTGCGATGGAACGCGGTGTCAAAGCACGCCACCTGAGGCAGCGTTGGGTAGCGCGCGCGTAGCGCCTCCACCGCACCAATCTCGATTGGTAGATGCAGCGGCGCCAGCGGAATAAGCGACCGGAGCGTCGCGATAACGGCAGCGGTGATTAGCTGCGGCTGCTCGTAGGTGGAGCCACCATGTACGATCCTATGACCGACGGCGGTCGGCAGATCGCCGTCTTGCTGCTTCTCCAGCCAATAGAGTACGTAATGAAGCGCCTCGGTATGATCGTGTATGGGCACGTTTTGGCTTTCAGTTGCCGGGTGCTTACGCGCGCCCTCAGCTACTCGAAAAAGCGAAGTGGACTCGCCGATGTCTTCGACCGACCCGGCGTAGCGCAATTCCTCACGAATCTCGCCGGTGGCGGCGCCTTGAAAGAGATACAGCGCGAATTTGAGACTCGAAGAACCGCAATTGATGGCCAGGATGTGATGCTCCGCGCTCCGGCCGGTCTCGTGTGTCATGGCTCTGGCTCTCCTCCCGGCGGCTCGCCGGTCATGTCGAAAGGTCGAAAGGTCGAAAGAAGGCGGCCGGCTCGCCGGTCAAGCCAACATGTCCGCCAAATGCGCACCCGCCAGTGTCGGCATCACTTTATCTGCGAATTGGAAGCGCTCTTGCGGGCCGATTCCCAGGGCCACCATGCCCGCGGCCTTGATGGCCTGCGTGCCCACCGCCGCGTCCTCAATCCCCAGGCAAGCGTCTACCGGTATGCCGGTGAGACCGGCGGCGTAGATGAAAAGGTCCGGAGCCGGTTTGGGATGTACCACGCTGTAGCCGTCGGCGATGCCGTCGAGTAAGCTGGTGATACCCAGGTGTTCCAGCACCGTGCGACTGTTCTTGCTGGCGGAGGCGATAGCGATCTTGATCCCGGCGGCGCGTATCTCCTGGAGAAGCGCTCTTCCGCCTGGAACCAGGTCGTTCGGCGTCATGTTCTTAATCATGTCGAGATAGTAGTTATTCTTCCGGTCCATCATCTCCTGGATCTGCGCCTCGGTTACCTGGCGTCCGCGCAGCAGATACATGAGCGAGTCCCGGCGGTCGACACCGCGAAGGTGGGTGTCATTCTCCTCGCGGGTCAGCGGTAGTCCTTCTTCGTCGGCCAGACGCTTCCAGGCGCGATAATGGTATTCCGATGTATCGGTGAGTACGCCATCAAGATCGAAGAGTATGGCCTGCGGTTTGGGTAGCATCTCCAGCGCCTCCTTCGGTAGAAAATCAGGTAAGATACGGTCTTTAGGACGTCTCTTTAGCTCCGCGCGCACGCAGTACGCGGCCCGGTGGCTGCAAGGGTCGCGGTCCCACCTCTCCGAGCGGTTGAATAGCCCGGGTGATCGGCTGATCGGCTGTAACCGCAATTTCCTCGCCATGATGCCGTACCGTTAGCGATGAGCCCTCGAGCAAGCGGTAGGTTGCTTCGCTTGGGGTGACCTCAACACGCAATCGGCTGCTCTGGAATACCACATGAAACGCGAGCCGCGCTAGTCCCGGAGGGAGACGTGGAGCGAAGGAGAGCGAGCCACCGTGCTCCCGCATGCCGCCGAACCCGGCCACCAGCGCGATCCAGGTCCCTGCCAGTGAGGCGATGTGCACGCCGTCCCGCACATTGTTCTCGAGGTCGTCAAGATCCATGAGCGCCGCCTCGCCCAGATAGTCGTAGGCCAGTTGTAGCTGCCCAACCTCGGCGGCAAGCACCGCCTGGGAACTGGCCGAGAGCGATGAGTCGCGCACGGTTAGGGGCTCGTAGTAGGCGAAGTTGCGGACCTTCTGCAGAGGCGTAAAGGCGTCACCGCGCAGGTGCATCGCCAGGACCAGGTCGGCCTGCTTCACGACCTGCTTGCGATAGAGATCAAAGTAGGGATAATGCAGGAAGAGGGGATACTGCTCCGGAGTGGTGCCGGCGAAATTCCACACTTCGTGCGCGGTAAATGCCTCGTCCTGCGGTGTCACGCCAAAGCGGGCGTCATAGGGAACCAGCATTTTGCTTGCCGCATCGCGCCAGCCGGAGACCTCGCCGGAGTCTACGCCCAGGGCACCGGCGACGGCCGGATAGTGTTCCACCGCATCCGCGGCGGCACGCAGGTTCTGCTCGGCCATGAGATTGGTGTACACGTTGTTGTCGGCGAGGGCGCTGTACTCATCGGGTCCGGTGACACCGTCGATGCGGAAGTGTCCGTTGGGGCCATGATGACCAACCGAGAGCAAGAACCGCGCCGTCTCTACCAGTAGCTCGACGCCCACATCTTCGGCGAACGCCGTGTCTCCGGTCGCCTCCAGATACTGCACCACCGCATAGGCAATGTCCGAGTTCAGATGGACAGCGGCAGTGCTCGCCGGCCAGTACCCGGAGCACTCGTCTCCGGCGATGGTTCGCCACGGGAAAGCCGCCCCGCGAAACCCCAGCGTATGCGCCCTCGCCTTCGCCTTGGCCAGGATCGAATGGCGCCAGCGGAGCGCGTCGGCCGCGGCATGAGGCACGGTGAGCGTGAGCACCGGCAGTACGAAGATCTCGGTATCCCAGAAGGCATGCCCGTCATAGCCCGGACCCGTCAAACCTTTGGCCGGGATCGGTCGCTGCTCTCCACGAGAGCCCGCCTGCAGAATGTTGAAGAGCGCGAAGCGCACCGCCTGCTGTATCTCTGGATCACCGTCAAGCTCAACGTCCGCGCTGGCCCAGAAATCGTCCAGATAGGCGCGCTGTTCGGCCACCAGGCCCTCCCAGCCGGTAGCCCGCGCCGCGGAGAGCGCGGCCCTGACCTGGTCACCTATGGCGGCGCGTGAGCGCTCGCTGGACCAGCCGTAGGCAATGAACTTGACGATGCGAAGTCGCTCACCGGGTTGCAGCGTCGCCATAATCGAGACGCGCGCCACATCCGCGTAGCTCTCGGATTCGACGGTCGTCGGGGGCGGCCCGTCAATCACGTGATCCATCGCCGCGCCGATGACGAGGCCGCTCCTCTCGGTGTGGTGGATCAGGAGCGCGAGGGCGCCTTCCGCTGCATGTTCATCACTGGCCAGAGGAACCGCCGGCTCCACGCCGGACCGTGGATCGGCGCTGACCGCCGGCGGTTCCTCGTTGGCGACCAGTTCCGACTGCACGACCACCCGCACCGGAGAGTCCAGGGGCTCAACCTCGTAGCTGATGGCCGCAATGGCCCGCTGGGTAAATGACACCAGCCGCACTGACGATACCCTGACGGCGCGCCCCGTTGGCGAGGTCCAGCGAACGGTACGCCGAAGCACACCGGCACGCAGGTCGAGCTCCCGCTCGTGGCTCAGGGCGGTGCCATAGCGCAGATCAAACGGTTCGTCATCCACCAGCAGGCGGATGAGCTTGCCGTTGGTCACATCGATGACGGCCTCTCCAGACTCCGGGTAACCGTAGGCAGGTTCGGCATACGGCTGAGGAGTCGACTCGTAGACGCCGTTCAGGTAGGTGCCTGGTATGCCGTGGGGCTCCCCCTCGTCGAGGTTGCCGCGAAGTCCGATGTGCCCATTGGAGAGCGCAAAAATAGACTCCGTCTGCGCCAGGATGTCAAGGTAGAACTGAGTTTCGCGGATGCTCCATTCCTGAACCACGAAAGCGGGATGGGTAATCATGACATGTGCCCCCCACGTCGTCGAAATTGAGCGGTACTTATCCTCGCCCGGCTTTCAAAGTTGGAGTAACAGTCGACCCGGCTTCTACTTGCCCAGCATCACCTCGGTGGCTTTCACGATCGCCGTTACCTGGTCGCCTACCTTGAGGCCCAGCCGGTCGACCGATCCTCGCGTGATCGCCGCCACCATCTCCTGCCCACCGGTTAGCTCGACGGTTACCTCGGCCATGATAGCCCCCAGCTGAATCTCGATGATGGTTCCGCTTAGCTGATTGCGTGCACTGAGTTCCATGGCAATTTCTCTCCCGGTCTCTCCCGGTCTCTCCCGGTCTCGACTACTTTCTCCTAGGCTCATGATACGTCCGCGATCGATTCCCGTATACGCTCAGGATTATACCCGATAGCTCGCCGCCGCACCGCACTTGACAGAGAAGCAAATGCACGTATACACTGCCACTGCTCACTCAGGCTGTGAGTACTGAGACTGTGAGTATAGGCATATGGAGTCTCCGGTACCTTCACTTGGGCTCAAGCTCGCCCTATTGGGACTCTTGCTTGACCATCCCATGCATCCCTATGAAATGCACCAGCAATTACTTCACGCCGAAGCGCTTGGCCTCGTCTGGCATCTCAAGCAGGGCCACCTGTATGCTCTGCTGGCCAGACTCGAGGAGGCCGGCTATGTGGTGAGCACCACCGAGGTGCAGGGGACCCGGCCTCCGCGCAAGATGCTCAGCCTCACCGCCAAGGGCCGTGACGCCTTTACTGAATGGGTTTCAACGCCAGTGCAGCACGGCCGTGACTTCCGAGTCGAGTTCCTGGCCAAGCTCTTCTTTGCCGCGGAGCAGGGCGCCACAGCGGTTAACGCTCTGATCTCCCAGCAGCGAGTCGCCTGCTCGGGCTGGATCGGAGAGCTGCAGCGAGAACTCCAGGCACTGAGCCTGGTGCGCCGTTATGACCGGCTGGTGCTGCAATTTCGTTTGAGCCAGCTCGAGGCCGTACAGTCCTGGCTGGACCAGTGCGAGCGGTCTCTGGCAAACATCAACCCGGAGAGTAAAGCAAAGGAGGGGTCGGAGTAATCGCGACCAATCGCGACCAATCGGGAACCCAAGCCGGCCTTCGTCTCGCGGCTCGCCACTACCGCCACCATATTGAGCCAGGGACTAGTAACAAGGGGATAGAACTCATGCATGCACGCTATCCAAGTTCACCATCATCCTCGACATCATCCTCGACATCATCCTCGACATCATTGTTGCCGCCCTTGCCCGCGGATCGGTTACGGCGCCGAGCTGGCAGGCTTCCGCTTCATCTGCCGGCCTTAGCGGTGTTGCTTCTGGTGCTGGCAACGGCCAGCGCCTGCGGCAGCAGCAGCACCGCCGCCGCCGCCACCGCGACACCGCAGCCGGTTACCCTCAATGTTTTTGCCGCCGACTCGCTCACCGCCGTATTTACGAAGCTTGGCGACCAGTTCCACGCCGTACACCCCAATGTGACTCTGAGGTTCAACTTTGCCGGCTCCGATACTCTGGCGGCACAAATCAACCAGGGGGCTCCCGCCGACGTCTATGCCTCGGCTAACGTTAAACAGATGAATGTCGTGGTCTCAACTGGCGCGATCGCTGCCTCATCGGTTCAGGTCTTTGCCCACAACCATATTATCGTCATACTACCCAAAAGCAACCCCGGCAACATAACGACACTGCAGGATCTGGCCAAGCCCGGCGTCAAGATCGTACTGGCAGCCAACTCGGTTCCGGCCGGCGCGTATGCCCTGCAGTTTCTGGCGTCGGCCGACTCCGACCCGAGCTTCGGCAGCTCCTACATGGCCGACTTCCTGAAAAATGTCGTGTCGTACCAGACTGATGTCGGCGGGGTGCTCAGCCAGGTTTCTACTGGTGACGCCGACGCCGGTATCGTCTACATCAGCGATGCCGATACGGAGCCCACCACCCTCTCGACCATCGCCATTCCGGCAAATTTGAATCCCACCGCCATCTACCCGATTGCTCCGGTAAAGAGCTCGCCGTATGCCGGCACGGCCGCGGAGTTTGTCGCGTATGTGGTGTCCAGCGCTGGACAGAGTGTGCTGGCAAGCTTTGGCTTCCTCTCGGCCACCGATGGTCCAGGATATACCGCACCAACACCAACCAGCTAGCAAGAGAGTAGCATAGTATGGCAGACCTGGCGACGACCCGGCCGTTCCCCAAAGGTGGTGGCCGTGCGGCAGCAGTGGCCTGGTTTTCAACCTGGTCGTACAAAGCCCTGCTGATCGTTGCCAGCCTGCCGTTCCTGCTGTTCCTGCTGGTACCGCTCGTGGCGCTCATCGTGCACGCCCCACCCGCGCAGCTCCTGGCACAGCTGTCGAACCCGATGGTGGGGCAGGCGCTGCAACTCAGTCTGGTCACCACCCTTTGGAGCCTGGGAATCACTCTGCTCTTCGGTACGCCTCTGGCCTACCTCCTGGCGCGTGGTGGGTTCCCAGGTAAGACCGTGCTCGACACCCTACTCGACCTGCCGATTGTCATGCCGCCCGCGGTGGCCGGTATCGCGCTCCTGATAACCTTTGGCCGCTTCGGCCTACTCGGGCGGTGGCTCAACCTCTTCGGCGTGGATATCGCCTTTACCCCGGTCGCGGTGATCATGGCTCAGACCTTTGTGGCCGCTCCCTTTTACATCAAGACCGCTGAGGCCGCCTTTGCCGGCGTGAGCCGCGAGGTACAGGGCGCCGCCGCCATTGACGGAGCTGGACCATTCGGGGTGTTCCGCCATATCACTGTGCCACTCTGCTCTGCGGCTCTGGCCGGAGGCTTACTGATGACCTGGGCACGCGCACTGGGTGAGTTCGGCGCCACCATCATTTTCGCGGGGAACCTGCAGGGCGTCACCCAGACCATGCCACTGGCCATCTATCTGGGATTCGAGTACAACCTGGACTCGGCCATTACGCTGTCGTTGGTCTTGCTTATCGTCTCATTTGCGGTTTTACTATTGGTGAGAGTGGCATTGCGCCAGCGGCTCGCCACTATTACCGACATCTAAGCGGTCATGCGCACACACGAGCGCATGACTGGTAAGATTGTGTACGTCGATCCAACTGCGGCTATACGGACAAAGCCCACACTGGGCAGTAAGGGAGACACAGATGGCCAACAAACCGAAGGTGCAGAAATCCGAAGAGGAGTGGGCAGCTCAGCTTACCCCTGAGCAGTTCCGCGTAACCCGCAAGCACGCCACCGAGCGCCCATTTACCGGGAAATATGTCCATAAGACAGAGGATGGTGTCTACGTCTGCGTCTGCTGCGGCACGCCACTCTTTGACTCAGCCACCCAATTCGATTCCGGGACCGGCTGGCCAAGCTTCTTTGAACCGCTGGAAGACCAGCCGGTCGAGACCAAAACCGATTCCAGCTTATTTATGCAGCGCACTGAAGTGCATTGCCGCCAGTGTGGAGCTCACCTGGGCCATGTCTTCGATGATGGTCCGCGCCCGACTGGGCTGCGCTACTGCATCAATTCGGTAGCGCTGGAGCTCAAGCCATCTAATGACACGTCCGCGGCCGGCGAGTCGAAGCCTGACCGAGGCTGAGCAGGACTACCGATCAAGACCAAACCGCGCCGACTCGCTCCGCTTCGGCGAGGGCCTGGACTCGCCCAGCCCGGGCCGATGGCGCCCTACGCGCGGGATCGAGGGGATTGCTGCCAATCGCCCCACGGGACACGGCGTCCGGGGAGATCATGACTGCACGTACGCCCTGGCCCAGTGCCGCCAGCTGAGACGCGGGCCGGTCGGCTCGACGTAAGGCCTGGGTTATAGGCGCGATCACCACCACACGCCCGTACCCCTTGGCCAAATCTACATTGCCGACAGAGCGCACGCCGCCATCCATATAGCGTTCTCCCTTGATCGTGGCCGGCGGCCACACCAACGGCACCGCGCAGCTAGCCGTCAACGCGTCGACCAGTGGCACTCCGCTGTCTCTATCAAAGACAACGAACTCTCCAGTAGCGGCGTTAACCGTGGTAATGAGCAGTCGTCGCTCCGGCCACTCCTGAGTCACCATCTGGCTCCCGATCACCTCGCGAAGCCGCTTCTTGGAGACGGCCTTGGTCCGCAATGCGGCTCGACCTAGCCTAGCACGTGCCTGCTCTGGTCTGCCGGGCCAGGCCATGGCCATTAAAAAGCGCGCCGTCGCCCAGGAGCTCATCTTCTCAGCATTCTCGCTCGAATCCCGAGCGAGCTGTGCCTCGAAAAGCTTCTCCAGCGAAACTCCGCCGGCGAGTTGTGAGGCGACGGCCGCACCCGCGGACGTGCCGACGAAGAGATCGGCCTGCGAGAGGTCGACACCGGCCTCGGCAAGTCCCAGTATCAGCCCGACATCCCAGGCAATACCTGTGACTCCGCCGCCGCCGAGAACCAAAGCCCTTCCCCAGTCTGACCCTGCTGACTGCAAGCTGCACCTTCTTAACTGAAATGACACGACACCGCCCTGCCGAGGCTGTTGTCCTTGTCCCGTAGGTCACCAAAGCGTTCTTGAGCATGCTCAAGAAAGGTAAATTCTCAACCGTCTCGTGTATATACGTATGCTACCGTCTCGTGTATGTACGTATGAGGCGGGCTGCAAGTGCTCATCATCCTTGCGCTACCGAGGCGGGGTCCACATGCGGTAGGCAAGCATAGGGCGTGCCAAGTGCGACCATGCACCGTGTGAGATCAGCCATGGTTTGCACTACAATTGTACCGGAATGGATTTAAGCAAAGAAGATAAATCCAGGGAAAAACGAGAACTTTTGCATGGTGATTATCTTAGGGCATGCGAGTCAGTCGAGTCGGTCATGCCCCCTTGTATCCAGGAGGATGCGTTGAGACGTTTCCAAAAATACTTTGCGCCCACGGGTATTTTCTTCCTGGCTTTGCTCGTACGCCTTATCTACAACCTCACCTGCGCGGCTCACTATATTGCGATAGATGACGCGAACCTGTACAATCGCATCGCCTACAATATCGTGTACCAGCATTGTTTCTGCATAGATTCAAATCATCCGGAGATAAGCAGAGCTCCCCTCTGGCCTCTCATACTCTCCCTTTTCTACCGTGTTACGCCCCGGCCGAGCCTACAGCTCTTGCGCTTTGACGTTCAGGTTGTCTACGGGCGGTTTTTCCTTTGTTTCGTTGGTTCGCTGACTTGCGTACTCGTCTACCTCCTGGCGAGAGATTTGTTTGGTAGGCGTATTGCGCTCATCACTGGAAGTTTTGCCGCGATATATAGTGGTCTCTTCATCTACGATGGATGGCTCTACTCCGAATCACTCTACACCTTTTTGCTGACCGCATTTGTCTACTCGCTCTACCGGTTGCAACGCACCGCGGAGTGGCGATGGGTCATTTGCTGCGGTCTGTTACTGGGCCTGGTGAACTTAACCCGCCCCAACGGACCCCTTCTCTTCGGCATGCTCCTCTTATGGGCAATTGCGGTGGCGCTGGCGAGAGATCTACCCTGGCAGACCGTAGTCAAATCTACCCTGGCGATCGCAGGTATCGCCGCGCTACTGATGGCACCCTGGACCTACCGGAATTATGAGGTGACCCAGGCCTTCGTCCCCGTGGCAATTGGCACCGGCGACGTCCTTTTGGGAGCATACAACGATAGCGTGTTACGAGGTACGACGGGATTATGGGTTGGACCCAGTAGCATCACTCCGAGACCAGACGTACCGGAGGTAGTCTTACTAGGCAAGGATAAACCACAATATACCGTGGACGACGACCAGATCGCCACGGACTACGCCGTACATTGGATAGCGCTGCACTGGAGCGCTATGCCCCGGCTAATCGGCTATCACTTGCTCAATATGTGGCTTCCCTTCACCTCCATCGAGCATGCCTTTCCCTTCAGAGAGTTTCCCAGCCTCCGCTCATCGCAGGTGGTATGGTACATGACCCTACTCATGCCGATTCCGGTATTCCTCCTGGCACTCCTTGGCCTGCTCGCTACCTGGCGTTACCGCAAAAAGCAACTGATAATCGTCTATATTGTGATCGTGCTGACCATCGTCGAGAATCTCGCGTTCTGGGGGGATATGCGTTTTCGGGCTCCTATCGAGCCTCTGCTCGTTTTGCTTGCCGGTGGCGCTCTCTGGGCGGCGGTACAGATGCCGTCCTTGTGGTCTCAATTATGGTTGCGGGGCAGTCGCTGGCTTTTCTCACTGCCCATACGCCACTACAATCCGGATGACGGGCAGTGCGCCGAGCCCCACTCTTCGGTCAAGACGCCCGACGGCAACGCCTGAAAGCCCTGGGCGATTGGTCGGCCGAGGGCTCAGGAAAGGAGAGAACCTATGCTCACACTTTTCTATTCCCCTCATATGTCCAGTGTCGATAACGAGGCCAAACGAGCCTCTGGGCATGCGGATGTGCCGCTCTCGAAGCTCGGGCGACAACAGGCGCAAGAGCTAGGGCGCTACTACGCGACCAAAACGTTCGATGCGATCTTCTGCTCAGATCTCCAGCGAGCAGTGACCACCTCGCAAATCGCTTTCGCGGGTCGTGGTCTACCCATCGTAGCTGATGCTCGGCTACGCGAGTATGATTACGGAGACATGACCCAATTTCCCGTGGCACAGGTAGAGGAGGAGTTTCCTCGGCGCATAAACCAGCCGTTTCCCAACGGCGAAAGCCTTCTCATGGTTGCCCAGCGCATGCGCGATTTTTTACAAGAGCTGTCCTCTCGATACGGTGGGAAGACCCTGGTGATTATTGGGCATCGGGCGACCAGGTATGCGCTTGAGCATTGGTGTAGCGGCGTTTCGCTGGAAGAGATTGTCCGCGCACCCTGGCCGTGGGTCGATATTCCTATCTGGCGCTACGAGCTGGATGAGCTGTAGCATATGGCTATAGGAAGGAGTGAAGCCGAGCAAGCAGCTCGGCATTCGAAGTCACCCACTCGGCGCCGGCCTTCACCAGGTGTCGGTAGGCCTCTACCCCCATGCCGGAGAAGTCACGCAGGGCAACTGCGGAGAAGTCGTCTCCATGTCCCGGCTCGAAGAGCAGCACCGGTATTCCGGCGCGTCTGGCCCGGTAGGCAGAGGCAGACAACAACACAATGTTGCCTTTACCAATAGGCATCGGAGAGACGACGACGGCGCTGGAACCCGCCATGTGCTCCCACGCTGAGGCAAAGCCCTGCTCCGAGACCGGGGCATAGGGCGGCTCCAGTATGCAGAGATCGGCCAGCCGCTGGGCCAGCTCGGCATCGCTGTCGCCAACATTCAAAGGGCCAGCGCTAAAGGTAATCCCGGCATCAGCCAGGCCTCGCATCAGCAGCTCACCCGAGCCGCCTCCAGCCAGCACGTGTACGTAGCTGCTGGCCCGTCGATCGCCACCGACTGGTTTAACCCCTCCAGCGCTGCTCTCGCTAACATTCAGGTGGCCCGGCGGCAACACGCTCAGGTGCTCCTCGCCACGCAAGATGCCTACCTGAACCGGTGTCTGGTACACACCCGAGAGAATGGTCGCATCCAGCACCTGACCCGGAGGGCCATCGGCGATGACGCTCCGGTTAAAGAGAACCAGACGAGGGAAATAGCGCGCCGCCAGATTGAGATCGTGGAGGGCGGCCAGCACTGTAAGACCCTGCTCCCGGTTCAGCCGCCGCAGTAGCTCGAGTACCTCGACCTGGTGACGAATATCCAGGTGCGCGGTGGGCTCGTCCAGTAGCAGAATGGGCGCGTCCTGAGCCAGCGCCAGCGAGATGATGGCCCGCTGCCGCTCGCCGCCGCTGAGCTCATTGAAAGCCCGGTCAGCCAGCGGCAGCATATCGGTATCGGCCAGCGCCGAGCGCACCGCCGCACGGTCGGCGAATCCGGCAATGCCCAGGCTCCCCATATGCGGCTGTCTCCCCATTTCCACGATCTGCTGCACCGTGTAGGCAAACTGTACCGAGAAATCCTGCGGCACAACTGCCACACGCCGGGCAATCTCCCTGCGTCCGAGCCGGCCGAGCGACTCACCCAGAACCAGTATACTGCCCGCCTGAGGCTTGAGCACCCCGGCGGCCAGCCGGAGCACTGTGGACTTACCGGCGCCATTAGGACCAAGCAGCCCGACCATTTCTCCGGTGACATGCGTTTGTGCATGTGGTTGCTCTCGGGATATTTGGCGAGGAAGTTTCTCCAGATGCCACCATTGATGAAGGGACGGAGATGCCTATAATCCGGTAAATTCTTTGTTTTCGCCAGCGCATCATCATATTCCTTCATGGCGCGCGTCGGCAGCGCCCATTCGCCCATTTCCATATAGGATGCCGTCGGAAGATAGATTCTTCCACGGGCCGGCTCCTTGGTAAGGAACTCCGCGAAAGTCGTCGTCTCGAGCCATTCTCCGTTCTGCTCAATGAGCGTAAAA
>JBKQTH010000416.1:0-4724 GCA_052143275.1 Ktedonobacterales bacterium | reverse complement strand
CGGCGGCGATTCCCGCCGCCGCGCCGGTGATCCGTGGGAGATCCGGGTATCTGCCACTGACTCGCGTTGGTGGCGTTGTGTGTCTGGTTGATTCGCTGCTGAACGTCTTCGACTTCCTCGTGGTGCGCTGGCGGCCAGCAGGGATTGTCCGAAAGGGGGTGGAGATCCTATCTACTCAAGAATGCCTTGTCCTGATACGACGGGCACCCCCTCGTTTGTTACTGGCTGAGGCAGCTTCGGGCCTCGGCAGGATGTTTCGCTCTGTGACCGGTGATGTCGATTGGGAGCCTTGATAGACCCGTATCGTGCTCATTGGCGGCTCTGGCCGGCGTTGTGCCTGGGAACACGGCGCTATGCCAGCAGCAAACACGGGGGGAAACGTCACCGCGGACCATCGAAGACGGCGCGGCGTGCGCGTACGTTTGCGCCGTCAAGCTAACAAACCTGATGGTGGGTAGACGCTATGTCTGGAACATGACGGTAGTCGGGTGCCGTCATGTTCCGCACATCGCGTTACGCGCCGTTAGGGGCGAGCCAGCGAGTTAGCTCGCGTTCCAAACTATAGAGAGAGATTGCATGCGACTAGGATTCAACAAACTCACCGTGTCGGGGGTCTTGGCACTCGCCGGCATGCTAGCGATCATGCTAGCTGGTTGTGGAACCAGCAGTTCGGGCCAATCGGTGTTGCCGGATTCCCAGCAAATCATACACCTGCCGATTTCTAATGGATCTACTGATGTCGCGACCTTGGATCCGGCACTGACTTCCGATTTGTATTCGGGACAAATGATCCAATTGATCTACCCGGGTCTGGTCGAAATTAATGCCGCCGACCAGGTCATACCCTGGGCTGCTACCGCACTGCCCACCTTTGACCCCACTACCGACGCCTATACCTTCACGGTGCGGTCAGGCATGAAGTGGGCCGATGGCACTCCAATCGATGCCAGTACCTTTGCCTACTCGATCAACCGTTCGCTCAGCCCTTGCACTGCCTCGATACTCGCCTCTTACCTCTTCCCAATCAAAGATGCGGCCGCCTTCAACGCCGAAAAATGCGTTGCCGGCGTCCCCACGGGCACCATAGGTAGCACCCTGATCGGAGCTACCCTTCCGATCACCGTGGTGAATCCCCAGACGCTGGTCATCACGCTCGCCGCGCCGGCGCCGTACTTCTTAGAGGCGATGACCTATCCGACATCGTACGCCCAGCCTCAGACGCTGATCGCCCAGTATGGTAACACAGCCTGGACCAACCACCTGCTCGACAACGGCCCCTTCGGTGGCAACATGTATGATCTCAGTGTCGATACCCACCAGGGCACCATCACTCTGATTCGCAACCCGAACTTCTGGGGCACAGCGCCCAAGCTCAAGCAGTTAGATTTCACCGTCTACGAGAGTGACACTGCCCCGTATACCGACTATCTGGACGGCAAACTGGATCAATCTGCTCCGGCGTCGTCTCAGTTTAAAAATGCCAAGGCGCGTACCGACTTCCATGAGATTAGCTCGCTCGCTATCTTCTACTACGCGCCGAATTGGACCAAGCCGCCCTTCAACGACGTCCGCGTCCGCCAGGCCTTTGATCTGGCAATCAACAAAACAGTAATCGCCAACACCGTCAACCAGGGCATAGACTTTGCGACCAACCATATCGTACCGTCGGGTATGCCTGGCTATAATACCAGTCTGAAAGGTCCGGATGGCACGACCAACCTCTCGGGCAACACGACCAAGGCCACAGCGTTGATGCAGGCCTACGCTAACGACAAATGTGGCGGCGTGATCGCCAACTGCCCGGCGATTGCCATGCTTGCCCCACAGGGTACCACGGAGCAAAACCAGGACACCGCGGTACTGGGCATGTGGAACGCGGCGTTCCCAGGCTTGAAGATTACCATCACCTACGAGGACTTCAACACCTTGATCCCGACGATCTTCAGCCCGAACACCCCGCAGATCTATAGCCTTGGCTGGATTGCCGACTATCCCGATCCGCAGGACTGGCTCTCACTCCAGTTCTCTCCAAGTGCCAGCAACAACGGCAACCAAGTCATGCTAGCGTCGGCCAATACGTTGATGGCCGAGGCTGACCAGAACCTGAATCCCACCCAGCGTTTCGCGGAGTATAACCAGGCCGAGCAGCAGCTGGTGACCGATGTCGCCTGGATTCCGCTCGATCAGGAGTATGCATTCTGGAACGTGCAACCCTATGTGCACAACTTCACCTTCGATTCGTACGGCTTTGTACCGCTGGCCAACTGGGACACCATGTACCTGACTGCCCACTAGACCACGGATAGCTGAACCCGCTGGTCGGTCCGCAGTTTCCACGCGGACCGGCACGTGGGGAATGGTCGCAACGAGTGCCCGATCTATCTTTGGGTAGATTGGGCACTCCGCGCGTCTATAATCTGTAGAAGCCTGGCTTACGGTGAGGTTCATACTGGGGTCATACTCGGGTCATACTGGGGTTATGCTGGGGCCGGTGTTGGTGGGATGTCTGCTACAGATTACTAGGAGAGAAATGGATGGATCGGGGTCATGTGGGGTATCGCCTGCGAATACGCGGCTGGATGTGCGCGCGACTGTGCCTGCTATGTTGCGGGCTCGCCATAGTGCTGGTAGGATGCGATAAGTCGAGCGCTCATCCGCTCTCGACCGCTGGGCCGGTTCCCACAGTGGACGCAGACCAGGTGTTACGAATGGCTCTCGCACCTGGTGAGACCGTCCAGACTCTTGACCCGGCGCTCCAGTTGGATCCCGATGTAAGTGGGATTCTTCAACTGATCTGGCCCACTCTGGTGACGCTCGACTCGCAGGAGCAGCCGCGTCCCTGGGCGGCGCAACGCATCAACGTCAGCCCTGACGGCCTGACGTACACCTTCCACCTCTATCCCGGTCTCACCTTTAGTGATGGGACGCCGATCGACGCGCAGGCGTTTGGCTACTCGCTCAATCGGCTGCTTGATCCTTGTACCGGCTCACAGCTGGGATACTACTTATATGCGCTCAAGGATGCGTACGCCTTCAACAGCGAAACCTGCCAGTCAGGCAGCAACGGCACACCAACGGTCAACGGCTCCATCAAGACCTTGCTGAATGATGCGATCTTCGTCCAGGATCCACAGACTCTGATTCTGAAGCTACAGCAGCCGGCGGCATATTTTCTCGTGGCTCTGAGCTCAACCCCCTGCGCCGCTGTGCCTGCGCAATTGATAGCCCGCTATGGTACGCAATGGACCAGTAACTTGGCTGGTGGCGGAGGGTTTGGCGGGAATCTGTTTGTGGTTAGTACCTGGGATGGCTCCCATAGCCTTGTGCTGCGGCGCAATCCACGCTTCTGGGGTAAGCAATCGTTGCTGCGCGAAATAGATTTCTCGGTTGGGCAGCAAGCAGGTGCCACCTATACCGAATATCTTGGCGGCCAATTGGATGTGGGATATGCTCCTGCCTCTTTGTACAGACCGGCTAGTGAGAGAACCGATTTTCATGCGGTAGGGGACCTAACCGAAGACTACTTCGCTATGAACTGGCAGATTGCTCCATTCAATGATCTGCGCATGCGCCAGGCGTTTGCGCTGGCGCTCGACAAGCAATCGCTGGTCAATCAGGTATTTCAGGGCGCAGCTCTGCCAACCAATCATATTGTGCCCGATGGCGTACCCGGCTACAACCCCTCTTTGACCGGACCTGATGGAACTGCAACACTAGCCGGAAATGTTGTAAAAGCGCAGCAGCTTGAGGAGTCATATGTACATGATACCTGTAATGGGCAGGTGGATCAGTGTCCGGCGGTGACGCTCACTGTCGCGAGCGGCTACCCCGATCAGGCCGGCCTGGCGCAGGCTGCGCTCACTATGTGGAAAGCCGCCCTACCGGGCTATCCAATCTCAGTCACCACCATTGACTACGCGACTTTTCTCGACGACCTAATCGGCAATGTCGCGACGCCGACGTTGCAATTCTGGGCGACCTCGTGGGTCGCCGATTACCCAGATCCGCAGACCTGGCTTTCCGAGCAGTTTCTCCCGAGCAGCGCCTACAACAGTGGTAGCGTCAATCTAAGCGCCGCCAACGCGTTGATGATCCGCGCCGACGGTGAGCCCGATCCGGACCAGCGTACCGTGGACTATCAAAGGGCGGAGCAATTGCTGGTCGATCAGGTAGCGTGGATCCCGCTGGATCAAGAGAAACTCTGGTGGGAATCCGCTTCATATGTCGTAGGTTACCTGATTGCGGCCAATGGCCAGACACCTTTGAGCGTCTGGCAAACTGCCTATATAGCGCGTCACTAAATACCGGGATGAGCCAAGCGAATCAGGAAAGGGGGAGTGATTTTTGGGAAAGACAAGACAAAATCCAGAGCTATGTCTTTCCCTGAACTACATTATGTGTTATCGTATGGAACAAATCCGTCATGTTGCCGTGTATTCCCAAAAATTGCGCCCACGCCTCTCTGGCTTGTTTGTTCAGGTGTGCTCGGGAGCATGTTCCACTGAAATCATCCGTTGGATGCATTAGTGTAGCGGTAACGAAAAGCGATATGAGCAACCGGGCTCATAGCCGTGTTGGTCGAGAGACAACCACGAGGGGCGAGATATGGATCAGCTCTCACAGAACTTGCCGGGTATCGTCGCATTGGCGGTCATCGTCGGTGTCCTAGCCTTCGCCGGGATCCGGATCGGGCCACGGTTCGTCATCCAGCGGATCGCCGGCAT
>JBKQTH010000415.1:0-2904 GCA_052143275.1 Ktedonobacterales bacterium | reverse complement strand
GGTTCGTTCTGCTTCTGGAGATGCCGCACGACGGGAAGAACGTAGCCATACAGGGGGTGGTGTGGTGCCGTGATCGTGACCAGTTGGCTGTCAGCCCCATCCCCTCTCGTAGTGTGTTGGCCAGAGTTTAGATCGCTACGAGCGGGCTAGTGTCGCAGTGACGTCAAATCTGGATTTTGCCCATTGGACGGAGGTATTTGGCAATGAACGTATGACCGCAGCTTTGCTGGATCGCCTGGTGCATCGCAGTCATATCATAACAACCAAAGTACTCAGCAACCCAATCAATCAACACCGCCCTCACGCACGAAGCCGCCAAGGACTGAAGCGAAACTCTATGTCGTGTTGCCGGGTCACCCGCTCTACGGCCGGTGGGTGAATGTTCTCCGGCGACGCGCTACGACAACCTACGTCGATTGTGTCATCGAGGACCCCGCCTACCCTGAGTTTCGTTATCGCATTCACGAATGGTGGCTCTCGTCGGCCGCTCCTCCGCCCATGCCTCCGGCTCAGCCACCTGCCACTGGCATTTGCCTCTCCTTGGCGGCGCTAGATAGGATGGTGCAGTTGCTTCTCACCCTGTCGGATTCTGCAAGGAGCCCTGACCATGTACCATCTCCGCCAACCACTCCTGTCCACCCAAACGCTCCAGCAGATCTGGAGCCAACTGCCGCCGACCTGCCAGATCCACCTCGAGCAGTGTCTGTTCCTCGTCGCGCTCGAGCAAGTAGGAGGACTACGCCGTGAATGCGCTCCCAGCCAGCCCGCACCCCAAGATCCTGGGCACCCACCTGCACCGACAGGCGGTGATTTACGTGCGTCAGTCGTCGCAGTACCAGGTGGAGACAGCACTGGAGAGTCAACGGCGGCAGTACCACCTCGCCGAGTGGGCCGAGCAACTTGGTTGGCCCCACGCGCGCTGCCTGGTCATCGATGAAGATCTGGGGATTTCGGGGGCGCACAGTTTCAACCGTCCTGGCTATCAGCGCCTGGTCTCGTTGGTTGCCTTGCGGCAGGTAGGGATTGTCTTGGGCCTGGAAGTCTCGCGCCTGGCGCGCAACAGCCTGGATTGGTATCAGTTGCTGGAACTGGCAGCAGCTTTTGATGTACTTATCGCCGACGAAGATGGCATCTACAATCCCGGTGACTTTAATGACCGCCTGCTGTTGGGGCTGAAAGGCACCATTTCGGAAGTTGAACTGTATCAGATCAAAGCCCGCATGGTGCGAGGCCGCCTCCATAAGGCTCAGCGGGGAGAGTTAACGTGGACCTTACCCGTGGGCTTGGAGTATGATTCCCCCACGGGACAGATCCGGCTGGCAGTGGATCAGAGCGTGCGCCATGCCCTGCAACGGGTTTTTGACCTGTTTGGGAAACTGCAGTCGGTCCGCAGAGTGCTCACCTACCTGGCGTGGGAGGGCCTGGAACTCCCCTCGGAGACGGGCGTGGCCGGAGGGAGCCGAGTCGTGCGGTGGCAGGCCCCGCGCTACCATGTGGTGTACCGATTCCTGACCAACCCCCTGTACGCCGGGATCTATGCCTACGGGCGCCGCCAGGCACAGGTGGACCCCGTGGCCCACAGGAGGCAGGTCGTGCGCCGGAGCCGGACAGACTGGGAGGTCTTTCTGCCCGGGCATCATCCTGGCTACATCAGCCCACAAGACTATGAGGCCAACCTGGCCATGCTGGAACAGAACTACAAC
Source organism: Ktedonobacterales bacterium (assembly GCA_052143275.1). Taxonomy (GTDB): domain Bacteria; phylum Chloroflexota; class Ktedonobacteria; order Ktedonobacterales; family JADMIN01; genus JAJPKE01. The sequence continues at coordinate 1,201 of JBKQTH010000415.1, read as the reverse complement.
CAGTTTCCGGCGAATCGGGGCGCAGTGCGCGAAGGGCCAACCTTGTTGCAAGGGTTGGTATGGTGCCAGCACTGCGGTCACAAGATGCGCATCTGCTACCGGGCCGGCCATCCCTACTATTTGTGCGATGCGGACCACCGGAGCTTCGGGACGGCGATTTGCAACCGAGCCAGCGCACGGCGGATCGATGTAGTGGTCGAAGAGCTGGTCTTGTGCCTGCTCAATCCTCAGACGCTGCAGCACGCCCTGCACCATGAGCAGCATCTGCGCGAGGAAGTGACCGCGCTGGAGCGGGCTTGGCAGGACAAGCTCCAGCGGCTCCGCTACCAAGCCGACCTGGCCCGTCGCCGGTATGAAGCAGTCGATCCTGCTAACCGCCTGGTTGCTCAGACGCTGGAAACCGAGTGGAATGCGCGGCTGGTGGAACTGGAAGCGGCAGAGCACACCTATGGGGAGCAGCGTCCGACGCCCCACCAGTTGCAGAGTACGTTGGCCCAAATCCAGGAGGTGGTGAGTCACTTGCGCTCCTACTGGTATCAGGAGACTATTAGTGACCGAGAGAAGAAAGAGCTCGTGCGCTGTGTGATTGAGCGGGTTACCCTTGCCACCCACACCGAGGGCAAAGTGATTCGGGCCGAGATCTGCTGGCAGGGAGGAGCGACCAGTCAGGTAGAGGTGCCCAAATATCTCTTCAGCGCCCCCCAGCTCTTCTACCGCATCAGCGACCTCGCCCGTCAATTTCCTGACGGACAGATCGCTGACCAGCTCAACGCGGAAGGTCTGCAGACGGTCAAAGGACGTGCCTGGTCGGCTCGGCGCGTAATGGATTTTCGGCTCTCCAATGGGATTGCCTCTGGCTTCACCGTCAATCCGCAGTTGCGGCTCACCGCACCAGGTACCCTCACCAGTGCTGAGGCTGCCACACGACTTGAGCTGCGTCAGACCACGGTGCAGAAGTGGTACAAGCTGGGATTACTGCCAGGAACTCAGGCAGGGAATCAGGCGCATCTATGGATCACCTGGACCCCTGATGTGGAACAGCGGCTAGGAGGGCAGGCTAGTTTTGATCCGCGTATGGTGTCTCTCAAACGACTCTGTCGCGAGCGCGGGCAAACCTGGGAGCAGGTGGTTCAGTGGTGTCTTGCAGAGGGGCACCAGATCTACCGGCTTCGTCGAGGAACAACCTTTCGGTTTTACGTAT
>JBKQTH010000414.1:0-3721 GCA_052143275.1 Ktedonobacterales bacterium | reverse complement strand
CAGCGCCGAATACTCGGTGCTGATGGCCTTATCGGTGAAGTGGACCATTTGAGTGAAACCACAGACGTCCTCGTAGAACTTCACCCACTCGTCCATCTTGCCAAGTTCGACATTACCCACCACATGGTCAATTGCCCGAATACCCGTGTCGCGCGTAAGCAGCTCCGGTCTGGGTTCGATAGCCTGAAAGCCGGGCAAGAAAGTGCCCGCGAAATCTTTGCGCTCAATGAAACTGTGAATCGTCTCGCCATAGGTATAGATTGCCGCACGCTTCACCTGGCCATAACGGTCTTCGAGGACAACCGGCGCCTCGGCGCTACGCGCCCCGCGTTCCAGAGCGTTGTGATAGGCCCGTTCGGCGTCAGGCACCTCAAGCGCAATGTCTTTGACTCCATCGCCATGCAGCAACGCATGCTGGCAGATTCCGCTCTCCGGGCCAAGACCGCTGGTCAAGACCAAACGAACACTACCCTGCTGCACGACATAACTTGCTCGGTCCCTTACCCCCGTCTCCAGCCCGGCGTAAGCCACCGGCACAAAGCCAAAGGTCGTACAATAGTATTGGGCAGCCTGCTTGGCATTACCGACATAGAACTCGATGTGGTCCCAATTCTTGATAGGCATGAAATCGGCATCAGTCATAGCTCATCCTCCACCTAGGTTACCAGCGTGCGTAGAGATCAGAAATCATTTGCCTCACCCAAGAGATGGGGGGAGAGTGCTCGCGACGAATGGTATCGCTGATAAACGTGGGGTCACTTTGGTAGGGTAGCAGGCGTGGTGTGGGCCCATATGAGACGAACGCCCGTGTTTCCCAGGAGGCTGTGTCGGCATTGGTACTCTGCCCGCGGATGCGCACCGAAAAACCCCTTCGTTTCTCTGTTAGGTACCAGTCACGCCAGTCATGGCGGGTATACACCGCACGGAGACAACTGGTAGCTCCGCAGCATCGCGGAGTACATGCCGCCGGACGGATTGTCGATAGTGGCATTATAGCACGATCCATTCTTGTCTCGAGGTCGTTTCGCAATCGATGGCACTCTGGTATACTCCTGAGCGTATCTAATAGATAGAGCTGTAGAGCATACTAGCGAGGGAGATCGGCAGAGGCGTCAAGGCCGTGCACGTACGTAAAGTGAGATCTGGTCGGAGGATGAAATGCCACACTTAGAAGGGCGCGAAGTGGGTGGATGCAAACTCATTCGCAAAATCGGCGCCGGGGGTATGGGCGAGGTCTATCTCGGCGAGCAGATCCGCGTGGGAAATCGCTCAGTGGCGGTCAAGATAGTCAGCCCCGAGGATATGACTTTTCATCCCGAGGCTGCCAATGACATCGCGCGCCGTTTCGAGCGTGAGGCGGCTATCCTAGGCAATCTTTCGCATCCCAACATCTTACCGGTACACGACAGCGGAATGCAGGACGGCATGCTCTATCTGGTCATGGAGTACGCCCCAGATGGATCACTGGCCGATGCTTTACGAGGCGGCGGCACGCACACATTGGTGCTACCGTTATCAGTGCCTTTTGCCCTGGATCTCGTCAGTCAGGTCGCCGCCGCTCTTGAATATACCCACCAGCGCGGCATTGTGCACCGCGACGTCAAGCCGGGTAATGTGCTCATTCGCGTGGAGCCCAATGGGCACTGGCACGTTCTGCTGGCCGACTTCGGAGTGGCCCGCAGCCTCGACGTAGACTCGCAGCGCACCCAGGTCTCCGGCACCTTTATTTACATGGCCCCAGAGCAATTCAGCGCCAAATTCTCTCCGGCCAGCGACCAGTACGCACTTGCGGTAATGACGTTTCAGCTGCTGGCTGGACGGCCGCCGTTTGACGGCGATCTCGCTACCCTCACTCGCGCCCACATGTACGAGCCGCCGCCATCTTTGCATGCCATCAATCCAGCGGTACCGGTTGCCATTGATGCGGTGCTAGCCAGAGCCCTGGCCAAAGATCCAGCGCAGCGGTATCCAACAGTGGCGCAGTTCGCCGCCGCCCTCAGATCCGCAGCCGGAATCGCAGATGAAACCACTGACCCCGGCGGGGAGACGGCAATCGCGACCGCCAAGGCGCCGGCCCAGACCGGCGCTGTAGCTGCCGGCAGTCCCGGGTTATGGCCGGCAGAGTCACCCACGAACGCGGAACGCGCGCAGAAGCGGTCATCTCCCTGGCGCTGGCTGGCAACTGGACTCTTCGGTTTATTGCTGATTGCGCTGCTCGTCGGCGGCGAGCAATATCTGACCAAGCATACCGGCCAAACCAGCGCCATCGCTACCGCAACCGTGACTACGCTGCCCACTGCCACTCCCGATCGCAGCCCGACCGCCATCCCCAGTCCCACAGTGCCCACGATTGCCACACTGGCGCCCTGTACCGCCGCTCTATCGGTCAGCGACGACGCGAATTGTATACCGCCTCCGCCGTCTTCCGTCCAGGGAACCCCGGTATTGAGCGACTCGTCACCGGGATGTGACACCTCCAGAACCGCCTGGACGCCTTACAACAATACGACGAGGAAGTGCTCCAACGTCGACGGCACCGAGTTGACCGCCACCACTACCGGCGAGTTAGGCTGCCTTGAGGCGCAGCAGAATACAACCACTGATGGCTACGCCAGCGTCTTCGTGACCCAGGGAACCGGTAGTCCGGTACTGGCATTTCGACAGGATCTGGTGCCCGCCGGCAGTGGCGGTACCGAATTCAGCACCGGCTATTTCTTCGAGGTATCGGCACAAAACGATACATTTACCGTTTACCGCATTGACTCCAGTAATGTGAGCACGACTATTGTGCCTGGCGCTGGGATTCCGGGACAGCTTGCCGCCCACTATGTAATGAGCGTCCTCTATAGCGGAAACACGTTTACTTTCTACATCAACGGCCAGTCCGTCGGTACCGCGTCCGATACGAATACGCCTGCGATCAGCAGTGGCTGGTACGGCCTCTGCGTAGACGGCGGTACGGCAAGTTTTCGCGCGGCCCAGGAGTTCCCATCTGGCAGCTAGCGATAAATGGGAAAACGGGAGTAAAGACTCTTTAAGAAAAGATAGCGAGATAGTCACCAGCGAGGATAGGGGGGATACGTGGTGGCTATCTCTCGTGCTCCATCATCGCAGAAAATGGAGCCGTGGGCTATAGTTTCCCGTAAAGTTACCGTAAACACTTTTTAGGCTTCTCACGAGTGACGACTGCACCACGAGCAGGCAGAGGTACAGATAACTCATTAGCCGGCGCCGAGCAGCACCTTGTGCGGTTGCCAGCATCCTCGGTCACCCTCCCAGCGTATGATGCCCAGGAAGCGACCATCTAGCGAGTAGGTCCGCAACAATTCTCCATCGCTATGCCTCGCTACCGTAGGAGGCACCAGTTCCAGACCATGGCTGAGCCGCCACTCATTTTGCTCACCAAGTATGGCAGCGCCAAACTCAAGCATAGCCTCATCCGGCGCATAAAGATGATCCTCCCAGGACCCATCCACCAGAATCAGCTGCAGCTCCTCAAGACTTAGGCTCTGTTCTAGGTTAAAGGGGCCGCTACGGGTGCGGATGAGACCGGCCAGGTGCGCGCCCGGCCCCAACGTGCGTCCTAGGTCAAAGGCCAGCGAGCGAATATAGGTGCCCTTCCCACAGTCGATATCCAGTACCAGGTCAGGAGACTGGAAGGAGACGATCTCGAGTGCGTGAATGGTGATCAGTCGCGGCGGCACAATCACTTCCTGGCCGG
>JBKQTH010000413.1:0-10948 GCA_052143275.1 Ktedonobacterales bacterium | reverse complement strand
TGGGAACCTGAATTGCGGGAGTTATAGTTAGGAGGTATGCGAAGGTTTACTTGGGCTTTCTTCCAAAGTTACGGTTATTGTATCTCCTGGCTGTTTCCCCATTGCTTTCAGTAATTTTTTACTGATCGGTAAAAATTGGGTTCCGTCTCCCCAAGGCATAAATGCGGTCTGAAATGGCACTCCATTCACGGTACCTGTTACTTTGATTGACCGCGATGAACCAAAGAAGGCAACCGATTCGGGCCAGACAACTACGGACCAACCGCCCCTATCCTCTATAACTGCCTGAAATGTCTTGTTAATCTTCATTACACATACTCATTGCATGTTCGTCTTCTTCGTCTATTTCAACTCTTCAGCCCATTGTACTATGTTCGCCCGCTTAGGGCAATTTCTCAGGCGTTAGCCATGGGTACAAGGTCCACATGACCGAGACATGCGACGACGTCAAAATGAGTGCTCTCATCAGACTGTTCCTCCCTGGCGCGAATGACCTGCACCGCTAGCCAGCTGGCGTCGTGGCCAGCGAGATCTCCGCAAGCCGCGCCGGCACGACGGGCCACTCTCTGCTCATCGAGCCGTCCGACGTCAAGGTTCCCTCGTCTTGCAGCAGCTTCGCCGCTGGACCTCATCCGGGTCCGTCTCCCTGTCCGCTGGTCCTCCGGGCCTGGGCCCGGTATTTCTCAGCCACTTCGCTCATCCGGGCGAACCGGAGTGAGGGATACTGGCGGCAGTGATCGATCACCTGCTCGAGCAGTTTGATCCGGTGGCCCCGGCCCATGACCTCCGGGTGCATGGTGAGATCGAGCACTCCACCAGGGACTCGCTCCACCAGGTAGTCAATGTCGCTGGCCCAGATCTCGAAGACCTTTGAGGGGCTGGCGAGTGTGTTCGCATTGAAGTACGCCGACGTGACCAATTCAAACTGGGGGAAGTCGCACCAGCTCCAGCTGATCGGGATCTCGACAATTTCGCTCGGCTGCCCGAACTGGAATCCCCTGTCCCCCTGGGGGACGTCGCCGGTCCGCGCGAAGTAACAGTGGTAGTCGTCGCCAGCATCGCATCGGCGGCGCGCCAGTGTACGGCATCGGTGCTGGACACCAGCCGGTAGCCAAAAGCATTAGGTCCCAAGCTGAAGGGAGCAAGCGCGGCATACAGTCGGTCGCCCTGTGCGGCCAGGGGAGGAACGAGCTGGATATCGTATGCAGCGACGCTGGCAAGGATCCCTGGGGTAGGAAGGTCGGGTACGCTCCAGGTAGCGCCTCCGTCGGTACTCACATACTGGAATTCGCAACCTAAACCAGCGGCCCATTCGAGACTGGCTCGAAGCCCATCCCCGCATCCAGCGCGCCTTCAGCCTCGAGTATCGTCGCGCTCCGGAATATCCCTTCCCCGCAGCGGTCAACGACGCGGAGGAAGCCTACCGGGCGCTTCTCGACAGCGGTATCCCCGCTGCTCGCATGGTGCTCGTGGGGGATTCGGCTGGTGGAGGGCTGGCGCTCGCAACCGTGCTCGCCGCCCGCGACCACGGTGTCCCGTTACCTGCGGGGCTGTGGCTGATTTCCCCGTTGACCGATCAAGCGGCCACAGGCGAGTCGCTCCGCGAAAACGACCGGAGCGATGCCATGTTCTATGGCGACTCCATCCGGCGACTCGCGACCATCTACCTCCAGGGGACACCGGCTACCCACCCGCTGGCCTCGCCCCTCTACGCCGACCTCACTGGGTTACCGCCGCTGTGCATCCATGCCAGCGACAGCGAAATCCTCCGCGACGACGCCATCCGTCTCGCCGAGCGCGCACGGGCGGCCGATGTCAATGTGACGTTGCGGTTGTGGCATGCGGTCCCGCATGTCTGGCAGTTCCTCCTGGGATTCGTGCCCGAGGCGCGTGAATCGGTCGCTGCCGGGGCGACGTTCCTGCGGGCGCAAGTTGGGGGATCCCTCTGAGATCACACCCGATTGTACAGAGAATCTTAAGCGGCCAGTTCCCGCCCGCTTCACTCAGCAACCAGTCCGCCTTGACGCGATACGTGGCTCCCCGAATGCGCGCCGACGTAAGGTTTACCCAATCTGGCTGGTTTGTCGGAATCGAGTATGGCTCGCCATGGCCTCTGGGCAGAGTCACCGAGGTGCTCGGAACGACGACCCGTGAATTGTATTACTATTACGTCCGTGCTGCGATGCTCGCGACGAGTGGTGCCTCTACTTGCCTACAACGTAGACAGCATGAGGTCAGCACTTGGACAGAGTCATCTTTCGACGGACACATGATCGCGTTCATCTACCCAGCGCTCCTGCTTGGCCATGGAAGCAGTATCCAAAAGAAGAGTTCCAGCAGGAACGTATCTCATTCCGCTGGAGCTCAGCTATGGCCAATGAATTAGGCACAGGGGTCAATAAGCGGCAAAAACTACACACACACTGTAGTAGTCGACGCTTATTGCGCCAAAATGGCCGGTTTCGGGTACTTATTCGGCGCTTATTGCGCAACTTGTTCACCTTTTATTGCACCAAAGTAAACTTATACTGACGTTTGTTGCACCGAAATGAACTTAGTTCCCTGCCTGCAGAAGAAACCGAGTCGAATGAAGCTTGACTCTGATGGCCAGTATCTCCTGTCCGCGCATGTCTAGGCGGTGAACCTATTCACTGCATTAGTGGTCCGGCTGGCGCAGCCAGAGCGAGACATGTGCGGGCTGCATCGTCTCCTGCACGACGGTAAGCAACTGCTCACGGAGTTGCTCTGGGTCCACTTCCTGGCTCAGCGTGGCACTGAAGGCCGCCAGGGTTTTCTCAGCATCGTACTTCTTTCGATAGAAACGGCGATCAATAGCATTCTGGATGCGCCTCCGCATGGGTTGAAAGAGCGCTGCAACGGCGAGGGTCGAGATGACCAGCACGACTGGATCGGCGGCAGCTTGTGTAGCGAACAGCCCGAACACACTCTCCAATCCGATGAGGACGCCAACGTAGAGTGCCCCGAGCAAGCCTGTGAGGAGGCCATAGACCAGGGTGCGATTGACGAGGGTGTCGATATCATAGAGATGCGAACGCAGGATCGCCATAGCAATCGAGATGGGAATCAACAGCAGAAAGCCGGAGACGCCCGTTCCAGCCGCGATCGTTCGGGCCACATTCGATTGGAGGACTTCACGAGGGAGAAAGACGTTTCCAAGACCGATAAGCAGCACAAAACCAAGAAAACCAATACTTAAACCGTACACTACCCACTTGGTTTGCTGGCGCTCCCTTGATGTTGAGACGCGCCAGTAGCGGTAGACCTGGCTACCCAGCACACACAACAGCAAAGCAAATAACACCATATTGGACAACATGCTTGCGGTGGAGAAGATATTTTGCGAGAACTCCGTATAGATCCAATAGAGGATTATGCAGAGGGCCACCCAGCGAGTCCAGCGCGGCACGAATCGGCCATTCGGAAAGAGAAAGAAGAAGATGAGAAAGCCGGACTGTCCAAGCACCGCTAGCGTTCCGATCAGCACAAACCAGGCAAGAGATGTCGACGCCAGGGTATCGAGCAGAATTTTGGGCAAGGCCACGCCCCCGAAGAGGACCAGCATGAAGGCGCAAAAGAGCGCCATGGGCTCCGTCGACTTACGCCAGAAGAGTAGTGCGCCCACTGCGCCGTATGCCACCACAGTGGTGACATCCAGCAGCACCTGATAAGCTGCCACGAAGCCAAGCGAGAGGCCTAGCTGGTGGAGCAGGTGTCGATCATAAGTGGTTAACTGGATTCCTATGCACCGTACGGTTGGTTGGCAGGAAGCTTGCAGTACTGCGTCGTAGCGTGGCAGCATGATTGCGTTGAGCGTCAGGATAAGCAGCGTCAGCACGATCCAGGTCATACGCACACTCAGTAGCCCGCGTTCGCTCAGGCGCACAGCGGTAGTATCAGCATCATACGACTGTGTGGGAGTAGACAACTTGGATCGGTGCATTTCTCTCACCTTGCGGTCCTTTCAGGTGCTCATCACCTCATCACCCTTGGGCCAAACGAACGCAACGGCACTCATCAAGGCTCCTGACGGCTACCCGAGGCCTGCTTCGCGGGCACGGATGATGGCCCGAGATCGGTCCGCGACTTGCAGCTTGCTGAAAATGCTCGAAATATAGTTGCGAACCGTTTTCAGGCTAATGACGAGGCGTTCGGCGATCTCGGAATTTGTGTGTCCCTGGGCGATGAGGGTGAGAATCTCCCGCTCGCGGTCGGTCAAGTCAGGAAACGGCACCGTGGGGATAGCCGGTCGCGGTCCGGCGAACGAGTCGATCAGGTGCTGGGCAATCGTGGCACTAAAGATGGCATCCCCACTACTCACTGCTCGAATGGCTCGCACCACCTCGACCTCGTTGGCGTCCTTCAGGATGTAGCCACGCGCACCCGCGCGCAGGGCGGCAAGTACCGAGTCGTCATCTTCCACAAGCGTCACGACCAGGATACGGATTCCTGGGTTGACTTGAACAATGCGGCGAGTGGCTTCGATGCCGTTCATACCTGGCATGCGCAGGTCCATCACAATGACATCCGGTTGCAGAGCTGCCGCCAGTGTCACGGTCTCCTCGCCTGAGGCGGCTTCCCCGACCACTTCCAGGTCCTCCGTCGTCAGCAGTAACGCACGCAAGCCACTGCGCACCAGCGGATGGTCATCGGCGATGAGTAGGCGGAGGGGTGGCATGGCGTTTCTCCTTCTTATTCCTCTCCTGCTTCCTTGGGTAGGGGAAGGAAGGCGTGTATCTGAGTCCCACCGGTTGGAAGTTGCATCACCAGACATGTTCCGCCCAACTCGGCGGCGCGTTCACGCATAGACAGTAACCCTACTCCTGTATGATGTACTTCCGGCAGGCCAATGCCGTCATCTCTGACATCAACCTGAAGCTGCTCCTCATCACAGGAGAGGCAAATCTGACAGTGCCGCGCCTGAGCGTGGCGCAGAACATTGGCTAGAGCCTCCTGGACTATGCGATAGGCAGCGACCTCCACGGCAGCGGACAGCGCCGGAAACTGTTCAGGGGCCAGTACGTCCACACAGAGTCCACCTACATTGCTCTGCCCCGCGCGCTTTGTCAGTTGAGCGGCCCGTTCGCGGATGGCCCCCAGCAGCCCCAGTTCATCAAGTGCTGGTGGACTGAGATCATAGACCAGACGGCGAATATCAGCCAGTGCAGCTTGAATCGTGTGCTGCTGTTCAAGTACAAGCGCATCCGCCGCAACGGGATCTCGTGTCAGGAGGCTGCGCAGCGCACCTGCGCGCCAATTGAGGGAGGTCAGGACCGATCCAAGGCCATCATGCAAGTCACGGCGCAAGCGGCGTCGCTCTTCCTCACGAGCGGTGACCAGTTGGGTGCGAGAGCGTTGCAGCGCACCAGTCAGGCGCTGCAAGTCTGTGCTCACACGCACCGCGTGCATAGCCATCCCTGCCTGATGCGCCAGGTCAGTGAGTAAGGCACGGTCGGCCAAGGAAAAGGGCTCCCCAGGCGCGCGTGGTGCCAGTAGAAAGAGGCCAAGCTCTTCGGTCTGGTAGACCAGCGGCAATTTGAGTAGATGATGTGAGAAGCCGGACTGGTCTCCACCAGGGTCAGCACCATAGGAAGCGACCAGAACAGGCTCTCCATCCTGCCTCAGGGAGATAGCCACGTAGGGCAGCTTGAGCGCCTGAGCCACGGTTTCGACAATGGCTGGTAGCACAGCCTCGGGCGCCAGGGTCGCTCCCAGGCGCTGTACCAGGTGTGAGATCACCTTGTAGGGATCTCCGCGCTCGCCGTACATGAGGCGGTTTACTGCTCGTTGGAGGCGCGTCTGCAGAGGCTGCACCAGGACTGCGATCAGCCCGGTTGCCAAGAGTGCCAGGCCGAGGTTGCCCCGCGCTTGCAGAAGCGTGCCCACCCCACCGACTATCAGGGTGTAGATGCCGAGCACGCAGGCGGTGAGCGCACCGTAGACCAGCGTGCGATTGATGAACAGATCAATATCCCACAGGCGGTAGCGGAGAATGGCAAAACCGATGGAGAACGGAATGCAGAGCAACAAGACAACCTGGGAGAGTGTGAAGAGGCTCCGCACAAGCACATCCGCAAACCGCCCATGAAAAAAGAGCAGAGCAAACAGCCCGGCCCACAGAATATAGCCGCCCACCGAGATGCCCAGGCCATAGACGACCCACTTGATCTGTTGCTGTTGCACCCGATTGGAGACGCGCCGGTACCGATAGACCTGGACCACAATCAGGCTTCCCAACGAACCAAGAAACAGGACAAAGATGATCCCCGCGAGGGGATTCGAAGGCGAGGCGGCAGCAGGGACGAAGCTATATACCGCCCAGGTGGCGACCGACGTCCCCGCGAGCAAGCCCGTCCAACGGGGAACAAACCATCCGGTGGGAAAGAGATAGCCGAAGAGCAAAAGACAGGCTCCTCCGAGAAAACGGAGCAGGGCAATCGGCATATCCCACGTTGTTGGCAGAGTTCCAAGCATGACAGCGACAGCGTTCACTGGAAAAGACACCAGGGCGCAGGAAGCCCAGAAGGCTATGCTTTCTCTGGATCGGCCCCACAGACGCCAGAAGAGCAGCGTGCCCACTCCAAGATACCCCGCCACCAGCAAGAGATTGCAGACGACAAGGAAAAGGATGTAGACATTGAGGGAGAGCCCCAAAGTATGCAGTTCTTGCAGGCCAGCAGGTGTGAGTTGGCCACCGGGATTGTCTGCAGCGCTGGCAGGAGCCATTCTGGGCAGGTGGAGGTATGCGATATAGGTGGGAATACTAGCGGCGATAAGTCCAATGACGAGCAGCACGAGGAGCAGCCAGCTCACTGAGGCCAGACTGCGGAGGCGATCGAGCTGGTGGAGTATACCAGGCTTGGTGCGCTCGCCGTCTCCCCCGCTCCCCTGGGAGCCAGTTGGTTCAGCTGACTGAGTCACTTGGTTCGCTCCTCGTGTGTGCGACATATAGAATACAAGATTTGCTTGTTCTCACTATTCTATGGGACTGCAGAATGGGTTGTACAGTGGTGGAAATCCTCGTTCCAGCGCGCTCAGACTTGAACTGCCGTCTTGGGAAGCTCAGCCTGGCTGGCCGACCGGCGCATCCACCCCCCAATACCGAGCCAGGCCAACCCTCCGAGGACCATCAGGAGACCCACCGTGCTAACGAACGGCAGCACGAAGTTCCCTGTGAAGCTCAGCGCTGCCCCAACAAGCAGGAGAATACCCGACCAGCGTGAGAAAACCGCGGCACGCAGTGTCGCGATGCCAAGCAATACGCCGCCCACCAGGCCCAGCAGCTGACCGATGATAAAGAAATTTTCTAATCCTGAGGGAAGTGATCCTTTCAGGAGGGCTGGAGCCTGCGAAGCCAGGAACGGCAGAACGAAGGCATTGATCGTGTCACCAGCGACGCCCAGAATGAGGATGTAGAAGGACGTCAACACGAAGCCGATTAGCCCTACAATACCTCCTCGCGCGGCTTGTTGGCCATACACCCCAGGTAACCCGACCACGATCAACATCCCGCCCACGACACGTAACAGTGACGCGGTGGCGGCTAGAGTGCTAGTAGCATCGTCACCCGTGAACAAGACCGGCATGACTCCAAGCGCGGTCAACAAACCGCCGATGAACAAGCTAATGCCACTCAAACGAAATAGCATTGACGACGACATGATCTCTTCCTTTCCTAGCGTGCAGGAAACTCTTGCATGGCAGACCGTGAGTGCACGAAGGCAACATGCGTAATGGACCGGCGTCGAGAGATCAGGCAAACGAGGAGTGCTCTCTCTTGTCGTGCCTACACACAGAGTAGCGGACAAACTATCCCACCGTAATGTGACTGCGGCCCTCGTTTTGCCGGGAAACGAGTCCCAGGAATGCTGGGAAGTATCCCAGTCTTGTTGAGAGTGGCCAGCCAGCAACATAGGGAAGACGGAGTGGGTGAACGCTCGATACGCCAAGCACCTTCACCCTAGACGCAGAGGCGATCAGAGCGCAAATTCAGGTCAAAACCCAACAGACTACCAGCTCACAGTCAGGGGAATGACAGTCGATGATGTGTATTCAATCTCGAGGTCATTGAAATCTGACGTGGGCGTAAGCAGCGATGTCTGGCTCACGGAGAGGTTGGATAGCGATGAAATAAGGAATTGATGCCATACCCCGGATGGGATAATGGCTTCTCCAATCTGCTGAGCCAGTGTCATCACCAACTTCCCGTCGATCCCTATCACGGTTGGCGCGGTCAATGAAGGAGTGAATTGAACTGTCAGATTTTGAGCCGCAGACACCCTGGCGTTCATCAATGGCGCCAGGATGTCTGGCCGCTCCGGCGTCGCAAAGCTAAACTTTGTGACCTTGCCATCATGGGTATACGTGCAGGTCTGGTCTGCATGCGCTTGAGCTCCGGGGATTCTCCCCACAAAGGTATATTGTAAGCTCCCATCGAGTGCCAGCGACGATCCGTCGCAAGCGAAGGTATCTCCAGCGCTACTGGCCGTTCTCGCTTGAGAGTAGCTCAGATCCTCAAAGATCGTGACGTTGATGCCAATAGAGTTCTCGCTTACCCCGAGCGATGTCACCAGGGGATCGGAGATAGCTATCTGCACATTGAGTTCATTCGCTGGGACTGTAGTTTGCTGGTTGGAAGTGCATCCCGTCGCGAGACCAATCAGAATCGCACCGGCCAGACTTACACTCGCCAGATGTCCCCGCCCCATTTTCGTTTTCCTCCTAAGACGCTTGACTGGCTCCTGCATGAGTATCGAGGTTCACGCCTTAGTATACTTGCCCAACGTTTGCTAATCGTTACGAGAATTGAGCGGTTCTATTTTGCGCTGCTCCGGCGAGCGCAGCCAAAGCGATATCTGTGCTGGTTGCATCGTCTCCTCGACCACTGCCAGCAGATGCTCGCACAGGTGATTCAGATCAACCTCATTCCTCAGGGTGGCGCTGAAGGCCGCCAAAGTCTTCTCGGCATCATACCTGCGCCGATAGAAGCGCCGGTCAATGGCCGCTTGGATTCGATCGCGCACGGGTAGGACCAGCGAGGCGATGGCCAGGGTCGAGATGACGATTACCACCGGCTGTGGGGCCTGGCCAGCGATCGCGCTCCCAACGACAGGTCTCGCTTCACATCAACTCGTGGCTATCATGACGTCGCCGCACGCCGAACAGCGCTTGGTCGAGCACGGCATCTACCTCATCACGAAGGTGCGCACGAACATGCGCAACCGATTGCTCAGCTATGCCGACAAGCTCTTGCTGCGCAAGCGTGCCATACCCCGCTCAGCCTCGCGCTCTACATGCCTCGTAACGCTACTCGTAACTGTTCTGAGACGCGATAGCCCTACACTGAGGGCGGCGATGAGCTATTTCCCCGCACCTATCAGCCGTCACGCGTGCGGGCAAGCACAAGAAGGGAAGACTTATGGATACGTTCGCGTCTCCGATCTCTCACCGCAGGTCTCGTCGGCTGGGCTCGGCCACAAAGTCCTTGGGGAGTGTGGTTTTGCTGCTCGCCATCAGTATGCAGCTTGCCGGCTGCACTTCAAGTCCCAAGTTTCACCAGCTGACCAGTACGGGAACGCCGACCGCGACGGCGGCGGCCAGCCTGCAGCCATGCCCGTTCCCGGCGCAAGGGAGCGTGGCGCCGAATCATGTGCTGTCCGGACATATCGCCCTCTTCGCGCTTCCCGATCTGCAGGCGCAGGTGCGGGGTATCACGAGCGGACCCGATGGGGCCATCTGGTTCTCGGCCTTCGACTGGCAGACTCTGGTGGGCTCGATAGGCAGAATAACTTCCGACTGCCATTTGACTGAGTTCTCGCTTGGATCGCATATGGGACCATGGGCCATCACACTGGGACCAGACGGCAACCTCTGGTTCGCGGGCGATCTCGACCATCAGGTTGGGCGTATCACGCCGCAAGGAGCGATCACGTACTTTCCAGACGCAGACTCGCCAGCCGAAGCGATCATCACTGGGCCGGATGGCAACCTCTGGCTGAGTGAGCCGGGGAGCGGCGACATCGCGCGGCTGACACCCAGCGGGCATATTACCCAGTTTCATGTGCCCTACGATCCAACCGTTCCCACAGAGCCGAAGACCACTGCCGAGCCATGGTATCTGACGGCAGGGCCAGATGGGGCCGTGTGGTTCACGGAAACGGAGGGGAACCAGGTGGGCCGGATCACGCCCAGCGGAAGCATCACGCAGTTCCATACACCCACCACCTCCCAGCTCTTTGGGCGGGCTCTTGGCGGTATCACGACCGGGCCGGACCATGCGCTGTGGTTCGCGGAGAGCGGCTACGATGGCGACCAAGGACGGATCGCGCGCATGACAACCAGCGGCGCATTCCACGACTACCCCCTCGCACAGAATAGCGAGACGCCGACCACCGTGGTGGCGGGGCCGGATGGCGCACTATGGTACACGGAGTTCTTGCACAACATCGGGCGGATCACAGTGGCTGGCGCCGTAAGCGAGTTCCCGCTGCCGGGCGACCTTGATGCGGCCACCATGTGCGTCGGCCCCGACCACACGCTGTGGTTTGGCGCGAACACGGCCAACTACGGCGGCCAGATTGGCCGGCTGGTATAAGAGAAGCAAGGAGCTGTTGACGAGGCGTCATAACAAGAGTTCCAGCAGGAACGAATCTGTTCCTGCTGGAAGCTCAACTCTGGCCCAATAAGCGTTGCCAAACTGGCCCAATTAATTTTGCCTGGGGCCCAATAAGCGGCAAAAACTACACAACAACTGTAGATTTCGACGCTCATTGCACCCAAAATGGCCGATTTTGGCCCCTTATTTGGCGCTTATTGGGCCGGTTATGCGCCGCTTATTGGGCCAAAGGTGACTTATGCTAGTGCTTATTGGTCCAAACCGAACTGACCTTGCCCTTTCTATGGGTATCTCAACCTAACGGTGATTCTGATT
>JBKQTH010000412.1:0-29723 GCA_052143275.1 Ktedonobacterales bacterium | reverse complement strand
GTAACCGCCAAAGGTAGTGCTTGTAACCGGCCCAGAATGTACTCGCGTACGCGATACTCGCCTCCGGAGACACTGGGGATTGCCGCAAGCTCAAACAGGGTCTGGGTGATGCGCGCTTCGAGCATAGCATCGGTTTGATAGTTCATTGGGAATATTTCCGCCCTCAATTCTCGACATGAACACTGCTTCTCCGCCCGGAGAGAGGAGACAGTAATGCTCAGACTTACTCTGTGGGTGGCTCGACATGTTGTGTCTGCATATGCTCGGCAATCTCCTTAACCAGCTGAGCCTGGTCTTTGGTACAAATCAGTAGCTGATCACCAGTGTCCACTATGATCAGCCCCTCGACGCCTGCCGTGGTAATCACCCGGTCGCTGGTACTATAAATCAACGTATCCTTGGTCCTAACCCCAAAGTGCCGCTCTGGTGCCACTCCAATGGTAACATTGCCAGCTTCATCAGGTTCGAAGAGTGTAGCAACCGAAGCCCAGGTTCCAATATCGTTCCAGCCAACCGAGATGGGAATAACGGCGATTTGCTGAGCGTGTTCCATCACGCCGGTATCGATGGTGACACTCTCCTCGAGGCGCGGCCAGGCCAACGCCATGACCTGCTCCACCTCTGGAGTCATGCGTCCATCGCTTGCCCTGGCCGCGATACCAATCTCATCAAGTACGTCGGCAACTGTTGGTACATAACTGCGCAGCTCCTGGAGAATACGGTCGACACGCCACACAAAGATGCCGGAATTCCAGACGTAGTTGCCCGATCGAAGGTACTCTTCGGCGATCTCACGTCCTGGTTTCTCCACAAATGCATCGACGAGATGGGCGGCCAGCCCATTCAAGTGCATAAATGGTTCCCCATAGCGTATATAGCCATAACCGGTCTCAGGGTACGTTGGCTGGATGCCCAGAGTCACCAAATAGCCCTGCATCGCGACCTGCTCGGCAAAGGTGATAGCAGTGCGAAATTGCGCAACATCGCCTATGGCATGGTCAGAATGGAGCGAGGCCATAACCGCCTCCGGATCGCGTGCGGCAATCAGTGCCGCTGCCACCCCGATGGAAGCCGCGGTGCCACGTCCAGTGGGCTCGGCAATAATATTGGTATAGGGCATATTCGGTAGTTGCGCGGCAACAGAATCACGATAGTCCCAGTTGGTCACGACGTACACATTGTCCACTGGAATCTGCGGAGCCACCCGCACGACAGTCTCCTGAAGCAGGGTATTAGGTCCAGGCAGCCGCAAGAATTGCTTGGGAGACGATTTGGTGCTGAGCGGCCACAGACGTGTGCCGCTGCCGCCGGCAAGAATCGAGGCATACATGAAAGGTTACTCCACGATAAGCAACTATCGGTCTCTAACAGTGCCACGGCGCTGTCGTCCTGGCACCTCCACTGTGGAAGACGATGTCTACGCATTGTACCAGAAGCCCAGGTCGCTGGTACTGTCTAGTTTCTTTGCAATATGGCACACCTTCTGCGCAACGCCAGAGATAGATGCCCCTGCGTTACACTGCCAGTTCGCCACAGCGGAGCATCCAACAAGAGAGGAGCGCCGGGATAATGGAACAGAGCGAGCGAGACGCCGACGAGGAATGGGAGATGAGAGACTCAATCCCACCACCGCCACATCGGAGCAATAGTGGCGCCGGGTCAGGCGATCCTGGGCAAAACTCTGATTGCTCACCTGGTGATGAAAACTCCACCGACATGGAGCCAGCCTGGCGTGCCGCCTACGCGCTTATGCAGCTCAAATGTGAAACACTACTCAATGTGATGTTGCGCCCAACGTTTAACCCCATACAGGATACCACCATGGTGCCGATCTACCCGTGCCCCCATTGCGGAGACGGCGGTCTACGCACTGCCGGCACCTTGCGCTTACGCAAAGGAACTGCATTCGTGCGCGCTTGTGACACCTGCTGCAGCGTAGAAATCGGCGAGCAACAAATACATAGTTAGCGGGTTGAATCTCCACCTCAATGTAAAATCTTCGTCAAAATCTGCCGCACCGCTTGACAAGAAAACCTGGTTCGCGTTATATATATAAGCGGATATTTATATAGCGCATGTTAATATAGCGCATGTTAATATAGCGCATGTTGAAGTATCCGTATTGAGTAGAGGGGCACATGGACGAGACGGATGATGTAGTTACTGGGCACCAATATCTCGAGCTTAAGCGCATGTTAAAGGCGATGGGCGATGTCCATCGCCTGGATATCCTGCATGTGCTCGCCGGTTGCCGAGAGATAACCGTAACCGACCTGGCTGAGATTCTCGTGGCCAACGGCCGCTATATCAGCCAGCCGCTGGTCTCGTGGCACCTGAACATTCTGCGCCGCGCCGGTCTAGTGCGTACTCGAAGAACAGGCAGGCAGGTCCATTGTTCGGTCGACCGCGCGAGCTATCAGCGTTGTCTGCGGATGCTTAGCGACATTATCTCCACTCCGGTAGCGCTGCCAACTGCGCTGTCGAATACAGAGACGAGCACGCTCAGCGTTACTCCGCAAAGCTAGGCTGAGGCTGGCAAGAGGCCGCCACACTTCGGTGCAGGCCTCTACGACGTAGTACCGGCAGCAGCCGGTAACCCCATATGTTGAGTATTACAGGTATGAAGAAGGTAGGTCTGACAGAGTGGCTAAAGACAAGGTCCGTGTGGCAATTATCGGAGTAGGTAACTGTGCCTCTTCACTGGTACAGGGCGTCGAATACTATAAGGACGCCGCCGAAGCGGATTTCATTCCTGGCCTTATGCACGTGAACCTGGGCGGCTATCACATCAACGATATCGAATTCTCCGCCGCGATTGACATTGATTCTACCAAGGTGGGTAAGGATCTCAGCGAGGCAATCTTCTCCGGCCAGAACAATACGTACAAATTCACCGATGTCCCGGTCAAGAAGGTCCCGGTTGTACGCGGCATGACACACGATGGTCTCGGCAAATATCTCTCCCAAGTTATCACCAAGGCACCCGGCTCAACTGCCGATATCATCAAAGTACTCAAAGAGACGGGCACGGATGTCGTGGTCAACTATCTACCGGTAGGAAGTGAAACCGCCACCAAGTGGTACGTAGAACAGGTTCTGCAGGCAGGCTGCGGTTTCGTCAACTGCATACCGGTCTTCATTGGCCGCGAGCAGTTCTGGCGCACGCGCTTCGAGGAAGCCGGTCTACCCATTATCGGCGACGATATCAAGAGCCAGGTTGGTGCCACCATTGTGCACCGTACCCTGGTACGCCTCTTCCGTGAGCGCGGAGTCAAACTGGAGCGCACCTACCAGCTCAACGTAGGTGGCAATACCGACTTCATGAATATGCTTGAACGAGAGCGACTTGAATCCAAGAAGATCTCTAAGACCAATGCCGTAACCAGCCAGCTTGACTATGACCTTGGCGCCACCAACGTCCACGTTGGTCCCAGCGACTACGTGCCTTGGCTGACCGACCGCAAGTTCGCGTTTATTCGTCTCGAAGGCCGCACTTTTGGGGACGTGCCGCTCAACCTTGAACTTAAACTGGAGGTCTGGGATTCTCCCAATTCCGCTGGCGTAGTAATCGATGCAGTTCGCTGCACCAAGCTAGCGAAGGATGCCGGCGTAGGCGGCGCGCTGCTGGGCCCCTCAGCCTACTTCATGAAATCTCCGGCTATCCAGTATACCGACGAGCAGGCACGATTGATGACGGAAGAATTCATCCGTGAGTTTGCTCATGGTGGCCAGGGTCTCAAAGAGGATCAGGCGACTCAATCCAACGGACACGTGGAGCCATTGGCCGTGCATGACTTGACGAACAACTAACCACACCTGAGCCAGGTACTGGACCCCTCCCGAAGTTACAGGGAGGGTATGTCCGGGTATCAATCGGTATCGACCGCAAAAGCCTGCGAAAGCAGGCCATGGGGGAATAGGATGGCCTACTATCTCATACGATTTGCAAGCTGGCTGGCGGGCAAGGTACCGCGCAAAGCTCGCCTGGCCATCGCAGGCAGTATTACCATCCTGGTGTACTATGGCTGGGTTTCCAAACGGCGTTTCACTATCGAGAATATGGCCCAAATTCTCGGCACCTCGAGCAGTGATCCACAAGCACACCGGCTGGCCCGCATATCTTGGCGCAATTTTGGCCGCTATATTTCGGACTTCATCTACATCCCCAATACCACACGCGAGGCGATTGTCGCGCGGCTAAAAGACACCATTCCACCGCCCGGCTCTTACGCACTGGTAGATAAGGCACGCGAAGCCGGCAAAGGCGTGATCCTTGTCTCGACTCACTTTGGCGCGTACGACGTGGCTGCCATCGCTGTCGCCAATTATTGCCCCGTTCATCTCATTGTGGAAACCTTGAGTGATCCCCGCATGGACAACATGTGGCAGGAACAGCGACGCCAACTCGGCATTGAGGTTCTGCGCATCGAGAAGACCCCTCGACAGATTCTACGCATACTGCAAGAGAATGGGGTAGTAGGGGTCGCCGTAGATAGGCCGGTATCGCCTGGAGAAGGAGTTCCAATCCAATTCTTTGGTCGAGAGTGCTGGGTACCGGGTGGTATCGCACAGATCGCGCTTAAATCCGGCGCCGCCATTCTTCCCGGATACTGTATCTATGACGAAGACTATTCTACGACCTACTATTTCGGCGCTGGACCAATCATATGGCCTGAACCCACCCGCGATCGCAAGGCCGACGCCACGCAACTGACACAGCGTATGTTCGATGCGCTCGAAGTCCAGATCCGGGAACGACCTGATCAGTGGGCAATGTTCCGGCGGTTCTGGCCATCGCAGGCCCATGACAAGAAGATTGTGTTAGAGACAAAGGACGCTTCCGCCAGCCAGGCTGATACTCCAGTCGCTTCTTCACAGCGGAATAGGGGGTGAAAGTGGCATGCTGAAATATCGGATCTTTCGCTCAGCCGCGGTGATTATACCGCTCATTCCCATCAGGATCTCACGTCCAGTGGTGAGCTTCGCAAGCTTTTTCGTCTGGGCATTTGCCCGAACCACGGGGCAACAGGTCCAACGGAACCTTCGGCATGTGCCTACGCTCGCCAATGATCCCGCTAGATTGTACTGGGCTACCCGTGGGGTTTTCCAGCATGCGGCGCTCAATTATCTGGACTTCTTCCGCGGACCCAGTCTCTCCGATACTGAAATGAAAGCGGGCTGGACGATTGTAAACCAGGCAGTCTACGATGCGGCGATGGCCCAGGGGCGTGGGGTGATCCTGATCTCCGGCCACTTTGGCAATTTCGAGTTTGCCGCTTCGCGTCTCGGCGCCCTCGGCTATAAGGTGACCGCTCCGGTGGAACGCATGCAGCCAGAGCGGCTTTTCCAGCTGTTCTGTAAGCTCCGCCAGCATCACAACGTGCGAATACTGGCTGCCGATAGCCGGGATTCAGTGCGCGAGATGTTTGACACTCTCAAACGTGGCGAGGTTGTGACGTTTCTCGTCGATCGCTACATACTTGGAGCCAGCGCTGAGATTCCATTCTTTGGTGAACCGGCCAAGATGCCGACCGGAGCGATGTCGCTGGCGCTTAAGAGCGGCGCACCGGTGCTTTTGGCGTACTCCTGGCGCGAAGGACCTGGGCGGTCCTGCGGCGGGTTCATTCCGCTGGACATTGGCTCTGAATGGGGCTCGAGCGCCGATGAAAGGGATGGCACCGGGGAGGCCTACCGCGCGAGTGGCGGCGCGCGCCCATCCCCGGCCTCGACTCCGACAGCTACTCGCGCACGCTCAAGCGATCTGGCAGCGCATGCTCAATACCGGTTCCTTCACGCCATGGAACCGGTGATCGAGCAGCATCCCGAACAGTGGGTAGCAACGCTCTCGCCTATCTGGGATACACATTGACCTTTCGTTTTTTACCGCCAATCATTCCGGGATTGGCAAGTCGCGCCCTTGTAGACAGCAGAACTCCAGTAGCATACAATGCAAATGACTCCGCGATGACGCAACGAGCTGGCGGTGGCAGAAGCAACGCAAAGAGTAGTGAGGCAAAGTTTGACCATTAGCGATATAGAATTTGAAGACCATACAAGCCAGACACAGCAACTCGCACCTGGAGCCATCATAACCGCGAAAACCAACGATCGTGGTCTGGCTGATGTGCATATGCATACCAATCATAGCGATGGTACCGGCACAGTGGAAGAGGTTCTCGACTTTGCTGAGAACCACACCTCACTAGATGTCATAGCTATTACCGACCACGATACCATCGAAGGCGCCTTACGCGCACGTGATCTGCTAGAGAAGAAGCATTCTTACCGTTTTGAGGTGATAGTCGGCGAAGAGATTAGCACGCGAGAAGGCCACTTGCTGGCACTGTTCCTGCGCGAGCCGGTTGCTCCTGGGCAGAGCATTGAACGCAGCATTGAGCAGGTACATGGGCAGGGGGGCATTGCCGTCGTTGCCCATCCATTCAATAGGGTCTTCCGACATAGTGTGCAGCGCTCGGTTATGAATCGACTTCTGGCACAGCCCGAAGTGCATCCGGACGGCATTGAGACGCTCAATGGCAGTTTTGCCGGCATTGGTTCCTCGCAGCTAGCCATGTCGCTGGCACGCGGAGTATACCATTGGGCAGAGACCGGGGGAAGTGATGCCCACACTCCAACCGCAGTTGGGTGCGCTCGCACCATATTCACCGGACGGACCGCCGAGGAGTTGCGGACCTCGATCTTGAAATGCGAGACGGCACCAATTGGTACGTTCTGGCGAACACGCGATTATATCGCATTCGTCTCCCACCGTATCAAATATGGTGGTATGGCTACCCACGAGCGCGAATCGCTAAAGGAGCCACGCCGCCGAATCCGGATGGCTCGAACGGCTTAGTCACGTGGAATTTGGCTAGCGTAAAGGCAGGATTCGTGAAGATAGGTTTGGTTTCACCCTACGACTGGAGTTACCCAGGCGGTGTAAAAGATCATATCACCCATCTAGCGACCGAACTTCGCACCTACGGGCATACGGTCCGAATCCTCACCCCGGCCACGGGCCCCGAGGCGCGGCAGGTGGAGTACGGCATCTACCGTCTCGGCTGGGCCGCGCCTCTCCGAGTGAACGGCTCAATTGCCCGCGTTGCTGTGGCACCGGATGTATATGGACATATTCGTTCTCTATTACAGCGTGAGCAGTTTGATGTCTTACACCTGCATGAGCCGTTTGCGTCATCGTTGCCGCTCACGGTGCTGAATTCCGCTCATTCCTCGGGTGCAGTACATGTCGGCACTTTCCACGCTTATGCTCGTCGTGGTCTAACCTCGACAAGTGAATGGGCCTACACGTCGGCTAAGCCATTTCTGGGTCGATACTTTCGCCGGTTACAGGGGCGGATCGCGGTCTCGGTGCCGGCACGTGACTTCGTGGCCCACTTTTTCCCTGGGGACTATCGCATCATCCCCAACGGCGTAGATGTAGCGCATTTCCGCCCGGATGCCGCTCCCCTGCCGGAATTCATGGACGGCAAGCTGAATATCCTATACCTTGGTCGAATCGAGCGTCGCAAAGGGGCAAAGTATCTGCTCCGCGCCATTCCGCATATTCGTGAGCATTATCCCAACACACGCTTTATCATCGCCGGCGAAGGGCAGCTTCGCTCAGCCTTTCAGAAGATAGTAGCGCGGGCCGGCTGGCGTGACGTCATCTTCACCGGTCGCGTGCCAGTAGAGAAGATGCCGGCAATCTATGCCACAGCCCACGTTTTTTGTGCACCTAACACCGGAGGCGAAAGCCAGGGTATAGTACTCCTTGAAGCTCTGGCAGCCGGCCGGCCGGTGGTTGCCTCGGATATTCCCGGCTTCCATGCAGTAATTCGCGATCAGGTGGACGGCATACTGGTTCCACCGCGCAAGCATGAACAATTGGCCTGGGCAATCTGCAATCTGCTCGGAGATGAGCCAGCCCGCGAACGTCTGGCTGCCAAGGGGCGCCAGCGGGCGGAGGAGTTCAGCTGGGAGCGGGTCGGACGCCGGATAGAAGCCTACTATCACGAGATAATAGAGGAGCGGGCAGCCGGCGCACAGCAGCGTCTGCTGGCGCACTCTACATGAAAAGATACCCTCCAAAGAGGGGAGAGGCGTGCCACTAGGCTGGCCTCACACGATAGTATACAATAGAAGTGACTCGGATTGAGGAGCAGCATGTTCGGTCCACGTATTCAACAATATGCACGTACGGTTGCGGAGGTGATTGTCACGCCTCTGGCAAAGATCGGCATGACTCCGAATATGGCAACACTGCTCGGTCTGCTCTTGAATGCGGTCGCAGCGGCGATTATTGCCTCCGGAAACCTGCGCATAGGCGGAGTAATGCTACTTTTTGCCGGTCTCTTTGACATGGTAGATGGCGCACTTGCCCGCATACGGAATCAGATGACGACCTTTGGCGCATTCCTGGATTCCACGCTAGATCGTTATTCCGAAGGCATTGTGTTGCTTGGTGTGATCCTCTTCGCGCTCTCCATTCACGCATCAACACTGCGCACCTGGATCGTGGCCCTGGCTTACATCGCCGCGCTTAGCTCCCTTATGGTCAGCTACGCCCGCGCCCGAGCCGAGGGCCTGGGCATGACCTTGAAAAGTGGTTTGATGGCAAGGCCTGAACGGGTACTCCTGCTGGCGGCCGGCCTGATAATTGGCGGTGAATCTTGGCTGGTGTGGACGCTTGCTTTCCTGGCAGTGACCAGTACCTTTACAGCGATCCAGCGAATTGTAACTGTTTGGCTGAAACTAAATGTTCGGCCGGCTGAGACTCCAGCGCCCACACGCCAAGATGACCCTTTACAAGCGAAGACTGAAACCAAGCAGACAGATGCTCCGTTCCTGCCGGCGGCCTTACCAGCTTTCGGCACCAAGCTGGTTCCGCGTCGCTTTCGCGCAACTGCTTCTGACACCGTTACCCCGGAGCGCTCACGGCGTAGCTAGCTAGCTAGCGCTGCGACGACGCGGCGGCTGATGCCTCCGGGAAGCGCGAATATCAGGGCAGAGCGTTAAGGAGAGCGGGACAGCAAGAGTTGAACATTATATTTATGTGTACAAGTTACAGTATCAAGAGTAGTTCCGCTGGACGGTGGAATACCTGGGGATGTGGCAACGGGTTGAGGGTGTGGGGTCAACGACTAGGGACGAATAGGCAAAGTGTGAAAGTAGATTGTTCTGGCGGCTCCAGCTGCCACCTATCTTTAACAGCTGGAGCAAGTAAAGCCAACTCGAGCAGGCGGAAAGTGCCTTGCCCGTAAGCTGCCTGACCGGCATAATCAATCAGCTAGAACTCGTGACGGCCGTCGTGCTCCAATCCTCCTCATGTCACCATCTCCACGCTCCTGATACGGTAGGAGAGTAGGAGACAAAATGAACCAATCTACCTCGAAAACCAATGCGGCGCCTGAAGGCTCCGCCAACGGCGAGACGCCAGTCAAAGCTTCACCGCAGCGCCGTTATCGGCGCTCTTCGCGCCCCAAGCCCGCTGCAACTCAGCCCGACAACATCGCCGCAGCCGCGACACCTATTGTTGAGACGTCACGTGATCTCCCAACCAAATCGGCCGCTTCGAAGCCGCCAAGTACGTCGCGAGCTCCTAGATCCAGCCGCATTAACCAGGCTAAGTCCAGCGAACCGGCAGCCGGCGAGACGCCGCCGGCACCTTCGGTTGCCCAGCCGTCTTCGCCCGCTTCTGCGGCTCCCTCTGCCTCCCCTCAGCGTCCGCGTTCCAGGAGCCAGCGCAATGGACGCAGAAAGAAAGGGGAAGTACACTTGGTCGTGGCAGCCACTCCCGAGACTGCCGAAACCGAGCCCATGAGAGAGGCCGCAGCTAATGGCACAGTTACCCACCCAGTTGAAATAACCCAAGATTCCGGAGCCGGTCCCATCACTCCGGCAACCGTTGCATTGCCCGAGCCGGTACCAGTCCTGACTGAGCCAACCACCGGCATCCCCACCAGGCCAGGCCAGGTAAGAGAGCAGTTACTGGAAACGCCAGCCGATTCGGCTGAACCCACTGCCAGCAGACGCTATCGTTTTGATCGACGCGCCGCCGCCGCCGAGAGCTCCTCCCTGGCTCCCGCGATTCGCCCGGAACGTCTCAGCGGCATGCGTTCTCCTCTCACCCCAATCACCGAGGTCGAGGTGCCAGCCGCACCGGAGCCTACGAGCACCCCAGTGCCTCCGGCTATGGAGGAATCTTTCAATCTCTTTACACCGCGGACTGAGCGCCCCTATACTCACACTACCGCTGACGATATACTTTCAGAACTTGGTCTCCGCGATACGCAGCATGGAGTTCAGCCAAGGGGCGAAGCTGAAGTATCGGAGGAGAGCGGCAGCCGCGAGCTCACAGCAGAGTTGGATGAAGTCCCTGAACTCGACGGTCAGGCGGAGGAGATCCCAGAAGCTCGGACCAGCGAGAGCGAGGGCGGCGAGCCCGAGAGCGGCGAGCCCGAGAACGGCGAGAGTGAGGGCATTGCCGCAAGCACCCGCAGGCGGCGGCGGCGGCGACGCACGCCACGTACCACTGCTGTGGAGACACCAGAATCCACGGAAGCTGCCGAAGCCTCAAGCGCCGGCTCCGTATGGCCCAGTGCTTTACCGGATGTGAGCGAGCCAGCACGGCGAGTGACTTCGCCTAGCCCAGCCTTTGACCACTATACCGGCCACGACCGCTATACCAGCCACGATCAGTTGGAGAACTATACCGGCGCGTTCGAGCAGCCGTATCCTGCTACCTCTCACGCTCAACCTCCCAATTCCACCCAGTTGCCGCAATCTCAGCCGGTATCTCCGGTCACTCTGCCAGCGCCACAGGGTGGGCAACCTTCGTGGGATATCTCGACTGCACAACAGAACATACGCCAGCAGGACAGCCCCTTCGGCGCACCGGCACCAACCTTTGCCCGAGGTTTCGGCCCCCAGCCACGTGGGGTGGCCAGCCAGGCTCGCGACGTCTATGCTCCACGCCCCACCCGCACTGAGCGCGGTACCGATACCCCACCTATGTCTTCCAATCAACTTGCCAACATTGTCGCTACCGCCATTGCTCAACAGACCGACCGCCTGCTGACCGAGATGCGACGCCAGCAGTATCCACCCAGCATGACGGTGATGTTCCCTCCTTCCGCATCCACTGAACGAGTAGGCATTTTCGTGGATGTGGCCAATCTCCTCTTTTCGTCGCGCAGCTTGCGGATCAACAGTGTCTTTGGCAAGCTACTGGAGTTCTTGCGTGGCAACCGCCTGTTGATACGGGCACATGCCTATGCACCAACCAACCCTGATCCAGGCGCTGATCAATCGTTTTTGGTGGCCGTAACGGGAATGGGTTATCGAATCACCACTAAGAACTACAAGACATTCTCCAGCGGCGCCAAGAAAGCCGACCTGGACCTTGACCTCTGTATGGATATCGTCCGCCTGGTGGATGCCGGCGCGCTGGACACTGTCGCACTGGTTAGCGGTGACAGCGACTTTCTGCCGTTGCTTGAGTACTGCTCGGATCGAGGAGTGCGCGTGGAGGCCGCTGCCTTCGATGACTCAGCCGCCAGGATACTGCGCCAGAGTTGCGACCTGTTCATTAACCTGACGCTGGCTCCCGACATCCGTGCGGACAGATAAACCTGCTGCCTGGCTAGCCTGAACAAGGAGTATGCGATGAACGATGTGAAGGATGTGGCACAAAGACAACTTGATGTGATAGCGGAGGAGGTAAAACGCTGTCAGCGTTGCGACTTGTACATTGGAGCCAGGCAGGCGGTTCCCGGTAGCGGTAACCCTCGGGCTGAGGTAATGCTGGTAGGTGAAGCGCCAAGTGCTTATGACGACCGGCGAGGCTACCCTTTCTCCGGACCCTCGGGCAAGTTTCTCGATGAATTACTGGAAATGGCTGGACTTAATCGCGAGGCGATCTATCTAACCAACATGGTACGGCATCGCGTACCTGGGAGTCGAGAGCTGACACCAGCGGAGATTGGCGCCTGCGCCGGTTATCTTACTCGCCAGATTGCCGCTATAGACCCGCTGGTACTGGTCGCGCTGGGACGCGGCGCGCTGGCCCGCCTGCTTCCAGGTGCGAAGATTTCGAGCATACATGGGCAGGCTAAAGTCTCACGTGGACGGATCGTGGTGGCGATGTACAATCCTGCCGCCGCATTACACCGCGAGGAGTTGCGTGAGACGGTCGTAAGTGACTTCAAGCACGCGCTTCCGGCAGCACTGGCCGAGGCGCACCGGCTGGCCGCCCTGGGCAAGATTGGGTCGCTGGCGGAGAGCTCGACTGATAGCTCTCGCGAAGACCCACAACAGTTATCACTCTTCTAGTGGACTGGCCCGAGTCGCTTCCGCCCCAGGGGGCCTCACTCGGGAAGTGCATTGGCTTGGCGCATGTACTCGTGTAAGAACTCGGTGATCCGCTTGCGCAAGTCGCCATGCTGAGCATCGCTATAGTGGTACTGGGGAGCGTACCACTTTTCCCTTGGATAGTTGAAAGGCGACTGCCTGAAGTATTCGACGTGCTCCTGATCATAGCGCGGAAAGATGTGCGCCAAGAGATAGCGGTGGTTATTGCCTGTAATCCCATAGTTGATCCGCGCGACCGGCTTACAGGCTTCGGCTACAGCATCGCCAAGCAGAGTCATGTCTAGAAGAAATTGGGCTCTCTGTTCCAGATTGAGATCATTCAACGACTCGACCGTCGGCGCAGCTAATAATACGCTGTAGCCCGGCAGGAATTGGGTATCTCCAATGACTGCGAAACCACTTCTCATATGTGCCATCACCATCGGATTCTCGCCACGCTCCGCTGATGCGACGCGGTCATTCTTCCAGTCCTGCATGGCATTGTTCCTTCCGTTTAGCACAAAAAAACTAACGAGAAATGCGTTGTACTGGATATTGTACTGCACCGCCGTCTCGACCTATTGCTCTTGCGGTTCCAACAGGTCGAGATACGTCCGGTAGGCCTCGTTGCTCCAGCAGACAAAAATAATCCAGGCCGGTGTGTCGTTGCCGGCAATGAAGCGCTGTACTTCGTCTACTGCGATACGTGCGGCCTCCGTAAGTGGGTAGCCGTAGATGCCGGTACTGATAGCCGGAAAGGCTATGCTCGCGATGCTGTGAGCCCGAGCCAGCTCCAGGCTATTGCGATAGCAGCACGCCAGCAATTCCGCTTCGCCATGAGTTCCACCGCGCCAGCTCGGTCCAACGGTGTGAATGACATAGTGGGCAGGTAAGCGGTAACCCGAGGTGAGGCGAGCTTCGCCGGTGGGGCATCCACCAAGTTGGCGGCACTCCTCTAGAAGCCGGGGACCGGCAGCTCGGTGAATGGCGCCGTCTACCCCACCACCACCCAGCAGCGAGGAGTTGGCCGCGTTGACTATGGCTCCAACCGCCTGCTCCGTGATGTCCCCCTGTACCACCGTGACGTGTTTGTCCATCCGCCGCTCCTCCTTGCTGGTCTGCCTTCACCCCCGCACGGCTGGAGCACTAAAGAACCGCTCCAGCAGCCCCAGCACCTGTGCGGGCGCCTCACGATGCGGGCAATGCCCACAATCTTCCAGCACTTCCAGATTTCCCTCAGCAAGCTGGCTCTGGGCCGCTTCTCCATGTGAGAGTGGAATGGTGGTGTCCCTTCTACCATGGATCAAGAGCACCGGTGCCCGAATACGGTGGAGCTGATCGAGCGCGGTAACATGCTGTCCTCGTATATCGCCCACGCTGCGTAGCATCGCCAGAAAGGCTTCGCGTGCCTGAGGATCCCGTAGCCTCTCCAGAATATCGTCCTCCTCATCCGCCATTCGCACCTCGTCGCCGGCGTCTCTGCCGGCTGGGCGCCTGCCTGACAGGTCTACCGAGCCATGGTCGGCACCGCGCTGGTCGGCAACTGCGGTAGACGGCCAGATACGGCGCAAGATCAAGCGTCCGCTACGAGCCAGCGGGTGATTACCGTGTCGCGATGCTAGCAAAGCTCCCAGCACCGGAGAGGAGCCGGCCAGAGTGCAGAGGCGCAGGCTTAGAGGTAAGTCACGTCCCATACCGCCGGCTGCCAGCAGCGCCAGCCGCTTCACCCGCTCAGGGTACTGGAAAAACAGGTGAAGCGCCAGACCTGCGCCGAGAGAATGGCCTACCATGTCGGCTTTCTCGACGCCAACCGCGTCAAGAAAATAGCGTACGTATGTAGCAAGCGCCCATAGTGAGTAGTTGATGCGCGGCTTGTCAGATTCGCCGCATCCCAGGAGATCGGGGGCGAAGACCCGGTGCCGGCGGGCGAGGCCGGGCAGAATGCTCCTCCAGGTGTCACTGGAGTCGGCCAACCCATGCAAGAGCAGCACTGGTTCGCCCGCGCCCGCCACCAGATAGCGCATCCGATAGCCGAGCACGCTGGCCTCGTGTCTCTCGACGGCGTAGGCGGGTACCCCAGCTGCATCGATTAGGCCGGAATAAGAAGAAGTATGAGCCGATTGTGAGGAGAGCATATGTGACGAGCGCATAACGAAATGTCTCGGCCGAGAAACGACGGCCAAACCTTTCTTCTAAGTAGCACATCGTGACAAAGGTTTGCGGCGACCTGCATCGACTTTGTATCAGTATGGCAGAAATTGCACACCATGGGTAGGGTAGCACTGCTGCCTATCCCATGTACGTACTACTATGAGAATGAGTTGTCAGTTGTTGTACCATCGGCTCTGCGAAGCGGTATGGCCTCGCTACGTCTGCAGGGGAGAAATTCAACGTCCCTTATCGGCTGCCTCAATGTGTTGCTTGAACCAATTTTCCACCTGTTCCCAATCAGTCTCCAGGATATCGCCGAACCTGGCGACGTGAAAATCTGTGTACAGGTCATCATAGATCGTGCGGTAGGACCACCCAGCCAGATTATGTAGCTCCAGCGCCCACCTCTTAACCTGAACCTGATGCTCTGGCGTCAGCCTCGCCGGCCCTAACCGCTCTAAAAGTTCCGGTAACATACGAGGCTCGTGTTCCAGTTCTTCCAGCCGGGACCGTATGGAGTCCAATTGCTCGGTATGAGCGGCCGTAGTACTCTCGACAAATCGAAGTCGCGATTCGACGTGTGCCTGACGGCGATAGAGAACTGCCATTCTCTCCAGGAAGTCCGCCCACCCCACAAAGTCATCGTCGTCGGTGGGTTTTGCTTTCCATGCCTCTTGAATGGAGGAACCCAGTGGCACTGGAGACATCTCTTCAAGCTTCTGCGCTCCAATCTTCGCCAGCCACTGCTTTATAGGCTCCGCCTTGGGAGATGGTATGGACTGAATGATGCGAAGAATGGTTGAGGTGTCGGCGGCATCGGTCATGCGTTCCTTGCCATCAGGCGCGGTCAGCTTCAACTGTCCGATTTTTGCGGACACTTCAAACCATCCCTCCTTTGAACTCATCGACACCTTCAAGTCGGACCAGTACTTGCGGGGACGCTGGGTATCAGTTAGCAGAGCAATCACATCAATCACGCTGAAATACCAGACACCATCGATCTCAATTCGTCTTATCGATTTGTCAGCCTCTTGTTCTATTACCGTCATGGCCATGTCGTCGGTAGGCACGCACGTATTCCCTTTCTCTCCTACTGTATGCTTCTTGATTGCCTGATTGTATTTTCCGGCAGTAACCTAGTACAATAGCCACACTGTCCTGTTCTCGACGGAAATGGCGCATTTCCACGCGCAAGGCAGATCTTCCGCCAAGCCGGAGTGGTGGGGAACGGCATCAGTTTGCGCCCGTGGTCACCTGCGGAGTTTCGTGCGGCTCGACATAGCCCGCAATTATCTCCAACGCCTGCAGTTCAGGGTCGAGCTGCTTGGTGACGCCGTCCAGCAAGCCCAGCGCCCGTCCAACCAGAATCAGATCGACCGGCATATAGCCTATCCCCTGGCCCAGGCGTTGCCCAATCTCCAACGCGTTGTTCTGATCCTGCTGCTCATCCTCGTCCTGATCCTTTGGCCGATCCAGCAGCACTCCAACAATCTGCAGCAGAGTGGCGATATCCACATCGGCGTCAAGCGGCATTCCCGCCTGCCGTAGCGCGTCAGCCAGGCGTGTGAGATCACCGGCATAAAGTGCTCGCACCATCTCCTGCAGCGCCCCAACCAGGGTAGGCGACAGCTCCACGGTGAGTCCATGATCAAGCAGTACCAGTTGAGGTCCAGTGGGTCCAGCCTTCACTAGCAAGTTGCCAGGATGTGGATCGGCATGCAACCAGCCGAGGCGAAGCATCTGCTCGGCATAGACATCATTCAGCAAGGTAGCTACGTCATGAGGATTCACGCCAGCCTCGGCAAGCGCCGGCAGATTGGTGATCTTGATTCCTTCGATAAAGTCCATAGTAAGCAGATGAGGAGTAGAGAGTTCCCAGATCACCTCTGGAATGATTACATCCGAACGATGTTGTAATGCCGCCCCTAGGGCCGTCATTGCGCGCGCCTCGCGACTGAAATCGAGTTCCAACGGTAGCGTCTGCTTCAGGTGGTCGAGGATGGGCTGCAGTTGTACGTCTCGATCGATGTGGCTTACGCCGGCTACGATTACCTGTAACATGTTAAGGTCGCTGGCAATCACATCCTTGATGCCCGGGTATTGAATCTTGACGGCAACCTGGCGTCCATCATGTAGTATGGCGCGGTGCACCTGGGCAATTGAAGCCGATGCCAGCGGCCGGTGATCAATCCACCGGAAGATCTCCTCGGGACGGCGTCCCAGTTCCCGTGTAATAGTACGTCTCATGACTGACCAGGGCTGCGCCGGTACGTGATCTTGCAGCGAGGACAGCGTCTGTATATAGGCCGCAGGCAGAATGTCGGGCCGGGTCGAGGCAAACTGTCCAGCCTTGATGAGGGTGCCGCCAAGTGAGGCAGCGGTATCGCGTAGACGGCGCGCGCCTCGCTGGTGTTGCCAGGCCCAATCCTTTGGCTGGTTAAGCGACTTGCAGACGCGGCCACGCTGGTCAAGCAACACATAGCCACTGACCAGATCGGCAGCAAGGGTAAGCAGTGTAGACGCACGGGTTACTCGCCGACCGAGCGGCAGGCTACGGCTGTAATGTTCAAAGGCCCTGAGATTGGCCTCCATCCAGAGAAAGGTATTCGATCTGGCCAGGGCACCCAGGCGGGCACTCACTATCACCGGATCAGGCCTCATGCCGTGCCTAACAACTGCCGCCGTCTCCTGCAGGGCCTCTCCAGCGGCATCTATTTGATTTGTTTCGATCCATGCCATTGATGGTATGCCTTTCGACGCCCCAGCAATCAGCCACCGGCTGATCTCTCGAGCATCCTTGTGGCCTCTATTGACCTATGATGACTAAGAAAGCGGACACTCTCCAGGAGGCAACTTGGTGGGACACCGGCGCCTCCTGGAGAGTGTCTGTCTTCTTAAGGTCTCATTGGTGTATGGTGAGGCCCAGCCTCATGTAGGCCTTGGACCCGGTCTAGTTCTCGGCTGACTCTCGGACCGACTCCAGCGTTTCCTCATAGAACTTCCTGGGGGTAGCCAGGACGCTCGTCGAGGCCGCCATCGCCTCGCGAACCATATGGCGGAACGCCGCCCGGCGCTTGGCTGACTGTGCAGCAAAGCTATTAAACGCTTCACGCAGCGTCGCCGTCTGGCTCTCAATCTGTTCGAAGCCCTGGTCAATCAGGGACTGCGCATACTCTACGTTACGATCTTGCAAGGCTACCGCACTGTCCGCGATAGTTCCAGCGGCCTCACGGAGGGTATCAGTCCATGTGGACGCGGTCTCACGCAGCGTCTGGCCCTCATTCTTGCCTTTGGCCTCTGTCTGCTTAGTCTTGTGCTCTGCCATTTTGAATCTTCCCTTCTTGCGGACCCATGCCGCCTGTAGACACTTCTGTCGCGATTTGACAATTCAAATCGATGTGACGCTTGTTATTAGCTCGGCTTCTCTCTATCCGGCCAGTGGGTATATAGCCCCAGTAGTCGGTCGGTCAGTGTGCGGTACTGCTCTAGTGAGTTACCCCAGATTTTGAGGTACTCCTCACCAGCCTTAGTAATGGAATAGAGCCGGCGCGCCGGCCCCTGCCGGGAGGTATCCCAACTGGACTGCACCAGACCTTCTTTCTCCATCTGCCGCAACATCCGATACAGCGGTCCGGGATTCAGCATGACAAACCCAAAGGTTGCCAGCGCCTTCATGAGGTCGTAGCCGTACGAGCTCAAATCCCGGAGAAGCAGAAGCACTACCGGTGTCAACCAGTTCTTCGGCAGGCCAGCTACCCCCGGTCCGGATCCGGGTTTGACATCTTCGTCTTGGTTGTCGCTGCGTTTGTCGTGATCGCTCATAGCCTCTGCTCCATATGTACAATCTGTATCTATGTACATTCTACCCGTTTCTATGGAGCTCTGTCAAGAGGGTTTGGGGGGAAGTATACTCCCCACCACTTGTTGCAACGCCCGCTCGCTTTCGCATCTGGTAATCCCCCCGAAACACCACCTCTGCCCCACTGTCCTTGTGTATTCCGCCCTCTGCCATCTTCACCTCTCTGGCGCTCTTGTGTATCTTGCCTGCTATGTCCGCTTCGCTCGCTTTTGTCGCTGATTTCAGCCGAAATACTGCCAAAATGGGCCGTCCACGCAAGCTGTCTGCTCGTCTTTCGCCTTCTTGTTCTTGTGTATGCAGCATTTCTGGCCACCTTGCCGACTGCCGTACCTTTCTGCTGACCTTCCCGTGCCAGTGCTTCTTCATCTCTCGGCCTGTTCTTGTGTTACGCTGCCCTGGAGTCCGTTCTGCCCCTCCCTGCTCTGCCGTTCGCACTCCTGCCGTTCGCTCGCCGTGAATCCCAGTTGTGGCTTATTCCTCCCACCTGACCAAGAACTGCCTCGTTCGCCCAGTGCACGCTCTGTCGTCCTGCCGGCACGTGAGCTGCTACCCACCCAGGTACTTTGCCCGCCGCTCGTCTGTCTCTGCCTGTGTGGTGCGGCCAAGCCCACGTAGCGCCGTTGCCCTGCTCCTCAATCTTCCGGCTGTACTGCCACGATTCAGTACCCGGTTAAGCTCGGAGAGCGCCTCCTCGTGCCGCTGCAGGCCATTGAGCGCATCGCCCTTGCCAAGCCAGATGGCAGAAACAAGAGCATAGGAAGGGCCATTAGTCAGCGCATGGTCATAGGCGTCGAGCGCTTCTTCGTAGCGGCCGAGCTGGTTGAACACAGCACCTTTCGCGCTCCAGGCAGCAGCAGCCCGCGCGCTAAGTGCGCTGATATGGTCACGAGCAGCTCTCGCTTCCTCGTAGCCTTCAGAGCCGAAGCTGATGGGCTGTCCATCGAACACGGTGCTTTTTGCACGCCACACAGGAGCATCACGCTCGTCAAGTGCAAGGGTACGGTCGTAGGCAGTTAACGCCTCCTCGTACCTTTGAAGGCCCTGGAGTGTCGCACCTTTGCTATACCATACAAAGGCCTCGTCGTCTTTTAGAGCTAATGCGCGGTCTAAGGCTGTAAGGCTCTCCTGCCAGCGCTCAAGTCTAGCGTAGTCACGACCCAGATTGACCCAGGCATCGAAGGAGTTCGGAGCAAGTTGGGTGGCTCGCACGAAATAGTCAATGGCCAGGTCCACTCGCCAGGAAGAGAGAGCCTTGCCACGATTGATAAGTTCATCAGTACTCTCAGTCGTTTGGGTCGTGGTGAGACCCTGACCTTCATCAATAGGCATCAGTGCGAGGTCACGCAGGAGGCGGTGAACTGCTTCCTGAACCGGGTAGGGCTGCATGCCAGGAGCCTCTATGCGCTTGAAGTCGTGCAAGAATAACCAGCCTTGCGCAGGGTTGAAGTCGCCTCGCTCGATGGGCGAAGCAGTCACGGGCACTATCAGACGCGTCGGGTCGCGGTCAATCAATTCATAGGCCCAAGCGACCTCGCGCCGCACCCAAGATGAGGCGAAGGCGGCCTTGGAGAGGATGACCACTACGATCGGTCGGCGCCCGAGTTCGCGCTGGATGACCTCCATGAGTTGGCCGGACCCTAGGTTATGCTCGTCATACCACACATCGGCGCCCGCTCCCCGCAGCCCCTCCACGACGGCGCGGCAGAAGGTATCGTCCTCGTGGGCATGGCTGACAAACACCATCATCTGCTGGTTCATGACGCTCCCTCCTTCCGCCTTCTCCGGTCCGACCAGCCGCACCCGAGATACAGCCGCGGTATAGCATGAGGGAGGGAGCGATGACCCTCAGGTGGCGGCCAAGCGTGCTCGCCGCTCAGCTGATTATTTCCTAGTCTCCTGTCCCATTGGTGTCCGCTCCCAGGTCAGCAGCAATGGCGGTGAATTGCTCCAGTGCCGCACGCAAGTCTTCCACGATGCTTTGCGCCAGCACATCGGGAGCAGGGAGCCCACTCGCATCCTCTAGGCTCTCGTCACGCAGCCAGAAGAGGTCCATACTTACCTTGTCCCGCTTCATGAGCTCATCATAGCTGAACACGTGGAACCGGTCGGTCTCCTGCCGGGCGTGCCGGTTGGCCGGGTTGTAGCAGTGGATGAAGTCGGCCAAGTCTTCGTACTGGAGCGGGCGAGTACGCAGGGTAAAGTTTTGGTTGGTCCGGAAGTCATACACCCATACTCGCTCGGTCCAGGGTCGCTCGCTGGCGGGCTTGCGGTCAAAGAAGAGCACGTTAGCCTTGACGCCCTGGGCATAGAAGATACCTGTCGGCAGTCGAAGGAGCGTGTGCACATCGCACTCTTGCAAGAGCTTGCGCCGGGCAGTCTCACCGGCTCCGCCCTCGAAGAGCACATTGTCTGGAACCACTACTGCTGCCCGTCCATGCTGCTTGAGTAACGAGCGAACATGCTGGACGAAGTTCAGCTGCTTATTACTCGTGCTCACCCAGAAATCGCCTCGCACGACGACTGCTGCCTCTCGGGCAGTCCGCCCGTCTTCAGTCACATAGGTGACGCTGCTCTTGCGCCCAAACGGTGGATTGGTCAGCACCATCTCGAAGTACTCATTCTCGCCCGGCTTATGGTTCAGGCTATCGTCCACATGGATATGTACCTGGTCGTCTGGTCCATCACCACCGATACCATGCAGGAACAGATTCATCACACACAAGCGGGCGGTATCGTCTACAATCTCCCAACCATGGAGGGCGTCATAGCGCAGGTGCCGCTTCTGGTCTGGGTCCAGTTGGTTGTGCCCGGCAATGTAGTCATGCGTTGCGAGCAGAAAGCCCCCAGTGCCACAGGCCGGGTCGCAAATACGGGTATCGGGCTGCGGGCGCATCACCTCCACAATGGCATGGATGAGCGGACGTGGTGTGAAGTATTGACCCGCTCCGCTCTTGGTATCTTCCGCGTTCTTCTGAAGCAATCCTTCATAGGCATCGCCCTTGACATCGGTGCCGAGCTCCAGCCAGTTGGTGGTGCCGATGAGGTCCACAATCAGGCGCCGGAGCTTGACGGGGTCGCGAAACTTGCTCTGGGCCTTGCGGAATATCACTCCCAGCATACCGCTCCGTTTCCCGAGTGCCTCCAGGGTCAGCCGGTAGTGTGTCTCCAGCTCTGCGCCGTCTCGGGTCTCCCCGTCCCGTTTCAGAAGACTCACCCAGTCATATTCGGCGGGGATGCGTGATGGCTGGTTATAGGGCGGTTGGGTACGCTCATGAGCCATCTTCAAGAACAACAGATAGGTCAGCTGCTCGACATAGTCCCCATAGGACATCCCATCATCGCGCAGCAGATTGCAGTAGTTCCAGAGCCGCTGGACCACGGTTTGTGCTGGGGTGCTCATGCCATGTACTCCTTTTGCGATCTAGAGGCAATCTGATTCCCAGAGGCGACCTTGCTGGACTGAGATTGGCTGTACGGGTGCGGTGGCTGTGGCAGTCTGCTGCTGTACCAGCGTCTCGGCGAAACCGTGACCGTTCCTAAGTCCTGGTTCCCGCCTGTTCGGGACAGCTGCCCGTTCCGCTTGGATGCATTCCAGTAGTACGCCGGCTGGCTCATCAGTTGGGTTTTGTGGCACCAGCTGGCCGGCGAAAGCCCGCTCCAGGATACTTTGCCGTAGCCGGTTGGCACGCTTGAGTTGTGTTTCTATGGTGGCCTCTAGCTCACCAATCACAGAGATTCTCTGCTCCACCTCAGCTACAATCTGGACTTGCTCGGCGAGTGGTGGCAGTGCTACTGGCATCCCAAGGAGTTGTCCCGTGTTTATCCCATCTCGTGTGGCACCATGATTCACTTCGCGGAGATAATCAACGACGGTGCTCGAACCCCGCGCGTAGAAGATGAAGAATGACGGAGCGATTACCCAATTTGCCAATCGTAGCCGCATAAGATGATAGTTTATCAGAGCGCTTTCGAGTGAGCTGGGCACCATACCTGCACGTCCAACAGAAGCCATTCGCGAGAAAAGCACGTCGCCTGGCTTCACCATGTACCGCTCTAGCTCACTAGCTTTTTCGCTAGAGACAAAGAGCGCCTTGTCCAGGCTTAGACCCTCGTCAGTAAGACAACCAATTGTCAGTACTGGCACACCTTCAGCGATAAAATCATCTCGGCCGAGATTTGATCCAAACGGCCCTGTCAACACAGCCTGCTCAGTAGAGTCTCCCAACTGCTCCACTGTAGTCCACACCCAGCCCTCAGGCAAAGTAGGCAGACTCATCATACCCAGCGCTTCCGGCTCATCATGGTGTGCCTTTGCCGGATCTTTACCAGTGGCTCGCAGATCAGTTTCCCAGCGGGCACGGCGCTCGGCCAGGATACATGCCAGCAGCTGCGACGCTGGCTCGGTGTCGGGATGCTCCGCACGCCACTGCTCGGTTAGCTGGCCTTCGACGGCAGCCTTGAGCACACTGGCTCGGTAGCGTTTAAGCGCCGTCTGCGCCTGTTTGAGCACTGCGACACCAGCATCCAGTCGAGTGAACTGCTGCTCAATGGCGGCGACGATGCGGTGTTGTTCGGCGAGAGGTGGCAGAGGAAATTCAATGAGCGCGAGATTGCTTCTCGAAATACGCTGGCGGGTAGTACCACTTTGTAAGCTAGCTATTGTTTCACGAAAAGCAGGCGAATTTATTGTGTGCATCAGCCAATGATGGTCGACACCACTTGAACCGGCACGCATGATACATGCATCTACAACGGTGACGGCAGCCTTAGCATCACCAGGGAAAATACACGCTCTTCCTAGAGGGTCAGGCATACGGGCAATTAGAATATCCCCCTCATTAAGGTACGTGCACCCCAGTTCACCAGCCTTCTCCGAGGTTAAAAAGCGTGCAGACCTATTACGATATTGTCCATCCCCTACATCCGCAAGCTGAACAAGCCTCACATCTCCTAGAGGGTCTTGGTCCTTACTTTCGACCCAATCACCGTCAATGAAGATACCGTCAGATGCTATAAGCTGGCCGAGGCTGGCGGTTGCCCATCCGACTGGCAAATGGGCAAGACCAACGCTGACTCTGTTCTTCCCGTCACTCATGCGGCCAGCCTCTCATTCAGTTCGCCCAGGATACCGCTCAGTTCCGTCCCGAACAGTTGATACGCCCGACCCAGCCCACCACGCTGGCTGAACGGCTCATACTCGAAGTCTCCCTGCTCGATGGTGAGCGATGCTGCCACATGGTCTCGTATCATGTCCAACCACTGGCGCTGCTCCGGGGTGAAGGCTTGACCACGTCGCCACTCCTGTTCAGCAAGCCAACCGGCAAATCGCGTCCGCACGAGGTCGCCGTACGGCTCCAGCGTGGCCTCTCGATTCTGGTCCCGCTCCAGAGTGTAGCGCACCAGCGTCACCAGGTCAGTGAGCATCCGCTGTCCCTTCACGCCGTGTACGCGGTCGTGGTCCAGCTGCGCATACGCCTGCCACAACACATCGGTCGTGAGCCCCAGCGGCGGTGCCTTGATGGCTTCAGCCAGTTGCTTCACCTCACGGAACTGCAACGGCGCGTGCCGTGGGCGGCTATAGAGCACCTGAAGCGCGGTGATCTCGTCTCGATGTTCCTCGATGTAGGCCCGGAAACTTCCGACCACCTGGCGTGCTCGTTCCCTGGCCTGCTCATCGCGCCCGGACGAGAGCACCGTATCGATGGTCACGGTGTCAATGACCTGCTCGTCCCGTCGCTGTGCGCTGGCTAAGAGGTTCCGCAGCATAGGATTATCGAACGGTCGAGCTGCCTCCTGGGCAAGCCGCTTTGCCGCCTCCTTGAGGGCACGCTCGTCTGGTTCCTGCTGACCGGTAGCAGCCTCTGCTACCTCGCTCTGCCGGTCGGGGTCGAGCGCTGCCACCAGCCCTTGAGCTAGATCCCGGATGCTCTGTCCGCCTGCCGCATCAGTTATGGCGGCTGCCTCCTGGGGCGTGACCCGCGTGGCGAGCCGTCCCAGGCGCCCGGCCAGACTGGAGAGCGTGTCGTCATCGTGGACGCCCAGAGCTACTGCCTCCAACAGCTTGGCGAAGGATACCGAACGCTTGCGCTCCAGTGGCGGGTCATCGGTCTTGAACTGCTCACAGACCCCCACCGCATCGACTAGCACAAAGTGGGTCTTGCTCCGGGCATCTGTAGTCACACTCTGAAAATCCGTGTCAGAAATAGTGCGAGTACCTCGCCCTTTCATCTGCTCGAAGAAGCCCTGGCTCTTGACCATGCGCATGAAAAGCAGCACCTCCAGGGGCCGGATATCAGTTCCGGTGGCAATCATGTCCACGGTGACCGCGATGCGCGGGTAGAAGCTGTTCCGGAAGTTATGGATGAGATCCTCTGGTTTGGCTCCGGTGGTCCGGTAGGTGATCTTCTGGCAGAACTCATTACCCCGTCCGAAGATGTCGCGAACTGCCTGGACGATATCCTCGGCATGACTGTCATCCTTGGCGAAGATAAGGGTCTTGGGCACCTCGGTGCGGCCTGGGAAAAGCTCAGGCAGGGCCTCTTTGAAGGCCCGCAGCACCGTCCGTATTTGGTCAGCGGCAACCACGGCCCGGTCCAGATCGGCGCCACTATAGCCCAAGTTGTCGTCCAACTGCTCCCAGCGCACGGCGCGGGTCTGCTTGTCACGCCGGTCTACCCATTCCCCCTTCTCGATGGTACTGCCGTGCTCGGTGATGGCGGTACGGATGCGGTACACCTCGTAATCCACATTCACACCATCGGCCACCGCCCGATCATGCCCATACTCCATCACCAGATTGCCCCGGAAGAAGCCAAAGGTAGCTTTATTGGGCGTGGCCGTCAGCCCGACAATGAAGGCATCAAAGTACTCCAGCACCCCGCGCCACAGGTTGTAGATGGAGCGGTGACATTCATCGGTGATAATGACGTCGAACGTCTCGATGGGAATGGCCGGGTTATAGCGCACTTCCTTGGGTGGCTGATCGGCCAGTGCTGCGCCGGCATCGAAGAGCGAGCCTTCTTCATTCTCTGGATTGAAGTCGGGCTCTCCGGAAAGCAGCGAGTAGAGCCGTTGGATAGTCGTGATCACTACCCGAGCTGCCGGATCCAGCCGATTGGACTGGAGGTGCTGCACGAGGTAGAGCTCGGTGAACTTGCGTCCGTCGTCGGGGGTGACATACTGGCGAAATTCGGTGAGCGTCTGCCGTCCCAGATTGGCTCGGTCGACCAGAAAGAGCACGCGCCTGGCGCCTCCGTGGGTGATGAGCCGGTAGATACTGCTGACGGCGGTGTAGGTCTTGCCGCTGCCGGTGGCCATCTGAACCAGGGCACGAGGTCGATTGGCCGCGAAGGACTGCTCCAGATGGGTAATCGCCTCCACCTGGCAGTCGCGCAGACCTTCTCTGGGCAGCGACGGCATATGGCGAAGCCGGGCGCGCAGGGTGTGGTTCTGGTCACTCGGCAGGCCATCCGGAGCTTGCTCCATCCACTCAGCGAGCGTGTTTGGCTGGTGGAACGCGAAGACCTGCCGGCTGCGGGGATCAGGATCCAAGGTACTTGTGAAGCGCGTTTCGATACCAGTGGTCTCATAGGCAAACGGCAGCGGGAGCCGCGCTGCTGGGAGATGCGGAGGCAATCCAGTGCGGTACTTGGTGCTTTGGGTTTCCACGCCAGAGAGCGTGGTACCGGCTTTCTTCGCCTCGATAACACCTACGGCCTGCCGGTCCACGAAGAGCAGGTAATCGGCGGGTCCGGCCTCCGTTGCGAACTCGCGCACCGCGACACCTCTAGCTGCGCCCAGGTTGAAGCTCTGCCGATCTTGCACCACCCATCCAGCCTGCTCCAGCAGGGCGTCAACCTGCTGTCGGGCCAGTTGCTCGGGCGTGAGCATAGCGGCTTACTCCTTCCTGTGACGTGGGAGGCACGAACTGGCGACCACGCCTCGTTATTTTCCACTGCAAGCATACGCTCCAGGTGCATTGTGAACAAGTAAGCTGGGCCAGTTCGACCATCCAAGCTAGTACTTCTGAAATGTCATGTCTGGATACTCTTAACGCATGGGCAAGGTCACCAGGTTGCAACGCAGCAATTATTGGTGTAGATTTCCCAGCCTATCGCTTGGTTTCAGACGTTCTCCGGGTGCCGTTGCTACCTGCAGAATGCCGACGTATCATGCAAGCAGATCAACACCCGCTATGGCAGCAGGAGTTCTGGCGATGCCTGCTGCTTGGTAGTAAGGAGGTAGCCTCGTGGCAGAGTCCTATGACAAGGCGTGGCAAGTGGCTACCTTGCGTGAGAGTGTGCAAACGTGGAATCTGTGGCGCAACGAACACCCTGCAATAACGATTGATCTGACTGAGGCAGACCTGAGCAGAGCAGATCTATCAGGAGCACACTTCCTCCGAGCGAATTTCACTGGGGCGAATCTGAGCGGGGCAGACCTTAGTGGCGCGAATCTGAGCGGGGCAGACCTTAGTGGCACAAATCTCAGCGGGGCACATCTTACAGGAGTAAATCTTAGTAGGGCAATTCTAACCTGGGCAGATCTGAGTGGAGCAGATCTCCGCAATGCACGTCTCTTTGGTGCAAACTTCAGCGTAGCGAATCTCACTAGGGCGGATCTGGGTAGAGCAGATTTGAATCAGGCTATTTGCACCCGCACCAACTTATGTGGGGCAAACTTGACAGATTGCACCGTGTTTGGGGTCGCGGCTTGGGATTTGAAAGTAGATGAGACGACGGTGCAAGTCAATCTCCGCATCACGCCAGATGATGAACCAGCCATCACCGTTGATAACTTGGAAGTGGCTCAGTTCCTGTATCTCATGCTGCATAATGAGAAGCTACGCCAGGTCATCGACACCATCACCAGTAAGGTTGTGTTGATCTTGGGACGGTTCACCACTGAGCGTAAAGCGGTGCTGGACGCCTTGCGCGATGAGTTACGCAAGCACAACTATCTTCCAGTGGTCTTTGACTTTGACAAACCCAGCGACCAAAGCTACACCGAAACCGTCACCCTGCTGGCTCGCATGGCGCGGTTTATTATCGCTGACCTGACACTGCCCAGCAGTATCCCCCAAGAGCTAGATGCTATTGTCCCAACAGTCATTGTCCCCGTGCAGCCCATCATAGAGCTCGGTCATGAGCTCTGGGCAATGTACAAGGATTACTGGCCCTATGAGTGGGTGCTGCCGGTGCATCGGTACAACTCCCAGGAAGAGTTGCTCACCTCCATCCAAGAGACAGTCATTGGTCCGGCAGAAGCCAAGGTGGTGGAACTGCGCAGTAGGCGCCGGCAAGCCTATCAACCATGACCGGAATCGCAACAATTCCAAAGACAAGCAAGGCGAGGGCATCCTATGAGGTGGTGCCCCTTACAGGATCATGGTTAGGGCCGTCCGCCTGTTGGGGCAGGTTGGATGTCAGCTTACAGACGCTACGTTATTGGAAATTCCCTGCTTTCCGCCGCAAGTAGGCAATACCCTCCGCCGTAACGGTATAGACTTTCCGTGGTGGCCCGCT
Source organism: Ktedonobacterales bacterium (assembly GCA_052143275.1). Lineage (GTDB taxonomy): Bacteria > Chloroflexota > Ktedonobacteria > Ktedonobacterales > JADMIN01 > JAJPKE01. The sequence continues at coordinate 1,841 of JBKQTH010000412.1, read as the reverse complement.
CTTGTATATCTCCCAGTGGCTTTCCAGCAGCCCATCCCGCTGGAGTGCGTGCAGATGCGTTCCCACCACTGTGGAGTCGGAGTAGGCAAATCCCAAATTACAGACCGCTCGGTACAGGTCGCTGCTGTGGGTCGGCATGACGTTGAGGAGTTGGAGCAGGACAACGTCTACATCTGGTTTCCTGGACATGCGCCTACCTCCTGCGCTTGGCCTGTTTAAGCTGATCTTCAAACCACTCCGCTATCCGGTCCCAGTCAGACTCCCGGGCGTCACTAAACGACCCGAAGCTAAACTGGGTGAGGATATCCTGATAGACCATATTGGGGTGCCAGCCGGTTGCCGCCACCAGTTCTGTCTCATAGCGCCGGAGCTGCTGCTGATGGAGGGGGCTCAGTCTCTCCGGCATGAGGCGCTCGAAGAGTTCCGGTAGGGTGGCGCTATCGGTCTCCAGACGCGCTACTCGTTGCTCCAGGATATCCAGCCGTTGCTGTTTGGCGCTATCTGACTGTTCCAGGTACCGGACCCGTGCCTCAAGACTTGCTTGTTCACGGTAGACTATCGCCATGCGTTCCAGGAACGTTGCCCAGCCAAGGAGGTCGTCATCTGCTGGTCTGTTCGTGGTCCACGCTACGGCAATAGCTGAGTTAGGCTGTGGAGCAGGAGGTGCGTACTGCCGCCTCTCTAATTTCTTGGCGCCAACCTTCGCTAACCACAGCTTAATAGGCTCAGCTTTGGGCGACGGGACAGACTGAATAATGCGCAGCATCGTCTCAACATCAGCCGCATCAGTTCTATACCGCTTGCCATCGGTGGATGGAAGTTTGAGTTGTCGGACTTTTTCCGACAACTGAATAAAGCCCTCAGTCTGGATATACCGTTTCATGTCAAACCAATACTGCCGGGGTTTGGGTGCATCAGTGAGGAGCGCAATGACGTCAACAACACTGAAATACCAGATACCGTCTATCTCAGCCCGCCGTACGGTAGCGTCAGCTTGTTCTTCCAGCACGTCTATCGCCATGTCGTTATCCATTGGATGCTCCCCTCTCGTGCAGTAACGTATCTCGCAGCCAAATTGCGGCGGCATCTATGGGTTCCTGTGGCAGCTTGCAGGCCGCGACAACTGCCCGGGCAAGTTGCGGGTGCAGGCGGCACGAGCCGTCAGTGACTCTAGTCATATCGCCATAGTGGAGGGTATGGGCCGAGAGAAATCTGAGCACCAAGCCGTCAACGGTTCCCCGAAACGGCTCCATCAGGTCATAGACCAGCGAGTCACGTCCCTTGAGATCCATGTGCAGGAACCCGCACGCGACATCAAATCCCTGCGCGTTCAGCGCCTGTCGGACCTGCGACTCTAATACCGCGTACGAGAAGTTGAGGCAGGCGTTAATGGGGTCTACGGCCTTTCGTGGGAGCGACCGTGCTGTCAATGGCGACGATCTTCCATCATACCCAAGCCAGTGCGGCGGTATCCTATTCCGGTCCTGCTTGGCCCACCGAACGCGGAAACTTCGCCAGGCGCCAAAATACTGTGCAGCGGTCCGTCCTTCATAAGTCCGCAGCATGTCAATAGACTCTAGCCACGGTGGAGGAGGCTGCAGTTCGAACCACCTGATTGCCATGGTCAGCGCCTCGCCTGCCCGTGGGGCGTCTAAGAACTCGGCATACATCACGTTGATGGTATCCAGTTGAGCCTGGAACTTCCGCCGGAGGAGTTCCTTGACTATGGCGAGGTCTGTTCCCCGTTCATGGGCGAGATACTGGGAGCGCCGTAGCTGGGCGTCAGCCGCCTCATTGGGGGTGAGCGTTGATAGCAACCCACCGTCCAGTCCTAAGAGGAC
>JBKQTH010000411.1:0-7496 GCA_052143275.1 Ktedonobacterales bacterium | reverse complement strand
CTCCAGTCCATAGCGCCGGCGTAGACGCAGGAGTAGGTCCACTGCCTGAAGGACCCCTGCCGACTCATTCTCTTCATCGGGCGTGGCCAAAAAAACCGCCGAGACTGGTAAGTGTCCTGCAAAGGCATCCGCGGCAAGACAGCGCATTATCGCGATATTCGCGGCAACGCCGCATTTCATGTCAGCCACTCCGCGCCCAAACATCCAGTCGCCGGGATGCCCCTGAAGGTCTTCTCGAAGATCCGGCGCTCTGGCTTCCAGCTGCCCCTGGCGCGCCGCCAGCCCTTCGGGATCAAGTGCCCAGGGTTCGAGCTCAGCGTAGTCGGAGATGCCGACCGTATCGATGTGACCAAGGAGAACAACCGTACTGCGGCTGTTCCCCTGGAGAAATGCATAGGCATTGCTGCGCTGGTAAGGATCCCCTTCCAGCGGGTCAAGGCCAATTTCGCGGTAGCTTTTGGCCAGATCACCGTCACCGAGCAGGCGCACCACCGCTTCGGCAACCACCGCTTCGCCGGCACTGGGGCTAATGCTGGGAAGCTGCGCCAGCTGAAGCGTCAGATCACGCACCATCTCGAACCAGCGTTTTGGCGGATTATGGTTCACCGGCTCGGCCATCCTCACTCGCCCTTCATTAGCAAATCGTAACCAAATTGCAGCAGTCCATCATCTGAGACGGGGCCCCCACTCAGATGGGAGGAGCGGCGTCATTAGCAAAGAGCGCACTCAACGAGTGGCCGTTGTGCAAACGGTCGATTGCGTTTGCCAACAGATTTGCGACTGAAACGATGTGTAGATTGGGGAGTGCCGCTCGCACGGGCTCAGGCACGGGCACGGTATCGGTGACCACGATATCGGAGATAGAAGGATGGCGCAAGAGAAAAGGAGCCTTTTCAGCAAGAACCCCATGGGTCGCCACAATGCGAACATCGGTGTACGCGCCCGCCGCCACCAGAGTCTCTACCGCCTGCCTAATTGTGCCACCGGTCGCGACGATGTCGTCGACGATAATAGCATGCTTGTTGTGGACGTCGCCGATGAGGGCCGCGATTTCCACTTCCAGCGCATTTGCCCGGCGCTTGTGTAGAATGGCGATGGGCAGATCCAGCATGCGGGCAAAGAGATCTGCCCGCTTTACCCCTCCTGTATCGGGGGATACTATGACACTGTCTGGCGGCACCCGCTCCTTTAGGTAGTCGGCTAAGAGGGGAATCGCCGTCAGGTGGTCCATGCCGATGTCAAAAAACCCCTGGATCGCCGGGCTATGCAGATCCACAGCAACAATGCGCTGCGCACCCGCGGTCGCAAGCAAGTTGGCGACCAGCTTAGCCGAGATCGGTTCACGGCCGACGAATTTGCGATCCTGGCGAGCATAGCCATAGTAGGGGATGATAACCGTTAGGCGACTGGCGGAGGCGCGGCACAGCGTATCGATCATGAGAAATAACTCGACCAGATTCTCGTTTACGGGCATACAGGTCGATTGTATGATATACGCATCATGTCCACGTACGCTGCTTCCCAGCCGAATCTTGATCTCGCCGTCCGGAAAGCGCTCTATTGTCCGCTCCAGCAGAGGCATGTTCAGCCGGCGCGCAATCTCTCCCGCCAGGTCTTCGTTGGCGGACCCTGCGATAAGGCAGGGCGGCGTGATGACATCGGTGATCGCCTGAGCGTCGGTTACGGCCAGGGCAACCGCCTGCGCCCGGCTAGCCACCACTTCGGGGGTGTCGTTTGACATAGGCCGCGTTCCTCCAGAATTCTAAGGACCATCACATAACTCGGTCAAACCCTGCCACACCGTACAACCAGGTATCAGGTCGTGCTGTGACGTGTATAGGGCACTGGATCTCCTCTATAAGCATTGGTTATCGGGAGGCGCCGGTCACGCCCGAAGGCACGCTCGGTAATCTTGATTCCAGGCGGTGCCTGGCGCCGCTTGTATTCACTCGTATCTACCAGACCCATAACGCGTTTGACCACTTCGGGCGGGAAACCCAACTCAACGATCTCCAGAAAGTCGCGGTCTTCTTCGACATACGCTCGCAGAATCGGGTCCAAAATTTCGTAGGGCGGCAGGCTGTCAGTATCTCTCTGCTCCGGCCGCAGCTCGGCTGAGGGAGGCTTTTCAATGGTGCTGCGTGGAATGAGGTCAAATCCGGCCTGAGCATTTCGCCAGCCTGCCAGGTCATAGACCAGCGTCTTGAAGACATCCTTCAGCACTGCAAAGCCGCCCGCCATGTCGCCATAGAGTGTGGCGTATCCTACCGCCATTTCAGACTTGTTTCCAGTCGTGAGCACAATTGAGCCAAAGCGATTCGAGAGCCCCATGAGCAGCATGCCGCGAATACGAGCCTGAAGGTTCTCCTCCGGCAATGTAGAAACCTGCGGCGGTCCGCTGTCAAAGACGGGCTTGAGCGTAGCCAGCAGCGTTGCAAACGTGTCTTCGATGGAGAGTGCGAGGTACTTTATGCCCAGGTTGGTGGCAAGCTCGCGAGCGTCGTCGACGCTGCCGGCAGATGAATAGCGCGAGGGCATAGAGACACCAAGGATGTGTTCTTTTCCTAAAGCATCGACAGCTATGGTAGCGGTGAGCGCTGAATCTATGCCTCCAGAGAGGGCGATGACCGCATCCTGAAAGTGATTCTTGCGTACATAATCGCTGACTCCCAGAACCAGCGCGCGATAGACTTCCTCAATGTACTCGGGGTAAGGCTCGACACGTCCAGTTGGTGCAAGGCGAGGCTGGATAATATTTGTGATAGTGGCCTGGGCCTTGGCAGACATGGGATGTAGCGGCGCAGCCGCAGAAACGAAGATCGCCCTCTCGGCATCCAGCGGCAAGCCGGCGCGTCCCTCTTTGCGCCGGCGTGGATCGTGCAGCCTGGTGCGAAACACCTCGTCAATGTCTACGTCGACCACCAGTAGATCGTCCTCGAAAGATTTGGCTCGACCGAGCAACTCACCCTGCTCATCGATTACGACGCTTGAGCCATCAAAGATCAGCTCATCTTGACCACCGACAAGGTTTACGTAGGCCACAATGGCTCCGCTGTCAGCGGCGCGCGTCGACAGCATGCGCTCGCGAGCGTGCTGCTTGCCCGCGAAGAATGGCGAGGCACTGATATTCAACAGTACCTCGGCGCCGGCGTAAGCCTGTTCACTGGGCGGGCCACCAGGATACCAGATGTCTTCGCAGATAGTGACGCCGAAGAGGACACCGCCAATCTCGTAAACCGGCGCTTGGTGTCCAGCGCTGAAATACCGATCCTCATCAAATACTCCGTAATTGGGGAGATAGTGCTTGTGGTATACAGCGGCACGTTTGCCCTGGTATAGAATGGCGGCAGCATTGTAGAGGTCGGTATCTCGGTCCACAAAGCCTACCACAACACAGAGGCCGGGAAAAGCCGAGGTGGCCTGGGTCAGATCCTCGAGAGCGCTCAAATTATCTGAGACAAAGCGAGGCTTCAACAAGAGGTCCTCAGGAGGATAGCCAGTTAGCGCCAATTCGGGAAATGCGAGCACCGTTGCCTGCGCGTCGGCTGCGCGGCGCATATTACACAGGATTTGCCGGATATTGCCTCCCAGGTCACCCACCGTCATATTGGTTTGCGCCAGTGCCAGTCGTACGCGCCGCACCTGGTTTCCGGTATTCACGTTGACTCTCCTCACGACGGTAGTATGCTCGCTCAAAGGCGGACAACCATCTAAAACCGCTGAGTGCCGCCGACCCCTCAGCACCTACTATGCCGAGTGAAGAAGTGGCGCACGCCAGCGAAGTAAGGCAGAACCGGAGGTAAGTAGATATAGCACGGGCTCGATAGATATCCGGGTCTACGCGTACGGAGCGTACCTGGCCGCGCTCACCTATATAGTAAGATGGAAGTCATCGCTGAGGGTATCGAGCGAGGGACTCAGCTTGGTACACAACTCTACGCTATATACCCTTCTCTACGCTGTTCTAGACAGCGGTGTCTGTCCGCCACGGCTCACAGTATACCGATCGGCTCTCGTGGTTGATGGACCACTATAAATTATACCACCGAAGATTACGCAAGAGCATTCACCGCACGGTAGGCGAGGAATATGCAGCGCACAGCAGCTACGTCATCCGCTTCTAGGTAGTAGCACAACGATGACATTCGGACTGGCTGTCTCGTCGAACCACAGCACACCGAGTAGCTTCGACAATCGGCACAGGCCCTGCATCTCCGGCACGCAGATCGCCGGATTCCGTGCTCGCGACGAGCGCAGATGTTTACGCAGACCCTTGAGGGGGTCATCGGGGCCGAACGCCGGGGCCTGCCTTGCCACGTGCCTGCATAGCGTGGTGAGCTTGACACGACGCCCTTCGCTCCCTATGGTGAGCCTTTCCGCTGTCGCCCTAAGTTCGTGAAGGAAGCGCTCAAGCAGTTTCACGCCGCCCTCGGCTGCGACCGGACCTGGACTCAGTGGTGTCGTCGTTGGGCCGCCACTGACTATGCCGAGTGCTCGCAAGTGTGCCAGCCACAGCACAGCACGATTCTTGGTGGGGTAGCCAATCATACGCGCCACATCGTGCTGGGGTAACGAGGACCAGCGCTTTACGAGTTCAAAGCGCTCTTCCGCGGTCTGCTCCGGCCGCGAGACCGCCTGGATGAGTTCAAGGGTGAGCGAGACTGCCTGCGCTAGAGTGTCGATGCCCTGAATGGCCGTAGGCAGTGTGGCCGGCTGTGAAGCTGCCTGTAGGTTGCCCGGCGACTCCGAAGTGCCGCCGCCAGCCGGCTGCTTATCCTTAGTTTCCGGCTCGGCCCCGAACTCGACCACCTGGATGCCCAGGTACTCCTTCAGGTCCTTGAAGGCGGCTGGAACCGTGTCAGCCCAAACTCCCACCTTGAGTTCCATGGCACGTAGCCGATAGATCAGTGGCAGGTAGTCGCGGTCGGCACTTACCAGGATAACCTCCTGCTGCGGTGGCCCAAGCAGGGCCCGCTGGTAAGCGTGGAGCGCCAACTCGACATCCACAATGTTCTTGGCGGAACCTACACCCACAGGCGTGTGGGGTACGTCGACCGGTCGGAAGCCGAATCGATATAAGAGGAGATACGCGGGGGTGTGAGCGGCAGCTCCGGCGTCGGCATAATAGATGAGATCCGCCCGGCGCCCTCCAAGATGCTGGCGAAGCCGGTAAATGAACGCCCGTACCTTCTGGGGCGAAAGGAGCTGGTTCTCAGCGTCCAGGTACACCGACACCGGCGCGACGAGGTCCGGATGCGAAACATCGTAACGATGGCGTCGGGGCCTCGCCGCCGCGAACACGACCGCACCAACCGCAAAACTGGCGGCAGCCGCGGCGAGAACAACTGGCCGTCCCCCGAAAGCAGCAAACATGCTCGGGAGGGATGCGAAAGCACTTTGCGTTGCGGATATCCAGGCGTCGGGCGCGTAGGCGACTCCTATGCTGAGCAGTCCGGCACCAACGAAGACCATTGCGACACGTTTCCGAGTCAGCGAGCGCTGTCCCCAAACATGACGCAAGTGTGCAGCCAACTTCACCCTCAGTTCGTATCACTCCAGAAGGTATGCCGAGCACCGCTTAATATCCGTCAAACCGATCGCTCACTATAGCTTATGGCGGCTACGTTGTCAAGACGCCCAGACCTAAGATCCTCCACTGCTCGCCGTCGCCTTTGCACCGCCTGTACCGATATTTAGAACGCCCTAGTCGTGCTGATACACAGGCCGGGTCTATACAGTCCGGGCGTCCCTGGCCGCCATGTAGCACTATCGAGCTGATAGCTATAACGAAGCGCTGCGCTCGCAGAGAGCAACGCACTCTACATGAGAGGTAAATGGAAACATATCTACCGGCTGGACTGAAACCAAGCGGTAGCCGTCAGTACAGAAGAGATGCAAGTCACGCGCAAGTGTGGAGGGATCGCAGGACACATAGACTAGCGTTCGTGGACCAAGTTGCTTGATCTCTGCAAGTGCGCGAGGATGGCAACCAGTGCGCGGTGGATCCACCAGAGCTATATCTACATGTTGCTTTCGCTGGCGTAGAGAACCAATTGCCCGCTCCAGAACACCCTCACTGGTAGTGATATTGGAAATACGGTTCATTGCTGCGCTGGCTCGTGCATCGGCGACGGCGCTAGGCTGGGATTCGATGGCATATACCTCGGTGACGTAGTTGGCAAGGAACATCGAGAAAAGACCGGCACCACTGTAACCATCCAGCGCAGAGTCTCCGGGGGACGGTGTCATGGCGGCCAAAGCCTCCCGCACCAACACCGGTGTCTGGGCCGGATTCACCTGAAAGAATGAGCCGGCAGAAATGCGGAAGGTGCGATCGAGCAGCCTCTCATAGACAAAATCCTGTCCAATGACCATGCGTCCCCGGCCGCCGGGCAGCCCCAGAACGACAACTCCGGCCAGTCCTGGTACCGCGCTTAGTAGCTGGTCGCCAATAGAGTGCACATTGCTTTTGGCGCCAAAGGCGCTGCCTGGGCACGCCTCTATAGTAAGCAAACCTGATGGAGCCACACTGGGCATTCGCGGGGTGACTCCGTAACTCTCCGACCCAGCAAACTGACTTGCCGGAGCCACACCGGCACAACGAAGAGTGAACCGTAGGGCGTAGTCCAGTGCCGAAGCACCCCAGTTAGCGCGAATCCAGGCACGCACACCCTGGTAGAATTCATCCAGCAGTGGATGAACTAAAGGACAGAAGGGCATATCTAAGACAACGTGGCTGTTACTGCGCCGAAACCCGATTGCGCCATCAGCGGCGATGCCAAACTGAGCAACTGTGCGGTAGCGCCATAGATCGGCTCCGGCCGGCATTCCTAGCGTGGGATGGACTTTAGGATTGGAAAAGTGCCCGACTCGCATCAGCAACTGGCGTACGATACGCGTCTTCCATTGAAGCTGCGCTGCATACGCAAGATGTTGCCATTGGAATCCGCCGGATTCGCCCAGCTCCGGATAACGGGGCACCACACGACTAGCGGATGAGCGCAGCACCTCTACCAGCGTTGCGCGAGCATAGTTGCTGCGCTCGCGGGTAAATCGGGCGCGCACTAATTCTCCCGGCAATCCACCAGTGACAAAGATAGCCCGTCCCTGGTACCGTCCAACCGCGTCGCCGCCGTAGGCAAGGTCGGTCAGCTCAACTTCGATCTCCGGAGCTGAATCGTCCGCCTCGAGATCAGAGGACAATCTGGCAGTAGTTCTAGAATTAGTCGGTCGCAGTCCTACCGGCGTTTCGGTCTGCAGTTGGCGCGCATGTGGAGTATGTCGCCTTGTCATTGGTAGCTGGCCTTTGATAGATATTCCCGTCGTGCGGGAATTGTAGCATAAACACATCAGGTCAGGTCCTTGATGCTTACTTACCATAGGACGTGTCAAAGAGACTTCTCGCAATGAGAGACGACTGGCGAACGGCTGGCTCGGAGTCAGTTGTTTTTCATCCTCCTGGAGACATGCTCACCTAAAATGGTATAGTATCTGGG
>JBKQTH010000410.1:0-21668 GCA_052143275.1 Ktedonobacterales bacterium | reverse complement strand
GGTCGATGAGGGCCGCGCTCCGGTTGTCTTTCACCGTCTTATTAGACTTCTTCAACAAACTAAGACTTAGAGTTGCACTGGTCTCCGGCACTCGGCTATAGCTATTGGTGTTGAAGTCAAAGTAGCGGCGTTCCGGTGAGTCAATGTAGAAGCGTCCGGAACCACTTGAGAGTACCTGCTCCACTAGCGGCGGCACAGCGCGCCCCTCCGAGGTCATGCGTTTGGCTAGCGTCTCCTCACCCAGCGCGTCCCATGACTGAAAAGGTCCAGCCTCCCAGTTGAAACCCCAGCGCATAGCGTTATCTATGTTGACGATGTCGCTGGAAATCTCCTTGGCCACAGCTGCCGAATAAAGCAAAGTATCGGCGGTGACTTCCCAGGCAAGCTTGCCGGCCCGGTCGCTAGAGTTGATTAGCGTCTGCGCGCGCTGGAAGACATCGGGATTGTCTTTGACGGAATCAAGCGAGGAGAAGTGGACAGAATCCTGCGGACGATATTCGAGAGTAGCCGGATCAATCACCCATATATCGCTTTGGCCTTCTCCCTTTACTCTCTTGTAGAAACCCTGTCCAGCCTTATCACCGATTTTGCCCTGAGCCACCATGTCGCGTACAAATTGCGGCATTTGGAGCAGCTCACGCTGCGGATCGTCGGGTAAATTCTGGTAGAGATTGTCGGCCACATGTAAAAGAGTATCAATGCCCGCTAGATCCGCGGTTCGGAATACCGCCGACCGAGGCCGTCCCATGGCTTGACCAAGTATGGCATCGGCCTCTTCGATCTTGTATCCCTCGTTTGTCACTCGGTGTATGGTTGCTAGAAAGCCATAGGTGCCGATACGATTGCCGATGAAATTGGGCCGGTCTTTACAGTAGACAACACCTTTGCCTAGACGGTTGGTGCAGAAGTCGCCCATATCGGCCATCAGCTTGGAATCGCTGTCGGGCCCGGGTACCAGTTCGAGTAGCTTCATGAACCTGACCGGGTTGAAGAAGTGAGTAATCAAGAAGTGCTGGCGGAACTCTTGCCTCCGACCTTCCAGCAGCATGTTGGCCGGAATGCCAGAGGTATTCGAGCTGATGATTGTGCCGGCGCGCCGCAGCGGCTCGAGGCGAGCATAGAGATCAGTCTTGATCTCCAGCTGCTCGAAGACCGCCTCTACTATCCAGTCCACTTCACCAATGCGCGCCAGATCATCTACCACATTTCCTACAGTGACGAGTCTGGCCATGCTCGGTGTGTAGAATGCCGACGCCGGCCTGGCCCGTAGAGCCTTCTCGAGCCCTGCTGCGGCTACTTGATTGCGCTCAGCTCGGTTGGTGCTGCTCCTGGCAGCCTCGGGCACAACGTCGAGCAGCAGAACCGGAATACCCACGTTAGCCAGGTGCGCGGCGATCCCTGCACCCATGATACCCGCGCCGATGACGGCGGCGCGCTCGATATTTATGCTCATTGCTGCCTTCTTGCTTCTTACATGCGCTCGACTATGGTTGCAACTCCCTGGCCACCACCGACGCAGAGGGTTGCCATGCCCAGTTGTTTGTCAAGGGTCTCAAGGTCGTTGAGTAGGGTGGCGATCAGGCGGGCACCCGAACAACCAAGTGGGTGTCCAAGGGCGATCGCTCCTCCATGTGGATTGAGCCTCTCCTGGTCAATCCCTAGCGTGCGCACTACTGCCAGCGACTGGGCGGCAAACGCCTCGTTCAGCTCAATGATTTCGATATCTCCAAGCGTCAGATGAGCACGCTCGAGCGCCTTACGGATCGCCGGAACCGGCCCGATTCCCATAACATCTGGTCGTACACCGGCCACCGCCATAGAGATGACGCGCGCCCGCGGTTGGACACCCACGGAGTGAGCCTTCTCGGCCGACATCAGCACCGCACCGGAAGCGCCATCGTTGAGCGGGCTACTGTTGCCGGCAGTCACGCTGCCTCCGGCAATGAAAGCGGGCTCCAGAGAACTCAGCTTTTCAAGGGAGGTATCGCGGCGCGGACCCTCGTCGGTGGTAAATTCGCTGCCGTCAGGCAGCTCTACAGATACAATCTCTCTGGCAAAGATACCGCTATCTATCGCCGCAATCGCCCGCTGATGGCTGCGTAGCGCAAACGCGTCCTGGTCCTCTCGGCTGATGGAATACTCGCGAGCCAGGTTTTCGGCGGTGATGCCCATGGGAATGTACGCCTGGGTAAACTCGGTGCGGCGCTGATTGGGAGCACCGCAGGCCACGATGCCATCCGGATTATTGATCAGCTTGGCATTAAAGCTGGGGTTGAATCCGCCCATCGGCACCCGTGACATGGACTCTACACCACCGGCAACTAGCACATCTCCCTGGCCAAGCATGATGCTCTGCGCCGCCATGTTGACCGCCTGTAGACTGCTCGCGCAAAATCGATTGACGGTGACACCGCCGGCATCTACTGGTAGGCCCGCCAGACCGGTTACGATACGCGCCAGGTTCATGCCCTGCTCCCCTTCGGGGAACGCACAGCCCAGAATCACATCTTCAATCAGGTCGGGATCAAGGTTGGGCACCCGCTCCAGCGCGGCACGTACGGCAACCGCCGCGAGATCGTCGCCGCGTACAGCGCGTAGGGCGCCCTTACCGGCACGACCAATTGGCGTGCGAACCGCACTTACAATGACAGCTTCCGGCATATTACCGCTCCTTTTACATCTCTCTTGCATCTCTTGCCGAAGCACCGGCCCTATTCGAGCGCCCGATGTGATCTCAGCAACACACTAGTACATCTTCAGAATACGTGATCACCGTCCCGGAAGTACCAGAGAAAGCGACCGCAATGGCTACATGTGCCCGTACTCAATGGACAATTCTTAGAGTGGATAGCCGCCGTGCTCAGCAATGATGCCCGCCAGTTCACGCTGCAATGGTACGATATTGGCTTGTGGATCTCCCAGGTAAGCCCGCACTCGGGTCAGCTCCTGGTTGCGCTCTTCGCCTTCAAAGGCCATGGAGAGCGTGCCCTCCATCGCCGCACGAGTCTCATTCCAGTGCTTGAGAACCGCTACCTGGGCCAGCAACTCGTGAACATGCGCCTCCGGACCGTCCTCACGAGCTGCCAGGAGCGCGCGCGCTACCACACTATCCATGGCGAAAACATTGATGATCTGATTGGCAGCGTATTCAAGGAACTCCTGCTCACTCCGGATAGTGGCCATGAATTTCATCGCCCCCTTCATGACGCTGTAAATAGCCGCACGCTTGATTCTCTCGACCAGATTAACGGACTCACGAAGTGCCGCTGGGGTTTCGGCCGGCGCAAATTCGGGGGCGCGACCGCCGCTCACCTCGTTATCGATATCGGGGAAGACCGAGATGATGTCAATCTTGTTATCCATAGCACGCTGAAACAGCGTACCAGCCGCAACCAGCCGGTTTACCTCATTGGTACCCTCGAAGATGCGATTGATGCGGGCGTCCCGATAGCCCCACGAGATGGGGTAGTCATCCATGAAGCCGTAGCCGCCGAAAACCTGCACCCCTTCATCTACGCAGCGGGCCAACGCTTCTGAGCCATAGATCTTGGCGATCGAGCACTCGATAGCGAATTCTTCGATGGCGGCTAACTGCGCCTGGCGATCCTCCCCAGCGGCGACTCGGGCATCCTCCACCATGCCAATGGTGCGGAAGACCAATGTCTCGGCGGCATAGACATCAGCCGCCATATAAGCCAGCTTTTTCTTGATCATGCCAAAGCTATGTAACGGCTGGCCGAACGCCTTGCGCTCGTTGGCGTAGCCGGCCGCCTGATCAAGAGCCGAGCGCGCTCCACCGGCTGTGCCGGCGCCTAGTTTTAGACGTCCAATATTGAGAATGTTGAAGGCTATCTTGTAGCCTTTACCAATCTCGCCCAGGACATTACCGGCCGGCACCTTGACATTGTCGAGATAGACGGTGCGCGTCGATGAACCCTTGATCCCCATCTTCTTCTCTTCGGCGCCGGTCGAGATTCCGTCCCAAGCGCGCTCGACAATGAACGCAGTATGCTTGGTGTCGTCAACCTTGGCAAAGACGATAAAGAGGTCAGCGAAACCGGCGTTGGAAATCCACTGTTTGGCGCCGTTCAGCAGATAGTACTGCCCATCCTCTGAAAGAGTGGCCCGGGTACGAATCGCCATGGCGTCAGAGCCGACCCCAGGTTCGGTGAGGGCGTAGGCCCCAATCAGCTCACCAGTCGCAAGTCTAGGCAGGTACATGCGTTTCTGCTCGTCGGTTCCATAGAAGACGATCGGCAGCGTTCCAATGGTGGTATGGGCTCCGTGAGCTACTGCGAACGAGGCTTCACGATTCATCTCATGGGCAACTAATCCGCTCACCACCAGACCGTAGTCCGCGCCGCCGTACTCCTCGGGCACATCGATCATCAACAATCCCTGTTCGCCGGCCTTCTTAACCAGAGACGGCATCAGCCCAGGCTCCTGGTGCCGGATCTCTTCCGATTTCGGCAATACCTCGCGCTGCACGAAGGTGGCGGCAGACTCCTGTATGAGTTTCTGCTCATCGGTGAATTTCTCAGGTGTTAGAAAACGCGCCTCGGTAACCGGAATCGTAAGGAACGCAGCACCAGTCTGGATTTTCGCTTCAGTTGCCATGAATCTGCCTGCCTTTCAGAGCTATCATCTGTCAAACTTGTCGAGGCCCGCCCCGAGCAGCCTCCTGCTCGGCAATGTATTCGTCGCGTAGCGTGCGTCGCAGCACTTTTCCTACCAGGGTCTTAGGCAGCTCCTGCCTGAACTCGACTTGTTTCGGCACTTTGTACGGTGCCAGCCTTTCTTTGCAGAAGTCGATCAGTTCTTCGGCGGTGAGGTGTTCACCGGGCTTCACCACGACGTAGGCTCGCACCGTCTCACCTCGATATTCATCCGGTACTCCAACCGCTGCCGCCTCCAGAACCTTAGGATTCTCGTAAAGCACCTCATCTACGTCACGGGGATAAACTTTCAGCCCACCCGCAATGATCATGTCCTTGGCACGATCGACCACCGTGAAGTAGCCGTCGGCGTCCATGAAGCCGATATCGCCTGTGCGCAGCCAACCGTCCCGCAATACCTGTGCGGTCTCGTCCGGGCGCCTCCAGTAGCCCATCATAACCTGTGGGCCCCGTACTACGATTTCACCCTGATCGCCTACCGGCAGGAACTCCCACGTCTGCGGGTTGATTATGCCAGCGTCAGTGTCTGGTAGCGGCAGCCCGATAGTGCCAATACGGCAGTCGCCGAAAACCGGATTGCAGTGGGTAACCGGTGAGGCTTCGGAAAGTCCATAACCCTCGACTACCTTGGCGCCGGAAACGGCTTCAAACTGTCTCTGAACTTCCCTGGGCAGCGGGGCCGAGCCGCTGATGCAGACCTTGATGGAGCTGAGGTCGTGCTTGTGCTTTTCGGCTTCTCGCGCGAGGGCCAGGTAGAGTGTGGGTACCCCCGGAAACATGTCCGGCTTGTACTTCTCGATGGCGCTGATAGTCTCGCGCAGTGTGAAGCGCGGCAGCAAGACCAGGCTCCATCCATTGGCTAACGACATCGTCATACAGACCGTCAGCCCATAGACGTGAAAAAACGGCGCGACGCAGAGCGTGGTATGTTGGCTGCCCGGTGTCTGCTCATTCCACGCCCCAGTCTGCAACGCATTGGCCAGGAGATTCCGGTGGGATAGCATGGCTCCCTTGGCTACACCAGTGGTACCGCCGGTGTACTGAAGCACAGCCAGATCGTTTGGTCCTGCCTGCTCCGGAAGGGGAAACACGCGAAACCCCTGGCGACCAGCCGCATGCCCAATCAGATTCACAAACCGATGCAACTCCGGACCCTCGCCTGCCTGCACGGCCTCTATGTGTGGCCTGGAGCGAAGCTCCCTGATCTGGCGGAGACGGTACAGAGTTGCCAGGAGCGGAGGAAAATAGTCGGCTGGGCTGGTCAGGATAATGTGCCTGAGTGATGTCTCTCCACGTACTGAGGAGAAGGTGGGATAGAACTGATCCAGAGTAATTGCCGCAACCGCGCCGGAGTCCTGTAACTGATGCGCAAGCTCGGGAGCGGTGTAAAGAGGATTGGTCGGAACGGCGACTCCACCGGCTCGCAGTACGCCAAAGAAGGCGATGGGGAACTGGGGTACATTGGGTAAACAAATCGAGACCCGATCGCCCCGCTGCAAGCCGAGGTGGATTAACGCATGAGCAAAACGATCCACCAGCGAATTGAGCTGTAAATAACTCAACTTCGTTCCGTAATACTCGATGGCGGTGTTAGCGCCGTAGTGGCGAGTCGCCTGGTCAAGTATCCAGGTCAGCGGCTTCTGTGGAATATCCAGGCTGGCCGGTACACCAGGCGAGTAGTGCGCGACCCATGGACGAGGAGGTATATGGGTCGCCGGGCTCTGTTCTTCTGATTCGCTAGACACCGGACCAGAGTTTTCAGGATGCTTGCTCACGTGTCTTCTCCCTTTTGCGAGCGGGAACATGCTACCCCTACTGGCAGCATTATACGAGCACTACGAGCAAGTTGCGGTGTTGCTGGCTAACGATTTTCGGTCCATAGACTTGAAACTGGCTAACATATACTGCTACGCTATCGATACTACGAATATTACTACGGGAATTCACATGGCCGGGGCCGATGCGACCAGATGCGAGAACGTTCCAGAAGAGGAGGGAGCAAAACCTATGATCCGTGACGCTACACGCCCAGAGACGACGACTGCTGGGCACACGCCCGACAATGGCGCCGGATTTGGCCAGTTGATCGCAGCTTTCCGGCAAGCGCGGGGAATCTCCCAGGGTCAGCTCGCCCATGCCGCCAGGCTCTCCCGCACCTATGTGTATCATCTAGAGACCGGACAGCGCCTCGCGCCATCATCTCGCGTCGCCCGCTCTTTGCTGCGTGCGCTGGAGCTGCACGGGAGTGATCGCCGGATCTTCGCCCAGGAATTCATGAAGCTGACAGGGCAACAGCTCGAAGACGAGACCGATGAACGTGAGCTACTGGACCTTGGGGAGCTCGCCACACTCCTGGTGAAGAATACTTCATTGCCGGCGCATAGTCTTGACCGTCTCTGGTATGTGGCCGCTTGGAACGAAGCGGCCAGACTGCTATTTGAGATGGACCAGGACACACTCGCTAATCACAGCCAGAATCTGCTGGCAGTGGTCTTTGATCCAAATTATCGCGCCAAGTTCCGGCCATGGGAGACGCTGGCCCGCCGTCTCCTAGCCGACTTCAAGTACAATACCCGCAGCCTGACTTACCTCCCTGCATATCGCGAGTTGTGGCGTTCTCTCCGGGCCATACCTGATTTTCGCCGTATTGCCGGCTCCTCCGATGCTGGACCAAGCGTTTCCCCAAGTTTTGTCTTTCAAATGCGACATTCCCGCCTCGGGGCACTCACCTTGCGTACGAGTATTACAGTCTTTAGCGGAATACCTGACTATTCCATAGTGACCTACGTTCCAGGCGATCAGCAGACGCTGGCAATTTTTGCCGCCAACGGTTGGCAGGCGGGTGAAGTGGACTCCGCAGCCGCCGGCGAAGAACACCGGTAAACCTTAGTACTTGCGTTGCCGCTCATGAGAGCGAGCGCACCGTACGGACGGGTGGCCATAGACGAAAGTGAGGCAGATACTGAGCAAGCCGCGATCTTCCATCCTCTGGCAATCAGTTCTGCTGGCCACGACGCTACTCATATCTCTGGCCTCTTGCGGATCAGCCGCCGCACAGTTGCCGAAAGTCGCGACATCACCTGCGCCATCGTTGACGTATATCGCTATTGGCGCCTCCGATGCATTCGGCATCGGCACGGACGATCCCGACCGTCAAAGCTGGCCTACTGTGCTGGCCGGCCTTCTAGGACCGCGTGTACACCTCATCAATCTCGGTATACCCGGCGAGGTGGTCTCAGACGCTCTTACTATGGAGCTTCCAATAGCGCTTGCCTCCAAACCCAACATCATTACCGTCTGGCTTGCCGTGAACGACCTGGCTGACGGCGTGTCACTAAGAGATTACCAGGCGCAACTTTTTACCCTGCTCACCTCGCTCCGCCAGGGCACTAATGCTCAGATTTTTGTGGGTAACGTTCCAGATCTTACTCTTATCCCTCATTTCTTCGGATACGATCCAGTCACTCTAACCGCCCAGGTACAGCAATGGAACGCCGCTATAGCCTCTATCTGTACCAAGGTAGGGGTAACCCTGGTAGATATCTACTCTGCCTGGAAAACTCTAGCCAACCATCCCGAATACATCAGCAGTGACGGCTTTCATCCGTCAGCTGCTGGCGCGCGCCAGCTGGCGCAATTTTTTGCGGCGTCCATCAAGGCTGCTTCGGCGCCATAGAGTAGATTAGAATGAGGCGGTATGGATTCCATCTTTTCCTTTTCGGCAAGCAATCTGATAAAGCCGCTTCTGCTGTCAGCCCTGGTGGCCTGTGCCGTCCTGCTGGTCCTGGGCATTCGTGAGCCGCACCTGGCCCGGATAGGTCTACGCAGCATTGGGCGACGCCGTATCCGAACGGTCCTCATTGTAGCTGGGCTTATGCTTTCGACTACTTTTGTGGCCTCCTCTCTGGCAATTGACGACACAATCACGCTTGCCGTAAAGACGGTTGCGGTTTTCAATCTCGGTCGCATCGATGAAGATGTGAGTGGAGGTACTGGGCAGCTTGGCCTATTCTCCACCGACTTCAGCACGTTGCTTGAGGGACAGCTGGGGCATGACTCAGAGATTGCCGGTATAGCTCCCTCGCTGGTGGTACCGGATACCTTGGTCGCTGATTTAACCGCACGCCAGGTACGCGGTGGAGTAACTGCGCTCGCCTATATCCCTGATGATGCGGGACCCCTGGGGAACCTGCGCTCACTCTCAGGAGCGCCGGTCTCGGCCTCGGCTCTGGCTACCGGCCAGGTCTACCTCAATCATAACCTGGCGGTGCTTCTCGACGGTAAGACAGGAGATACGCTGTCTCTCTTTAGCTCACTCTGGCCAGGTCATCGCTATAGCTTTCAGGTGGCGAATATCGTAAACGGAGGGCTGCTTGGAGACTCACCGACCATCGTGCTGCCGTTAACTGGGCTACAGCAGATACTCCATGCCCCGGGAGAGATCAATCACATCTATATCGCCAATGCGGGAAACGGTCTCTCAGGTGTACACTACAGCGACGACATCGCCTTCGACGTTGAAAACAGTGTCGACTTCCAACTTCGTGTCGCCGAAGTAAAGCAGCAAGGTGTACAGCTCTCCCTACAGGCGCAAGACATTTTTGGACGCATTCTCACGCTGTTTACCCTCTTCTCTCTCTCAATTGGGCTACTGCTCATTTTCCTGATATTTGTCCTGCTGGCCGCTGAGCGCCGAACGGAGCTGGGCATGGCACGCGCACTTGGCATGCGCCGGAGCCAGATCGTATCGATGCTGCTCTTTGAAGGCGGCGTATATGATGTGCTTGCGGCTGCCGGAGGTATGCTGTCCGGCCTGGGACTGGGTATTTTGATCGTACAACTCGTTAGTCCCGCGATTGCCCGGATTGGCTTCCCTTTGCAGGTGTCGGTACAGCCAGGCAGCATGATCGTTGCTTTCTGCCTGGGCCTGCTCTTTACCTTGGTGACAATCTGGTTGGCGGCCTGGACCGTAAGCCGGATGACGATAGCCGCCGCGCTACGCGACCTGCCCGAGCCACCTTCGCCCGGCAGCTCGTTGCTTGTACTGCTTCGCGATGTGCTGAGATCTGGTCGGCGGGCAAGCGGAGATCCAGGTCAAGTGATTCGGGCAGTTGGAGCTTTGCTCTATGGATTGGTGACATGTGGATTGATTCCACTTGCCGTAGGCTTTTTCCTCTTGCACCGAGCGGCTCTACAGTACGATCTACTCCTTCTTTCACTGGGACTGTCCTGCGTTATCGTTGGAGTGGTATTGCTTCTACGTGCTTCTCTCTTGGCGATTGTCGCCACGTTCGTCTCACGGAGGGCAAACAGATCCGCTCCCTGGGTGATGCTCCGCGCGACTAATGCGGCAGACCGGTTGACTGCGGTCCTGATAGGTGGCTTACTTGCTCTCTACTGGTCGCTGCCCTTCGACGCGCTTAGTTCGATAGGTCTTCCAAGGTGGAATGGCGGTATCCAGACGTTCTTTGTCGCCGGCATCATGATGGTATTTGGCGTGGTTATTGCGCTGGCTCCAAATCTGGATATCTTGCTGGCGCCGCTGCGCTGGTTCACGATGTTCGTCCCGCGCCGCCATATCGGTCGAATAGCGCTGGCATATCCGGGACAGCATCGCTTCCGGACCGGTGTTGGATTATCTCTGTTTGCGCTGGTCTGTTTTACTATGGTGGTCATGGCCACAATCGCCGCTTCGACCACCAAAAACTTCGACAATCTACCCTCTCAGGCTGCCGGTTACGACGTTGCCGGGCAGCCCCTCTTTGCTCCGATTGGCGGACTAAACCAGTTGCAGCGCAAAATTGCCGGCAGCAGTGCCAATGGAGATATTGCCGCGACCAGCAGCGCCACTCCATTGCCGCTGGGAATCATTCAGCCAGGAGCCCCAAATGCACGCTGGTCAGTCTATCCCGCCTCCGAGATTCAGGGTGCGTTTCTTGATGGAGTTGGCCTGCCGATAGTAGCACATGCCCAAGGGTATGCCAGCGACAACGCGGTCTGGAGCGCAGTACGCAACCATCCAGGTGATGTAGTGATAGATTCCGGTGCCCTAAGCTACCGCGATGCTGCGGAACTCGGCTTACAACTTCCACCCCCGGCGACCGCAGGACAGTTCCTCGGACCTCCGATAGCCGCTGGACTGCCTGGCCTATCCAGTCTGGAATCGATCTCGGAAAATACTGCCGCGGATCCCAACCTGGCAACTGGAGGTCTACCGGGCCCCGCTGCACTTGAGCTCAACCAATACACGCTGCGCGAAGTAACTCTGCGGCTACGTGGCATCGTCCTTGGTCAAGGGCTGATAGCTCCGACTACTATCTGGGTCAGCGATAGTCGCGGCGGGGCGGCTACCAAGCTCACGATTATAGGGATTGTTGACAACCCCAACGGGCAGGTCTATGGGCTGATGGGGTCGCCGGCTACATTTGCACCAACAGAGAAAGGGCTGGCGCCATTTGGAAATGAATACTACTACTTCAAGGTCAAGCCTGGAGTGGACCCTCATACGGTAGCCTTCGCTCTGGGCTCGACTCTGCTGAATTACGGCTTCGAGACCACCGTGCTCGAGGATGTGCTGCTTGATGTCAATGGCACTCGTGTCTTCATTAGCCGCGTACTGGTGGGATTGGTCGGGCTCACGCTTTTGGTGGGTATGGCATCACTGGCGGTCACCGGATCTCGCTCGGTAGTTGAGCGCCGCCAACAGATTGGCATGTTACGCGCTCTCGGCTTTCGCCGTATGCATGTCCAGGCCATTTTTCTCTTTGAATCGCTCTTGATTGGAGCAATTGGACTGGTTACTGGGCTGTTTCTTGGGTTGATATTGTGCCGTAATGTATTTGCGGTAAACTTCTTCGAGTCGTACCAGTCAGGTCTGTCACTGGTGATTCCATGGCCTGAACTCATCGCCATCTGCATCGCGGCACTGGCCGCATCTCTCATCGCGGCGCTCTTACCGGCGATACAGGCGGGATTGGTGACGCCAGCTGATGCGTTACGCTATGAGTAGGAGATATAGCGATAGTCAAGCGATAGTCAACATATAGACTAGAAACGGACTAGACCGAGTGGGCATTGTCAGCAAGCCATACGAGGAGGAGCAAGACAACAGCTTGATGCCCGAGCAGGTAATTGTCGAGGCAACCTCTCTCTTCAAGATCTACCGCACTCATGGGATCGAGGTAAGTGCGCTAGCCGATGTCTCGCTCGCGGTGAGGCGTGGCGAGATGGTAGCTATTATGGGTCCGAGCGGGTGTGGAAAAACTACCCTCCTCAACTGTCTGGCAGGATTGGACACGGTAGATCGAGGATCTATACGAATCAATAACCTGGATCTATCGCAGATGAGCGACGGCCGGCGCACTGATTTCCGTGCGCAAACGATGGGCTTCGTGTTTCAAAGCTTTAACCTCATTCCGGTTTTGAGCGCGATAGAAAATGTTGAGCTCCCGCTTCTCGTACTCCACAGACGCGCACGCGAGGCACGGCAGGCGGCGCGCGACATGCTGGCAGCAGTCGGGCTCTCCGACCGCGAGCGGCACCGTCCTGCCGAGTTATCTGGTGGTCAGCGCCAGCGAGTTGCCATCGCGCGGGCGCTGGTCAATGATCCGGCAATTGTCTGGGCCGATGAGCCCACTGGCAACCTCGACTCGGATTCGGCCGATGAAGTAATGGAGCTACTTGCCCAACTCAACGCCGTACGAGGACAGACACTGGTTCTAGTTACGCATGCGGCCGAGATTGGGGCACGGGCTAACCGGATCGTGCAGATGCGAGACGGACGTATCTTGGGATCATACCGGTAGATTCGTTTTTTGCTGCTCGCTTGGTTGTTCCGGTGCCGGCTCCACGTGCAGTCCCTGCGAGTCCCGGCAGTGCCTCGCCGGCGGAGGCGGTGAAACAGGTAGCTCCACGCTCGGCGCCCCGGCGGCCCCTTGTTCAGTCGCGATTTCGCGCTCCAGGGGCCCCCGCCAGCGCCAAATGAACAGCAGTGCAATTAATATAATCAGGGCTACTGCCGCCACTGGAACGAGAAGCATCGTCTGGCTGCTCGCCAACATTGCGGGGACTCCCTTTCCTGATGAGGTGCCATAAACGGCGAGCGCAGAAATCGTGCCACACCTGTCAGTGCTACTATTGCTATCCGTGCCGGCTCGGTGAATACACTGTGCATGTCTACGAGTATAGCGCAAGAAGGGCGGTAGAGTTATGCCATCATTCCCATCCATTCCATCGTTTGATCTCACTGGGCGGGTAGCGTTGGTCACCGGTGGCTCCCGTGGCATCGGGCTGGCCACTGCCACTGCTTTCGCAGGGGCCGGTGCACGGGTCGTAGTGGCCGCTCGGCATCAAGAGGAGGTAGAGGCGGCGGCGCGAGATCTCTCGCTGACCGGGGCACAGGCTCTGGGCATAGCCGCCAATATTAGCAAGGCGCCGGAGATAGCATCCCTGGTACACACCATTGAGGAAGCCTACGGTCCAATTGACATCCTAGTGAATAATGCCGCAACCAATGTCCATTTTGGCCCGGTACTGGACGCCGATGACGGCATGTGGACCAAGATGGTGGAGACTAATTTATTGAGTGCCGTGCGTCTCTGCCGGTTAGTAGTACCGGGTATGCGTCAGCGCCACAGCGGCAAGATCATCAATCTAGCCTCGGTCGCCGGCATTCAACCAGGAGTTGCTCAGGGAGTATATGGCACACTCAAGGCGGCGCTGATTCAGTTGACGAAATCATTGGCCCAGGAACTTGGTCCAGACAACATACAGGTCAACGCTATTGCTCCTGGGCTGATCAGGACACGCTTCGCCCAGGTGTTGCATGAGACGCCGGACATACGCACGACAATAGAGCGCTCGACGCCGCTTGGGCGCATCGGCGAGCCGAGTGAAATTGCTGGCGCCGCGCTGTATCTAGCTTCACCTGCCTCGGATTTCACCACCGGCGCGGTGCTAGTAGTCGATGGAGGCATGACCCTTGGATCCTTTGCCATGCCTGGCTGAACACCCAGTTGTGTCCTTTGGCGCTGTTGGCTGCTGCCTCTAAACCGTCTTCTTTCCAGTATGATCAACTGAATAGGCGGGATTGTGCGCGCCCGGGCGTACCAGATTTCGCACCACCTCTTTGATATGCCCGCTAGAGAGACCATACAGCTCGCGAAGTATGGCAGGCGCGCCGTGCTCGACGAAGACGTCCGGCAAACCAATGATCTTGAGGCGCACATCGTGCAAGTCATTGGCATGCAGCAGCTCGCTTACTGCACTGCCAAAGCCGCCCATAGCGGCGCCATCTTCGATTGTGACCAGGCAGCCTGTCGCTCGAGCCAGGCGAAGGATCAGCTCCTCGTCTAGCGGCTTGGCCCAGCGTGCATTCACGGCTACCGCCTGAATGCCTTCCTCGGCTCCTAGTTCCTGCACTGCCTGAAGCGCTGGTACAGCCATGTTCCCGTAACCCAGGACTGCGCACTCCGCCTGATTGATCTCAGCCTCCGGAGTAAGGAGTTCGGACTTCCCAATGGGAAGCATCTTGAATTCGGCGTCAAGCTTTACTCCCAGACCCGAGCCTCGCGGATAACGTAGAGATACTGGGCCGTCCATGTAGATCGCCGTATACAGCATCTGGCGCAATTCATTTTCGTCTTTGGGTGCCATGACTCGCATGTTGGGGATCATGCGCATAAAGGCAATGTCGAAGGCGCCTTGCTGAGTATGGCCGTCTTCACCGACCAGGCCGGCACGGTCCATAGGCAACACTACATGAAGATTTTGCACGCAGATGTCGTGGATGACCTGGTCAAAAGCTCGCTGCATAAAAGTCGAGTAGATGGCCGCCACCGGCCGCATGCCTTCGCAGGCCAGACCGGCGGCAAAAGTTAAGGCGTGCTGCTCGGCGATACCAACGTCAAAGTACCGCTCCGGCAACGCTGCCTGTAACTTGTAGAGTGACGTGCCTTCAGCCATGGCAGCGGTGATACCGACGATAGTTGGGTCCCGGTAGGCAAGCTCGACCAGGGCGTCGGCAAATACGTCCTGGTACTTGGGTGGCTCACCGAGCTTTTTCTTCATCTCACCGGTAAGGGGGTCATAGGCGCCCGGTCCATGGAATTTGGTGGGCTCGGCTTCAGCAAAGTCACAGCCACGCCCTTTCTGGGTAATGACCTGGATGATGATTGGGCCATGCATCGCTTTGGCATTGCGGAAGACTTCCGTCAGGTGCAGTGTGTCATGCCCATCGAAAGGGCCAAGGAAGGTAAAGCCCAGTTCCTCGAATATCACTCCACTCCTGCTGGGCAACATAAACTCTTTAGCGCTGCGAGCCGTGCGACCGGCTACTTCCTTGGCGAGTCCGCCACCGGGCACATGCTCCAGGGAGGTCATGACCGCGTTCCGGAACGTGCGGAATGTCTTGTCCGAGCGAATCCTGCCAAGATAGGCATGTAGTGCGCCAACATTGTCGGAGATGCTTTTGTCATTGTCATTAAGAACGATGATCAGGTCCTTATGCATGGCTCCGGCATTGTTGATGGCCTCGAGCGCCATGCCTCCGGTGAGGGCGCCATCGCCAATAATTGCGACAACTTTGTAATCCTCGCCCTGTAGATCGCGAGCAGCGGCCATACCGAGCGCAGCCGAGATAGAAGTGCTGGCGTGGCTCGCACCAAAGGCATCATATTCACTCTCATCCCGCCGAAGGTAACCGGAGAGACCTCCAAGTTGCTTGATCGTGCGGAACCGGTCCACCCGGCCGGTCAACAGCTTGTGGGGGTAAGCCTGGTGACCGATATCCCAGACTAGCTTATCGTGAGGCGCATCGAAGGCAATATGCAAAGCGAGAGTAAGCTCGATAGTACCTAGGTTAGGTGCCAGATGCCCCCCGCGCAATGAGACAGTTTCGATGATTTCCCGGCGCATCTCAGCGGCAAGTTGCTCTAGCTCAGCCGGCGAAAGGGTTTTGAGCTGCGATGGCCTGTCAATTGTATCAAGAATACGCGTCACCGGACTGATTCTCCTTCATGCCTTCGGTTGCAAGCCAGGTTGGTCTCGGGCAGACAAATAGCACCATGGTACAACCACCATCACCCGCTAAGCAATCTAGGCGAGTAATGTAATCACAAGAACACAAAACGTAACTGGGACAGCACTGACACAAAACGCGCTGCCGCAAGGAATTATAGATCCTACTAGCTATCTCAACAAATAGTTTCGCACAGCCTGTAGTCCACTTGCGTGCCTAAGTCGTTTGCACTCGAGTGCATGAGCCCGTTCCCGGCCCTAACTTCCACCTGGCGTCCGGAGACAGATGAAGGCAGATGATAAAGAGGAAGCATGAGCCTGTAGGCCTAGTGGCGTTGAAGGTCACGCTCCGACCATCGGAGCGGAGAGCGGAAATTACAACATCCACGAGGCCGCGCTTGCCGGCTGCTTTGCTAGTTCCTGTTCAAGGAGCTTCTGAGTACGTTCCACAATCAGGTCGATGCATTTGGTGGTACTTCGCCAGCGGGCAGACTCCCTTGCTTCGTCGTACTTATGGGCATGTATGATCTGCTTCAGCTCCGAAAGTGTACACTCACCCAGGCGCACACGCAAAGCTGCTTCTCCACCCGCGTCCAGGAGATCAACAACATCAAGAGCCGTTGCCGCTCCATAAACCCCGAGCAGCCCGCTTTTGGCCAGAGCCTCACGAACCTGATCGGCAACCTCAGGATCGGATTTGGCCGCATTGGCTACTCGCGTGAATAAGATTGTCATCTGTTGTATATCATGCGCGTCCACCGAACAGTCCCCACTTTCGCTCCCGTGCAACTCTTACGTCGCGAGAAGGGAACTCTCTCGACAAACCTTCGACTACTCCGTGGCCGCATCTTTTGACTCTACGGAGGCTACATGCTGAAGTCGCGCCCGGGCCTCGGCCAGTGTCATATCAGGTCCTGGAATAATCCAGTCAGATGGTACAATCTCCGAATCGGGAATGACCTGCCCGTACTCCCTGACAGCGCTGGTCAGGTCGTGAAGCGCCTTGGCAAAAGCGGCTTCATCGCCAGAGTTCAACGCTGTTTCGGCAGCCTCGTCCAACTGCTCCAGCTTTGCCCGATAGCTATCGTCCAGCCGATACTGGTCTTCTGCCATAATGCGCACAATCATGTGACCCACCTTTTCTTAAATGCAGGAGGTTAGGGGTGGTTGTCATAACCGCTCTAAACGGCGCGGCCCTAGTTACTACTCGGCGGTGGAAGCTGAGCCTGCTGAGACTGCCCAGACTCGGCCTCCGGAAGCTGCATCTGGGATTTTAGGGCCGCCAGTTCCGCGTCAACATCCGACTTAGTGGTAAGTTGGGCAAGCTGGCGATCAAGGCTGTCGCCGCTGCCAATCTCGGGCAACGTGCCCGACTCGGTCAGCTCATCCATTGCGTTGGCGCGCGCCTGCATCTGCAGCACCCGGTCCTGTGCGCGCTCGACCGCCATGTTGACATCGCCCATCTCTTCGGAGATTCCGGTGGCCGCCTCCTGTATCTTCACCTGGGCCTGGGCTGCCCCATACTGGGCTTTCACCATTTCCTTCTGCGTACGGAAGGCCTCAACCCTGGAGGTGAGTCGCTGCTCCATCGCCACAAACTTGTCTTGCTGCTGCTTCAGCTGGGCAATGTTCGTGTCAAACGTGCCGAGCTGCGTCTGAAGCGCCTGCTTCCGCTCCAACGCCAGGCGAGCCAGATCTTCCCTGTTGTTGGACAGCGCCAGGCGCGCCTGGCCGTCGAGCTTCTCGATCTGCCCATTTATCTGCGCTTCCTGCAATTCCAGACGCTTCTCCTGCGTGACCACGTCGGCAATGCTGCGCCGTAGATTCTGGAGCTGCTCGTTCTGTTTCTGATAGGAATAGTCAAGCGTTTGTCCTGGATCCTCGGCACGGTCCAGGAACGAACTCATCACTGTCTTGATGTAGTTGGTGAAACGGGAAAAGACACCCACTGATAGCCTCCTCGGAGGGACTAATGCATACCAAATTCCGGTATGCCCGCTTTCTACTGTCGAATCACTCTGAGCACCTCATTACGCCGCTCCGCAAGTTCCTCCTTCGTGTCGGCCTCGACATTGAGGCGCAACAAGGGCTCAGTATTAGAAGGCCGAACATTGCACCACCAGGTGGGAAATGCAACTGTAATACCATCTAGATGGTCGACCTCTGCCCCCCGCGCAGCGTAATGCCGCTCGATATCGTCCATCTTCCCTTGCTGATCGCTTACTTCAGAATTGATCTCACCACTACGGAAACGCGTGTCGATTGGTGCCAGGAGTTCAGAGACGGTTTTACCGCTTTCGCTGATCATTTCCAGAACAATCAAGAAGGCGATTAAGCCCGAATCTGCGTACCAGTTGTCACGAAAATAAAAGTGCCCGGAGTGTTCGCCGCCGAAGATGGCGTTATTCTCGCGCATCTGGGCCTTGATAAACGAGTGACCCACTCGCGTGCGTATCGCGTGACCACCATTGCGTTCAATCACTTCTGGTACGCTCCGCGAACAAATAAGGTTGTAGAGGATGGTTGAACCCGGGAATCGCTGCAAAAGGCTCTGTGCAACCAGCGCCGTCACCATATCTCCGCCTAGTAATTGGCCCTTCTCGCTGATGAGAAACATCCGGTCGGCGTCGCCATCAAAGGCAACGCCCAGGTCACATTGCTCCGCAACCACAGTGCGGCGCAATTCTGCAGTATTCTCCGGCTCAATCGGACTGGCCGGATGGTTGGGAAAGGAGCCGTCCAGTTCAAAATAGAGGGGTACCAACTCGCAGGGGAGCTGCTTGAATACCGCGGGGATGATCATTCCCGCCATCCCATTGCCGGCATCTACGGCTACCTTGTAGGGCCGAATCTTGGCTGCATCTATGAATGAGAGCGCATGTTGAACAAAGGCGTCGGTCACGTCCCGCTGGATCACGCGGCCCTTTTGGCTGAGTTCGAGGAAATCATCGCGAACGGCGATATCACGAATCTGCTGAATTCCAGTCTCAGTACTCAGCGCTACTGCTTCGGCTCGGCAGAGCTTCATACCGTTGTACCGGGCGGGATTATGAGACGCCGTAACCATAACCCCTCCGGGGTACCCAAACTTGCCTACCGCGAAATAAAGTTCATCAGTTGTAGTCAGGCCCAGGTTAACGGCGTCAGCCCCTTCGTCGGTGATACCCCGTATAACCGCCTCGGCCAGCGCCGGTGAAGAGATGCGCATATCCCGACCCACCGCTACCTGTGCACTGGCAAGGAATTGCACCAGGGCACGGCCAATAGCGTAGGCGGCGGCATCGTCGAGGGTCTCTGGATAGATCCCGCGGATATCATAGGCCCCAAAGATCTCGGGATGTATTGTGGAAGCCTGTGCCATGCACTGCTGCTCCTTTCCATCCTGGTATATACCTGACACACGTCTGGCTCTGCCAGAATCAGCCCAGCACAGGCAGCAAAAGCAGCCCGCGTCCAAGCACCTCACCAATAAAGATAAACGACACACATAGATATAACATACCGGTAGCCGACTGGAACGACCGGCCATAGGTTAGATAGAGAGCAACGCTACCAAGGACCAGCGGAGCGATAAAGCCCATGAGAAATTGCAGCCACACCATCGCTCCCTGTCCCAGCGGCGCCTGCCGAGCCTCCGCAGTCTGCACCGATTGAGCGATCTGGCTCCCGGCGGCAACCGTTGGCGTTGTGACAGTGATCCCGTTCTTGCCGGTATGTATCGTTGTGCCGGCTTGTACTGTGGTGGCACCAGAGGCAAGATGAGCCGTGCTGGGTCCCATGAGAAGAGTAAATCCAAATTCAGCGGCGAGTGCTATGAGTAGGAGAGTAGTCACAAACTCCAGAGGTTTTCCGGAGGCCGTAGGCGTATTAAGGTACCAGTGTCCAAGCAACATCGCCGTCATGACCGCACCCAGAGCCAAGCTACCTGCAAGGAATGTCAACACGACAAAAGCTCCATCTAAGCGGCTATCGGCTAGCGTACGATACGCCATAGCAACCACAAAGAGAGCCAGAACGCCGGTAAGGGAGGTGATGGCGCCAGCCACTGCTCGAGGCTCCAGAAGACTTCGCGGCCTGTCCGGCATCTTCCGATCCGGTCGCCGGCTGCGCCAGAGCAATACATTCCAAGGAATCATAAGCAAGACAAAGACCAGCACCAGGGGTCCCTGCGCCTGAAGCCAGCTACCGTCCAATCCAGTGCCCCGCACAATCTCTGGTGTAGCAAAGCTATTCATCGACAGCAAGGTCAAGATGCCGAAAACAAAATATAGTACCCCCTGAAAAACCAGGAAGCCTCGAGTGGTGCCTCCGCGCAGATCCAAGAGGTATAGGCTGACGAACGAGCCCACCGTCAGCTCAAGCATAACCAGAAAAAGAGCCTGGGGAAGAACTTGCATGCTGCCTCTATAGTACCGCTATTCCAGTTACATCAATGATCACACCAGATTATACCCTCTCCAATCAGCAAAATCAGCAATAGGCACCTCAATAAGGTATCATACCAGCTATCGCCGGAGAAACTAGCCGGAAAGACCACTCGGAAATCTAGTAATTAGCTATCCTAAGCTGGGTGAAGAAAGGTGAAAGGAGAAGCCCCGGAGATGAAGGTTTATATTTCGACGGATTTTGAGGGCGTCGCCGGTATCGTGGACTGGGACCAAATTATGGTTGGAAGCTATGATTATGAACTAGGCCGTCGTCTTCTACTCGGTGAGTTGAACGCGGCAATAGATGGAGCACTGGCGGCGGGCGCCGATAGCTTCCTGGTCAATGACTCCCATAGCAGTATGCGCAACCTGGAACCTGATCGGCTGCATGGTAAGGCCTCGCTACTCACGGGCAAGCACAAGCCCATGTATATGATGGAGGGACTTGACGAGTCGTTTGACGCCATCTTTTTCGTCGGCTACCATGGCTCGATCGGTGCTAGCCATGCCGTCCTCAGCCACAGCTATAATCCGCGCGCCATTTGGGAAGTTCGGTTGAATGGCGACATCGTGGGCGAGACCGCGCTCAATGCTCTGGCGGCCGCCTATTATGGTGTGCCCATTGTGCTGGTGACTGGTGATCAGGTGACCGCCGCCGAAGCACGACAACTCTCGCCAGCGCCACTCTGCGTGGAGGTAAAACGCTCGATATCGCGCTACGCCGCGGAGAGCCTTCATCCTGACATAGCCCGCGAGCGGATTCAGCAGGGAGCCCATGCGGCCGTGGAAAGTGCCGCTACGGCAAGCCCACCAACCTTCAGTGGTGACATCGAGCTTAGCATTACTTTTCTCACCGCCGATATGGCAGAGATAGCAGGCTGGTTGCACGGAGTAGATATGATGAGCGGAGGTACACGCACCGTCAGCTATACGAGTAACCAGCCGCTCGAAGTCTACCGCACCTTCGTTACGATGGTCATGCTCACCCGGTCGCTAGTGGAATAGCGACGAGACGTAGCCTCGTGGCACACTCCCATAGGCTGGCAGTCAACACTAAGTGTTGAGTACCGGTATCTTGGAGACGTTCCAGCGATCGTTCCGGCTCTTGACCTCGAATTGGACCATGGAGATGGCATCGGTTGGGCAGCGAACGATGCACAGGCCGCAGCGGATACACTTCTCTTCGTCGATAATCATGTCGGCCCCACGGTCCCAGGTCACTTCGGCGTGTTGGTGTAGGGGATCACCCTTCACCACGCGAGTGAGGCCCTCCATACTGATGCAATCATATGGGCAAATATCTACGCACCCACTGCAAAGTATACAGATAGACGGATCAATCATGATGTTCAACTGGCATTGGAGGCAACGACGTGCCTGCGTAACCGCCTCTTCGGGGCTGTATCCGGTCTCCGCCTCCACGCTAATACTGAAGCGCTTTTGCAGCGGCAGCGAAGGAATAACCTGATACGGTATGGACTCATAATTGTCAACCATGCCGAGCCGGAAATCGGGAAGCTAGAACTCGACCGCTTCCTCATCCGGACAA
>JBKQTH010000409.1:0-10639 GCA_052143275.1 Ktedonobacterales bacterium | reverse complement strand
TTGAGCACATCCGAGCGAAACGCTTTGTAGCAGGTTTCCATGTCAGTCAGCCGTGAACCATAGAGCACGTTCGTCGCGAATGTCAGCAGGCGATTCGCCAGGTCCAGCCAGAACGAGAATGGTCGGGGCGTCAGAAAGCGCGACCCATACACCACCTCCGCGCGCTCCTCCCAAATTGGTCGCAGCACGATGGGATAGTCATGGGGATCATATTCAAGATCAGCATCCTGAATGACGATGACGCCTTGGGTGGCTTCTCCGATGCCCGTGCGAATGGCCGCGCCTTTCCCCTGGTTGACGCGATGGTGTAGTACGCGCACATGCTCCGGCCATGGGGCGCTATCAATGACAGCGCCTGTTCCGTCACTTGAGCCGTCGTCAACGATGATCACTTCCGTGACAACGCTCTGCTTCAGAACACGATCCACCACAGTAATGATGGTCTCGCGTTCGTTGTATGCGGGGATGATGACGGTCAATCCCAATTCGTTCGCGACGCGCTCGACCTGCGAAACAGAAGGTGGTTCTTGGGTTCTCGCGCCAACGCTTTTCCCCTGGAGGGCGTCTCCGCCGTACCGTGGCAGTCGCGCGCTCGCGGTCGTCGCCCGTAGCCTTGGCAATGTCGCCGCCATCTGCAATTCGCCAGCCTCGCTGACTGCGTTAGACGTACGCGGTTCGATCCTCACGCTGGTCGGCGCGCTCGCGCGCGCCATGCCTAGCGTAAGTGGTTTGCTCCGATTGCGGATGAGCTCAACAGCGCCGACGACGATCATCAGGAATCCGCCAACCGCGGTAATGATATCCGCGAAGGTCAGAAGAGTGGGAAAACCTGGGAACCAGACTTGTAGCCCAGCGATTGCCTGCACATGCAGCAACAGGTCGAGCGCGCCTACCACTGCGGCGACCTGGATAGATCGGCGGCGAGCGGCGGGTGGCCAAGTGAGAAGCGCGATCCAAACGATGGAGAAGATTTGCGCATATAGACTTGGATGAAGCGCCTCTGACGCGAGCCAAAGGAGCGCGTTGAGTGACTTGTGCATCATGTATGCTCTTACCTCGATGAGAGCGAGCCGCTCCTGGCTCTGCAGTACATGCTTCTCCTGGGTAAAACCAGCTATGCCCTTTTCTATTGACGCGTGACGCGCACGATCAGGAACTGTAACTGCCGCAAATACTACTCAGGCGCTGCGTTGGGCTAATCACCGCCACGACTCCATCATGACTGCGAGGTAGTCACGGAGAGGTTCTCGCAGGCACTGCCTGCGGCCCCAGCAAGCGAGAAAAGTACCGCGCTGTCAATTGTGGCGCCGAATACGCGTCTGTGGTGGTGACCGCGATTTGTCTATTCGCCCCCACATCAGTCGTGCGGCATCCACTCTGGCACCCCCGAAGCCAGGCGCGCCTCACGCTCACGTTCGCCTGCCTCAGGCGCCCCTTCGTCTCGGCCCAGAGCGCACAGTGCGATACCCTTCATCGTCCACGCGCTGATGTCCGCCGTGATCTCGTATGATAGCCGCCTCCAGGTACGGCAGCGCATCCAGATAGCGGCGCAGATTCCAGAGGATCATACCCGTCACCGTCCAGGGGAAGTACTAGTCCGGTTCAAGGATGCGCAGACGCGCGATGATAGCCCAGGCCTCCTGATACCGAGCCATGTTGTTGAGCAGGTTGCCCTTGCGGAAGAGGAGCAGCATGTCGTCGGGATCGATCGCCACCCCGCGTTCAAGCGCGGCAAGCACGTCCTCGTCGCGGTCCAGCTCGATCACCAGCCCAGCCAACTCGTCCCAGAT
This sequence comes from Ktedonobacterales bacterium, assembly GCA_052143275.1. GTDB lineage: Bacteria > Chloroflexota > Ktedonobacteria > Ktedonobacterales > JADMIN01 > JAJPKE01. The sequence goes on along the minus strand of JBKQTH010000409.1, from coordinate 8,849 downwards.
GTGCACTATTCCAAGCGCGAGTGCCGCCCGCCGCTCACACGCTTCCACAGCACAGAACAGGTCGTGGAGCGCCGCGCGGGTGGCAAGCACCTCCTCCCTGATCTTGGGGTCGTCAGGCGCCAGCCGGGCAGCACACAAGAGTAGCGGCAGTGCGTCTGCGTGGGAGCCCCACGCGCGCAGATTCCGGCCCCGCTCGACGAGCGACTGTACGGACTCCTCGGGCACATCCGTGCTCACGGGACACCACCTCTCCCGCTGCAGCAACGTACCGGCGCGAATGGCGCACACAGTCTCGCACACCCACTCCCCGGTGGTTACTTGGTAGCCCCGTGTGGGGGGCAGGCGGTAGGACCTCTGTGGGGGGAGTCGAGCGTATCCCCAGTCAGGGACCGATCACCTCGCGGTGGGAGCGGATCGGCGCAGAGCTGCCAGTGTTGGCCAATGCCGAGGATGGGCGACCGTTTGTCCCGTCTTGATGAGCCAGCAGTAGCGCCGGCGGAGCCCCACGCCGCCGCACTGGTCCAGATTTTGGCGGCGTATGCCGCGGGCATTCAAGCCATTATCAATCGAGATGGGCTCCAGCCGTTTCGCTTTGCTGCCCTGGCGATGGACGAGGCCCTCGACGAGGTAGATCAGAGTCTAGCAACGCTCGAAATAAACTATGTCGGCAACCTTTGGTGACATAGGGATGTCGCTATGATTGGGTATACTTTTCTTTCAGAGAAGCGCTAAGAACCGAAACGAGCTTCTTGCGACACAGACGCCAGAAGGAGAAAATCATGAGCAACGCCCCAGATGACTTTGCACAGTTCATGCGGCAACGCGAGGCGGCAGCTCTCGACTATGTGAATGGCAATCCTGAGTCTCTCATCCGTCACACCGACCGAAGATCCCGCCACCTTTTTCAGCCCACGGGGGGACGTTGTCCAAGGAGCGAAGACGGTAGCTGAGCGCTATGCAAGCGACGCGGCGGCGTTCGCTGCGAACAATAGGAACACGATTCAGATTCTTCAGATGGGGGCAATTGATGACATTGCCTATTGGGTTGGCATCCAAAGGTCTGACGTACACCTCCAGAACGAGGCAGACGTCGTTCCTTTCCGCTTGCATGTAACGGAGATCTTCCACCATGAGGGGAAGGAGTGGAGACTCGTGCATCTGTTCACGTCCTGGTCAAAGCCGGCCTCGCTGAATATTACGAGTGGGGAACGACGCGCTGGCAGCAGCGTGTGGGCACTGCGGCCCGGCTCGTTTCGCCGCCCGCGAAGGAGGTGGCATGAGCAACGTCGTCCCGATTCGGCCGCCACCGCCATTCGAGCCTGAATATACGATCGAGCGGGAGCGCGACAAGCTCCTGCACGTCGCCGAACTCCTTGAATGGGACGCGGATCTCTACCGGCTCAAACGCCCCCACTTCGCTGACGAGGACTACTGCTTCTACTGCCAGGAGACTCAGCGGATCACGCGCAGGTTCTGGGCCATGGCTGTGCGCATTCGGAGGTTCTGGGGCGCAGCGGTCCAGGTGGTAACCGACGAACGCGTCCACGAGATGATCTTCTGCAAGCTCCGACTGCTCTACGGCGATGGGCCAATGCCGACCGATCCACAAGCGGAGTTGGCCATACTCCGCGAAGTACTCGCGCTACGGTTGGAGAATGCCGCATTGCGCGCGCGGTTAGCCGCTCAACCACAGGAAGCGGGTCAATCCGATAAGGCTTGACATGACCAGTCACGTATGCTAGTCTGCAAACCATGGCAAAGACGGCAGCGGAGCGAAAGGCGGCAGAGCGCGAACGGCGGCGAGCCGCAGGGCTCAAGCCTTTCGAAATCTGGCTCCATCCGTCCGAATGGCCCTTGGTAAAACGCTATTATGTGGATGACGTGCGTTTAACTCAGACGCGCATCGGGAGATCGCGAAGCGATTGCGCTAGACTATAGCATCAGGGGTCGGTACTGGGGAGAATTTTGGATGAGTCTCGAAGAGTTCCTGGAGCAATACTCGCGGGTGAGCGCTGAACCTCGCCTGGGGCGCAATATGCGCGATGGCTATGCCCGCGGACATGGACTTCGGTTTGGCGGTCTACCAGATCTGATCCGGTCCGAGCCGGATTACCAGGAAGCGCGAAGCCTGGCAGAGGGCAGAACACTGCTGCCGGATGACAGGCTCATGAACCTGTACCTCCTCATCCGCTTCTACATCCCGAAACTCAAGCCGGGGCACATTATCGAATTCGGCTGCTATAAGGGAGGTTCCGCCGTCTTCATGGCCTCACTCGCACAGCGTTACCTGCCGGACACGCGCGTGTTCGGCCTCGACACGTTCGCTGGAATGCCGGAAACGGATCGGAAGGTCGATTGGCATGAGCCGGGGAACTTCCAGGATACGGACCTCGCGTCCCTCAACACCTACATCAGATCCAACGGCCTGACGAATCTCATGTTCGTCAAGGGCCTCTTCGAGGACACAGCCGAGGCGGTCCTTCGAGGTGCTGGCTCCATAGTTCTGGCGCACATCGACTGCGATATCCAAAGCGCGGTGACCTATAGCTGGGACAGTGTGAAACCGCATATGGTGCCGGGTGGCTACGTAGCGTTTGATGATGCTACGGAAGCATCGTGTTTGGGTGCCACTGAAGCGGTAGAGCGCGAGCTCATCCAGAAAAGCGGTCTCTGCTCGGAGCAGATCTATCCACACTACCTCTTTCGGTACCCTCCAATTCGCTAGCGGGATTGGTCAACGATGACCGCTTGCGCGCGCAGGATATCGCCCTTGATGGCTGCTACGCAGTGTCCCTTGCGGCGCATGATGAAATCGATGATAGGGCAGAAGATGCGCCCGCGGAGCTTTCCCTCGAGATAGGCGCTCCCTGCGCGGCCTGAGAGTGTCTCGCCGGGCTTACCGCCGAGGATGGCGGAGGCGAGAAGATCGAGCCCGAGGGCGACGTTGAAGCAGTAGCTACAGCGCATGTCCCAGGTAAGCTCGCTTACCACGGACCAACATCGATTTGGAACGTTTTATCCGCGCCCTGAAAACCCGCTATCGTCGCATCAGGGACCGTTTACGATCAACGGGAAGTGATGGGCGGAGATGCTGGGTCGTTCCCTGCGGTAGCGTCCTCGAGCCCGATTTCCGCCACGGGCCTCGCAATGACCGACGGAGGAACCGCGGTGCCGGTCGGGGCAGTATCTTCTGGAAACGTCGCTTCGGTGACGCCGGTCTCGGTCCGCGCCATCAGCACTTCCCACTGGTGGCCGCGAATTTGGGGCGGGCTGACGGCGTAGATCGTCAGGCCGAGTGCGGCAGCCTGACGCCGAAGCCATCCGCGATCGAACAACACTGCGGCGACCGGGTCAACGTAGCTGACATACAGGGCGTTCGAAGACTCTGACATATACGGGAAATACACTTTGTCGAACAGAAACCAGGAGGTCCGCAGGATACCATCTGGTCGGAGAATGCGACCGCACTCCCGCAAATAGTACTCGGCCTGGCTTTCGACAAGGTGCGTGAAGACGGAAGTCGCATTTACCAGGCTGAATGCGCGATCTTCGGCAGGGAAGCCAACAGTCCAGGGCTTCCCCTCGCCGGGGTTGAAGAGAAAAGAATAGACGTCTATGTGATGAAACTCGAAGCCAGGTGCGGCGGGCGCCAGATTGCGCTGACACCAGTTGATCATGCCGCGATGCAGGTCTACGCCGACATATCGCTGCGGTCTGGACGACTGTTGAATCAACTGCCTAGCCTCGCGCCCGCACCCGCACCCGAAGTCGAAGAACGCCTCATATGCCGCGGTCGGCACGCGCTCGCCGAAGATCGGAGCACCTGTCGGGTTGTCGAACGCGGCCTCGTCCGTTGGCCCAACAAGCTGGCGCATCTCATACGGCGGGAACGGTAGATCAGTCATGGGTGTCTCCCTATTTCTACGTGGCGCACTGGTAAGTCGTGTTCGGGCACAGTGACTACGTACCGCCGCCAGCTACGCCCCGTACACCGTGGCACGATTATACGATGCTGGAGCCTCGCGGGCGCTGCTTCCAGTACCTCTGTACTCATCGAGAGCGTTGCGTGACTCATTCTAGCACGACAACCAGACTTCAGGGGCGCTAGCCTGGTCGCGCGAGGCGCGTGAGGTGGCGCTTGCGGTGAGAGCGGTAGGCGGCCACCTCGCGCCGGTGCTAGTAGGCGAGCACCACCAAGTCTGCCAGCACATCCAGCACGGGCTGCGGGAGGGCGGGCCGCAGCAAGAAGCGCACGTCGGCCAGGCTGAGGGGCAAGAGGGCCAGCGGGGGCCAGGGCACGTCGTCAGGAAGTGCGTCGGCCACGGCCGGACGTGCGAGCCCCCTTCTCTCCCTCCGGCTGCTCCGCGAGTTGGGAGGGAGAGAGGGCGCCGGCGGCACGGTTGGAGATTAGAGAAGGAGCGACGGCAAAGACGGGTGAAGAGATCTGCAGTACGCTGTTCAGTTGCTTATCTGGAGCTTGAAAGCTAGGATGCTTGGTAAGTTCGAGCAGAATCGCTAGATCAGCGACGAGGGGTATAGTCACAGAGCATAGCAGGATAGAGACAAGGAAGGCTACAAAAACCTCCTATATACCTATGCTACTCAGCCAGCAGAGAAAGCTCCAGGGAAAGCAGCCTAAGAATGGATTGATCTGCTAAGAGAGGACAAAAGGGAAGCCGAGGAGGCGCCGACAGAGTACCGAAGGCGGACTGATCGTGTGCTGGTTGATGGGCTCGGCTGCCGCCTTCTTGATCAGACAGCAAGGACGCCGCACACGACGGCCAGGAAGCAGGTCGGCCAATAGCGGGTGGACGGAGAGAGAGAGCACACAGTAACCTGTCCCGTGCCTACAAAGATTGGGCACCCGACGTGATCGGGCTTACCGCTGACGTTGCTGATGCACGAGAAGAACCCGTATTGTTACCGATTAAAGCCAAATGCAGCCTCCTTGATCTTTCCGCTCTGAACGAATCCGAGCGCCAAATCATCCAAACTTGACACAGGATACAGCGACTCCTCGTACAACAAGAGTTTCTTTATGTGCTGCTGGCTCTCTTGCGCGATGCATACCAGGCTGGTCTCCACACCCTTGTCGAAGATATCAACTGTGCTGTGGTTGAAGTTATCCGCCAAGAATGCCTCACATGGGTGCAGCCAAAACTGATAGCCATATGGGCGCAAAATGTTCACCACCATCCACCCGTTTTCGATGGAATTGCACTCGACATACAAAATCGGGTGATGCTTCTCGATCGTTATGGAAGCGCCAATGAGAGCGTTAGGCTCCATTCCTTCAAGGTCTAGTTTCATCAAGTCACATTTTTCGAGCCGCAGGTTGTCGATTTGGACCGCTGTCACTGCTTCGGAATCGTCATCCTGCGGTAAGCGGTTAGGTTGGTTGTTCCCATAATTCACGTACCTCTCGCCAGTGACTCCTTGCTGGTACAAGGTTCCGGGAACATGAGACAGTGCATACGGATAGGTGAGCACATTGGTCACGTCATTCTTGCGCAGATTCTCAAGAAGTAATGGAAATACCAGCTTGTTAGGCTCAAATGCATGGACTACGCCGCCTGAGCCGACGGACCGAGCCATTGGTATGCTGTGAGTGCCCACGAATGCGCCCCCGTCGATGGCCACCTGATCTTCCTCAAGGAAGCTCAAGATCAACGAAAGCTCCTGTTGCCCCCACTCGCCATATTCCCTCAAGCTCCTGCCCGCAAACTCATCATTCGCGGGAAACCGGAACACACCATACCGACAGCGCGCTTCTGCAACCTCGACTGACACCGCCATACCTCGACCGCCTTTCATGCGTCATCTATGATGGGGAAGACATGATGTCGTCCTCGGGGTACCGTTTCATCACACAGAAAGATGTATGCGCCTGCGCGCTTTATGATTTCCGAGCCCGGACGTGTTCTCGAATCTTTTCCTTTACCCCATCCATGCCCCGTGTTTGCAGCAATCTCATTGTCCTGGGCACGTAACGCACGTAGTGCAACGGATGCGAGGAGACGTCAGCTGCGAGCAACCGTCTGAGCGGCTCCCTGGTCTGAATGTCACTAGACCGTCTCCGGTCCGAAATCACGGACATGCGTTCTTTGATAATCTTGCCAACCACCGGCGAGCTGAACCCCTCGGCGATATCACGAGGAGCACGCTCGGCGATGTGAGCGCGCAGCGCCTCGTCCTGCCAGACCCTCCGCAGTTTGTCCGCTGCGTCGAGGATGCTCGCGTCTGCCCAGATGGTCCCAGCGGGATAGGGGCCTGCAGCCTTTACGAGGGGATTAAGCGTGAAGTCGACTGGCAAAGAGTTGTGGGCGCTCATGAATTCCATGTTTCCGCTCCAGCCGGTGGCGATCACGGGCTTGCCAAATGCCATGGCCTCCGCCATGCCGCGCCCGAACCCCTCTGCGCGATGGAGGGAAACGTAGGCGTCGCAGACCTGCATCAGTTGGAAGCGGCGGTCGGTACTTAGGGATCTGTCGATAAACGTCACCCGCATGCCCTCTGCGGCAGCCCTCACTTGTCGGTACATCTCAAGATAATTCTCCCCGTTCATCGACTTGATGACCAGTCGGACCGGATCCGAGGGAGCGAACGCAGCCTTGAACGCCTGTATCGCAGCAAGCGGGTTCTTTCGCTCCAGTATGCTATGGAAGTCGAAAGTGAACAAGAAAATGAACTCGTCAGTCGGGAGCCCAAACATGGAGCGATCCGCCTCGATGCGGGGGACCTCGACGACATCGGGGACCACCACGACAGGTACAGGTGATTTCTTGCTAATCGACTTCGCAACGAATTCGCTGTTCACCCAGACCTCGTTGAGCAACTTGAAGCTGTCTACCCACTGATCTGGGAATTCGAGCGTCTCCCATGCCCAGAAGCCGATGTTGTAATAGCCTTGTCCCGTGCCCGGTAGCCCCACTGTATTCACCACGTTAGGCAGTTGGTCCGCGTTGAAGTGGTAGACGTTGATTGGGGCGGTGGTAAGCCCCCTGCTCGCATGCTTCGTGACCGACGTGTCCTTTGCCCGGTTGGAACTGTGGTTAGAGATGTCAATCAGCGAGATCTCGATGCCAACCGAGCGCATCGCGCCGATTATACTCCGAGCGCCCTCCCCAAGTCCAAGCTCGGAGCTCAGGTAGCCTACATAGTTCACTGACTTCGGCGGGTTGTAGGCGTATCCCAGGCACTCCTCTATGAGTCTCCGATCGAGGTTCATTTCTGCAATGCCATACTGGCGCATCCAGGTTGCCATGGATCGGAGTGAGGCATTGCTCATCTGCTGTTGGACGTCGGGCCGGAGCAAGAAGATGCCATAAATGTAGTTGGGGAACCGTTTTCCGACCCCCACGTTGGAAAGCCATGCACGGAAGCTTCCCTTGCCTGTGCTGAGGGTCGAGGGGAACGTAATCCCTTGTTCCTCCGCTGCTTGCATGCAACGCTGACAAACGCGGTCAAACGCAACCCCGTCGTCGAACGTCAGTGCTGGCAACGGTAGACCGCTCACGTCGGCAACATCATAGGCTTGCAGTCGCTGCACGTACTGCGCAAGCATATTCTTCAGCGGCGAGTTCTTGCGGACCTCAAAGCGCGTCTGGTGCTTGGACAGTATGGTCGGAGTGCGCCAGTCGAACCCGCTGAAATGGTAAAAGGCGAGCGGTCGACCGTTGACCAGCCACTGGTCCTCTTGCTTCGTGAGCGCGCGCTCGTGGAGGTTCCAGTATGCGACGTTGTACGTAGTGTCTCGCAGGATGTAGAAGCTAGGCCAGAAGGCAGGGACAAAATTGATCCACTTCTGGTCAGTGAAGAGACCCGTGCTGTGGTCACTGGAGGAATGCGTCTGCAACCACTTCCACCACCAGGCAAGAAAAGCGTCGCTGTCTTCGCTTGGCCGCAAGGCGAGAAATCCGAGATTAAACGTGCCCGAGCGCATAATGTCAATGTCGGATGGAAGCTTATTGTCCCGAGGCAAAGGGGTCAGTATGTGTGGAATGAGCACGCCGCAAGCTCCCTTGTCGAGCGCCTCCATCACCTCGTTAAGGGGCCGGAACAACATAATGTCGGGGTCGAGATAGATTACCCGCTCAAAACCCTCGTTAAAGTGCTGCCGGAAGGCCGCTGGCTTCACCGCAGTGGACAACTCCAGGATGTCGTACTGCGTCCACATCTGCTGGTACAGGGCGTCGTCTCTAACACACTCACGCACGTTGCGGAAATGGAAGTTTTTGATGGGGCTGGGAACGGGTCCTGGGTCGAGAACCCAAACGGTGAATTCCGCATCGCCATGCCACCGCGCGAGCGTTTCACCAAGCACTGCTGCGTGAGCTGAATAGTTCCGTGCAACTATGGTAAAGAATTGCGTGTTCTGCGCACTCAAGCTGTACCTCTCAGTGAAAGGACGGTAGGATTCCTATCAACTCTTCCTGTAATTTTCCGGTACACATCATATGTTGCTCGGGGTGCCTTGTCGATTTTCCTGACTTTTTTCTCACAACCGAACTGCCATTTCACTCTGACTTGTGTTCCGATGCCAATCGTGTCTGGTGTCATCTGTAAATTCGTGAGGAGCAGTCACGGAGGGCAGCGCTTCTCTAGCAAACTGATTGTGCTGAAGAAGTCAGCTACAAGAAAGGGCGCTTGTTCCTCCATTAAGTGCTCCATGTAGAGGGCTTGGCCGATCTAATAATTGAATGCGGACTTTCATACCGCAGCCGCCCTTGTAATCGTCGATGTAAACATGAGGTGACCGATTAAGAACGAAGATCAAGCAAGAACGAAGTTGCAGTAGGTAGGTCGCCTAGTTAGCAGAACACCGCCAGCGCGACGATGCTGTCCACACC
>JBKQTH010000408.1:0-2550 GCA_052143275.1 Ktedonobacterales bacterium | reverse complement strand
TACTCGCGCTCGACGCCGCCGGTATTGAGCTTAACTAGTCCCTCAAAGCGTCCAATGCCGTGATCCTGGTGCACTATATGGTCGCCAGGTCGTAGCTCAGCCAGGAATGAGGCTGGTGTGACACTGGCGCGTCGTTGGTCGCCGCGCCGCTTAGACCAACCAAAGATCTCAGTGTCGGTAAAGACGGTGAGCGCTAGAGAATGACTGTGCCAACCCTCGGGAAAGCGTCCATGAATGAGTGAGAGAGTCCCCGGATCGGGTACATCGGGCAGATCAGTAGCCGGGGAAACGTAGATAACGCCACCGTTACCGAGCATAGCCTCGTCACCAAAGATCTCGGCAAGCCGGCGTGCCTGCCCGCTGACGATCACGACGCGCTGCCGCTCGCTCACCAGCTTACGGACATCTTGAGCAAAGGCACGAACCCGGCCGCCGTAGGACTGCGCCCCTCCCAGATCGGGAACCAGACCATAACTATGCTCGGCAGCATCGCTCATCTCATCTTCAAAAAGTGAGGCGAAACCGAGCTGTGTATGCCTGGCAAGCTCTTGTGCCAAGGTGGGCCACGAGATGAAGTTAGACCGGAGGCCGGGTGGATTCTCGCAGTCACGTTCCAGCCGGTCACGCACCTCCTCGCCCTGGTCGGCGAGATCTCGGATTATCCGCGGAGTCCCTTCTGTATCATAGATCGCCAGCACACTTCTGGCCGGTAGATAAGCCAGCGGCGAGGTAGGTTGGTGCAGATAGGGCAGGTAGAAAGCGATGTCATCAAACGATTGGCTATTGCGCAGGTATTCAAGATCGCGCTGCCAGCGCAGAAAGACGTCAGGATGCATGCCAACTGTATCAAGCGCCTCCAGCTGACGTGCCGCCGCTGGTCCACGTAGTGCCAACGCCTCGCGCGCAGGTCCGACCAGCACTGCGTCGATTGGATTTAGCGAGCGCTGAGTTGTGTGGTCAAAGGTGCGGATCGAGTCAATTTCCTCGCCGAAGAATTCAACGCGAACTGGTCGCACCATCGCCGGTGGAAAGACGTCAATGATGCCGCCGCGATGGCTTACCTGTCCTGGTGTTTCTACCTCGGCAACCTGCTCATAACCTAGACTAAGCAGGTGCTGCAGCAGAATACGCGGCTCTAGTGAGGACCCAGAGCGTAGCTCGACAATTGCCTCACTAAACTCTTGCGGCGGCATCACCGGCTGGCTGAGCGCTCTCACCGAGCAGATGACTATCATGGCGCCTGCCGGACGCGTCAGGGCCGTCAGCACATTCATTCGCGACTGTACTGAGAGCGAATCAGGCATGAGGCGTTCGTAGGGTAGCGCGTCACGGTCGGCGTACGGGAGTATAGGGATATCGCGCCCAATCAGGCCTGACAAGGTTTCAGTCACGCGCTCGACGTCCCCGGCATCGCGTACTACATAGAGGACTGGACGATCGAAAGAAACGGCCAGTGCAGCCACCACATAGGGCTTGGCGGCCTCGACGACCCCAGAGAGCACTGGGATGTCGGATTGGTTATTGAGCCGCTCATACAGACGGCGGAACTCCGGGCGGTTTGTTAGCAGGGGAAGCAGACCACGTAGCGACAAAATCAGCCTCCAGATCAGTCACTAGCAGGAATTATCGACATTGTCGACAGCAAACTCATCAATCTCTCGACTCTCATTCAATCAATCTCATCATGTTTCTCTCAGGCGATGGCCCTCAGGCGTTATAGCGATTCATGGCAACATCGATGCCCTCTTCCAACCAACACCAGGCGGCATCGGCAGCTCGTTCGATTGCCCAGTCAAGCTGGATACGCTCATCGCCTTTAGGCACGCTCAAGAGAAAGCCTATATTTTCGTCATGTCCGTTTGCCGGTCGCCCGACCCCGATCTTGATCCGAGCAAAGGTATTGGTCCCAAGGTGTGAGATAGTCGATTCTAGGCCGTGTTGCCCACCAGCCGAGCCGCCGGGACGCAGGCGAACGCGGCCGAGCGGAAGGTCGAGATCGTCACAAATTACCAGCAGGTCTGCCGGATCGATCTTGTAGAAGCGTACGAGCTCACCTACTGCAATTCCGCTCTCATTCATATAGGTCTGCGGCTTCGCCAGAACTACCTTGTTACCGGCGATGACGCCACCGGCCAGTAGAGCGTGGCTGCGGCGCGCGTCCCAGGTCCACTTTTGCCGGTTGGCTATGACATCAACGGCATCAAAGCCGGCATTGTGCCGCGTATGGGCATAGCGGAGACCGGGATTACCCAACCCGACTATCAGCTTCACATCCCTTACTCCATACTCCCCCGTGAAGAAGCGGAGACAGTACAGGCTCTCCTACCAGCACCAAATACGTGTCCAACGCAACACATTTTGGGCAGTCGCGACCGCGACTCCCCCATGGCAGACCTTATCTGCTTCTGCCCATGCTCTCCTATTGTACCACGCGAACGCAGGTGGCTAGCCAAAATACCGAGATATCTTCGCCGCGCTAGCACGCGGTTCGCCGTAGATGGGATAATGGGGACAACGTCTTCATGGCGCTGCACTGGTTGCCAGGCTGGC
>JBKQTH010000407.1:0-22965 GCA_052143275.1 Ktedonobacterales bacterium | reverse complement strand
CACCCAACTACTGGAGTGCCAAATAGAAATGTGAGCGGGTGGGAGGCGTAAAAAAAGGCAAGGCCCGCTGAGAGCAAAATCACCGCTATACCAACCAGCAGGAATACTTCCGAGGCGCTTAAGCCGATCTCCCATGCGCGTCGCGCACGCTTTGGGCGCGGCCGGTTGAAAGCTCGAATTCGGCTCCCCAGCCCAGTCTTCGGTTCTGGTCGATCCAAGTTCCTGAGAATCTCTTCGATCTCGCGCTCATATTTATTCGGCATAAAGACTCTCCTGCCCGAGCACTCTTCCTTGCATTCACGACAGTAGCCGGACCGGCATCCCCTACAGCAAAGTATAACCCATCACCGGGTCATCAGCAAGGCGAACTCTGGGCCCGTGCAACTGGAATACGATGCGGTACATCTACGCATGGGCTGTGCCAGACCAGAAGCGCCGGCGAAAATTCAGGTTGGTCTCTTTGGAGCGCTTCCTAAACACCTTCATGGACGGCTCTGTACCGGTTGCGCTCAGGCATGTGCGAGGGCAAGAAGCGCCGCGGTCTTGAGTTGGAACAAGGCCATCAGCTCGATGATCGCCAGGACCACCGCAATGGTAAGGTATGGAAAGAACTGCCGCCAGCTGGCGAACCGGCCAACCCGGTTGCTGAGGCCCAGCACGAAGACGACGTTGACCAGCGTCAAAGCGATTACTAGCCCGAAAGAACTAAAGATGGCTATGGGATAGAGCAGGAAGCCAAATTGTGGGTAAACGGTGGAGCCAACCGCGAGAAAGATCAAGAGCAGCACCGGCAGCATTACCGACAGTTCCCCAATCGACCGAAAAGTGGATATCTCGTCATCCTCTCGCCAGATCAGGGTGTTAGCTACTGGAACGAGTACGGCGCACATGGCGACGCCGGTGCCCAGGCCAGTGGCTAGACGCAGTAGATTGTGGGGCTGATACAGATGAGGCAGTCCAAGGTCAAGGAACAATGAATTGAACCCATCTACAGACATGAGCAGAACCGCTAACCCCAGCGCTACCATTACCCAGCGACCAGGAAAGCCAGAGGACCGCAACCGCCCGGTTAGCCACAGAACCACAAGAGTGGCGGTAAAGCCACTGTAGATGCCAGTATTACGCGAGCAGAGCGGCAACTGCTGTCCGCCCGGCCAGAAAGAATGGCTGGGCAGCTGGGCACAGATTCCGCCATCCAGCGCGCGCAACCGCTCGATCAGTGTGGCCCCGGGGAGAAACGCCAAGAGTGCCAGCGCTACTATGTACGCGGCGGCTAGAGCAGCAATGAGCCAGACTGGAGGAACAAACCCAGGGCGTTCTACCAGCGCCGAGGCGACGGCCGCCGGATCCTTTCGCTCGACTTCCGTTGTGCTCATGTCTCGCTGCTCCCTTCTCTCGCCTGGCTGCGGCGACTAGTCCAAGCATAGCATAAGGCCTAGCAAAAAGGCCGGCGAGACTTCTGGACCTATGTGTGAGCGACGATGCTCGACTCTTGGCTAGCTCCTGCCTACTATTGTCGAATCCGTAGACGCTGTTCGACAATAGTAAGTAAGGGGAAGGTATTAACCAGCTCCCTTGCTACACGTCCGAATCCAATGTGTTCCGGCAAGCTTCCTTAGGGGGAACAGTTATGGCTAATTTTGTCTTGCTCTACAGTGGTGGCGACATGGCCCAGAGTGAAGCTGAACAGGCGGCAATCATGCAACAGTGGGGTGAGTGGTTTGGAAAGCTCGGCAGCGCGCTGGTCGACGGCGGCAATCCATTCGCTTCCACTGCCAAGAGCATTGCCAGCGACGGCTCGGTGAATGAGGGTCCGGTAGGCACTATGGCTACTGGCTATTCCATAATCAAAGCGGACTCACTGGATGATGCGGTGGGACTGGCTCAGGGATGCCCAGTTTTGCAGGGTAGTGGCCAGATCAGCGTATACGAAATTCATCCAGCTATGTAGGACGTAACAAGGGTTAGCTCGCTATACCGCCTTCACCTGTCTGGTCTCCGGAGCCCGGTGAAGGCGGATTTTTCTGTCTAAAGCCCCGACTTGCTGTATGCTGTATGCTATGTCCAAAGATAAACGGCGATGGCCGTGAATGTTCTGGTACTGCCAGGCATCCGGTACCGCCGGAGCGGAGACAGGGTCATGTCTGAGGCCAGCAGATCACCAGAGAGTCTGGTCAGCAAGCTGCAGAATCAAGAGGATCAAGAGGATCAAGAGGATCAAGAGGATCAAAGGGAAGCAGCCGAATTTGTGCTTCGGTTGGGTAACGCATTGCTTGAGGCGGGTTACCCTATCAATCAGATCCGCGAGCTGCTCTTAGCTCTCAGCCATAATCTCAACCTTCCCCATCCCCAGGTGTACGTAACGCCGACCGCGATCGAAGTAGCGATCGGGCCCCTTAGCCACCAGCACCGCGCGCTCCTGGTGACCTCTCCCAAGGGTATCAATCTGGGCCAACTGACTCAACTCGAGGACGTGGCCAGCAAGGTTGACTCGGGACTTCTCACTCCACACAATGGGCTGGCACGCCTGCGCGCGCTTGCCGGAGAGAGGAAATCTCTAGGGGGCGCTTTATTGATTGGCCTATCCTATGCCCTCACCGCTGCGGCGTTTGCCAGTACACTAGGCGGCGGTTCACGGGAAATACTGGTGGCGGCACTGGTAGGCACTGCCACCGGTGTCCTGGCCATAGTGGCACAGCTCTCTCCGCAACTCGAGCGCATCTTTCCACCGCTAGCGGCATTTATTGCGAGCCTACTGGCCGGGTGGTGGGCAGCGCAGGTTCATCCCCTGGCCGGTGGCTTGGTGACTCTTGCTGGTCTGGTGGTCCTGCTGCCAGGTTTCTCCCTTACCGTTTCCCTACAAGAACTGGCATCACGAGATCTGATCTCCGGTACGGTGCGCCTCGCTTCCACATTTATCACTTTGTTTGGCCTCATTCTGGGAGTTGCACTGGGAAGCCAGCTGGCCCAGCGGCTCTTTGGACCACCCCATCTTATAAAGTCCGTCCCTTTACCGGCATGGACATATTTGCTTGCGGCGCTGGTTGCCGGATTTGCCTATATCTTGAGGCTTCACGTCGAGCGTCGCGACGCTGTCTGGGTCGTGCTGGCATGTGTTATTGCCGTGCTGGCCTCGCGCGGTGGCGTCTTGGTACTGGGGGCGCAGTTGGGCGCCTTCGTGGCGGCGCTCATAGTCGGACTGGCAAGCAATCTCCTCACCATTCTCTTCAAGCGCCCGGCGGCGGTCATGCAGGTGCCGGGTCTCATTATGCTGGTACCCGGCAGCATCGGTTATATGAGCTTTGAGTATCTCTTCTCCTCCAATACGGTGAACGGTATTCAGACGGCTTTTCAAATGTTGGTCACCGGTATGGCGCTGGTCTACGGGATCTTTGTCGCCAATCTCTTGCTGCCCTCGCCCCACGTGCTTCGTAGGTTAGTTGATACCCTTACTCGTATTGAGACCGCGCTGGTGCATAGCGGCCCGGAAAAGCGTCAGCAGTAGCCGCTGGAGAGATAGGCCGATGTCCGCCACAATACCGTCGTCTCATCTCCTTGACCGCACCCTACTCTACGGTGGGCTGGAGAATACGGTCATGGTCACACCGCCAGGGGTGGAGCCACACGACGGGCGCCTAACCAGGCTACCCGGCTAGAGCAATGCGGGTTTGTCTGACCTCATTACCTCTCGTCCGGACACCAGGGTCTATACACGCCACAGACTCAAGCACCATGGTCGGCCGGTAGGGGAAACGCTCCACCTGTTCCGGTCGGGTCACGCCGCTGAGGACCAGAACGGTCTGCATACCTGCCTCGGTTCCGGCTACGATGTCAGTATCCATCCGGTCGCCGATCATGACCGCGGTCTCCGAGTGAGCTCCAATCTGCCGCAAGGCCGACCGAATCATCAGCGGATTGGGTTTACCGACAAAATACGGGCGAACACCGGTAGCCTCGGCAACCAGGGCGGCCACAGCGCCAGTAGCCGGCACCAGGCCTTCCTCCGCCGGACCCACGACGTCCGGGTTGGTGGCGATGAAGCGAGCACCGGCCGCCACGAGCCGGATCGCCTGCGCCAGCCTCTGGAAGCTATACGAGTGAGTCTCGCCCAGAACCACATAGTCGGGATCCTGATCGCTCAGCACATAGTTGACGTCATGCAGCGCCGTAGTCAACCCGGCCTCGCCGATAACATAGGCCGTGCCGCCAGGACACTGCCGGTGGAGGAACTGCGCGGTGGCCAGTGCCGAGGTGTAGAGCGCCTCGGGCGGCACGTCCAACCCAGTATGGGCCAGCCTCGCCTGCAGGTCGCGCGGTGTATACAGAGAGTTATTGGTCAGGATCAGGAATGGCTTCTCCTGCGCTCTGAGCCGGGCGATGAACTCCACTGCTCCGGGAATGACTTGCGCGCCTCGAACCAGCACGCCGTCCATATCCATGAGATAGGCCTCAGCCTCGACCGTTTCCATGACGGTTGCGACGTCTGCCTGAATTGAATTTTCCATTGTAATGGTCTCCTTATCTTAATAAGCGGCAATCGCCACTCATGCCTTTTCGCCCCCTGGAGAGACTGACCGGCACTGGTCGACTGCCGCGTTACTTTGGCAAACAAAAAGCCCGTCAGACCAACCTTACATGGTCCGGCGGGCAACCTCGTCCTGTGACCGTTTCCCACGACTACGTGAAGCGGTCACCATTGTCTTCAAGCCGACATCAATCTGGGCCAACATATGCTGGTATCCACAGGCGTTGATCCACATTGATCGCTAGTCCTAGTCAGCGATCATCTCACTCTCTACTGGACTGACCAAGGAAGCATACCCACAGTCTCCACCACATGTCAAGCTCAGCGGCAAGTTATAATCGCACCACACGTAGCATCTTACCGGTGAGTGGCGCGGAAGGCCCTACAGATGCATCCGGGAGAGCGGGTTCAGACGCTGACGCTGCTCGTATAGGTACTCGAAGCCAGAGCATTTATTGAGGGAGCAGTCAGGCCGTCAGCGGTAGTCTGCCAGTCGTCGAGGTCGCTGGCAGGCGGTGCCCACAGTGGTAGCGGCATTAAAAGATAGGACGCCAGATCGGCTACATAGGGCTCGTAGAGACCCCGAAGCCCGTCCAGCTTTTCCTCTACCTTGCTTCTGCCTGAGCTGGTTTTTACGCCGCAACCCGTTAGAAATTCTCGAAGCCTGGCCCGCTCCTCGGCCGGAAGGCGCTGATTGAGCGCCTGGCGTCCCTCTTCATTGGCGCCAAAGACCAGGGCCAGGTCGGCGGCGGAATGTCGTGCCATGGCAAAGGTGAACGCGGCCTGCTCAGTAAGTTCCTCATCCAGATCCAGGCTCTCCGCGCAGGCCAGTACCAGCGCACATGCATCCAGAATCATGGTGAGCCCGGCGACCCACGACTGATTTTCGTGCTGAGAGCGATAGTAGGCCAGCATCGGGTAGGAGAGGTGAGTCTCCAGAAGCTCCGCCGACCAGCCCTCCCAGTCGTTCAGTACTTTAGCCAGCCGCTTGGCGCGTCGATCCGGCGGCTGGCGATTTAGCAGGGCTCCGGCGGACGGCGGGGACCCTGCGTGAGCGTCGAGCAGCGAGATATTCACTTCCCGGCGCGAGAAGGCCTGATAGAGAATTGGTAGGTAGCCGATGACCAGTGCCAGCACACCGAACCCGGTAGCCACTTCAGCCACCGTGATGAGCCGTGAGCTTGCTGAGTGCGGTATCACGTCCCCAAGACCAAGAGTGAGAAGTGTGGTCCCGCTAAAGTAGAAATCGGTACCCAGGTTCGCGGGTCCGCCGGTGGCCAGCAGCGGCGAACCTAGACCCCAGAGGAGCAGTGCATAGGCTATGACCAAAAGACCCACCCAGACGCAGAGCAGCGATAGCAGCGCCAATGGTCCAAAGGTAGCCAGGGTAGATTCTCGGCGCGCGGGCGAGGATATGCGCCGCGCCAGCGACGTATAGAACCGCCAGGCGAAACGCCCGTACAAGTTGGTCAGACGAAACTTCCGGGAGACCCGGCGAGGCAGCACTACCGTCTCGAAGAGATCCCGCAGCACGGTGACAATCAGGAAGAGAGCAATCAGTACCACCAGCAGATGAACGAAAAACATATACTACCACTCCATTCCTGCAGTCGTTAGCCAGGTGTGTCGGGGCCTTATAAAGCGCAGTGTGGCTCTACGTGACGCCGGTGCCGAGCTAGCGCCAGAGAGAATAGTGCGCCGTATTTTGGCATTACTACAGTATATACAATGACGCCTAACCGAACGCAGATGGGTTTCCTTTCCAATCTGGCGTTGTGGATTGCTTGCTCTCCCGTCTCCAGTGCGCCGCCATGGGGTCTCTCATGCGAGTTTTTTTTGTTATTATGCATCCGTGGCCTGATAGCTGGGCTAGAGTCTCACCGATAAGGAGCAGAATTTCTATGATCAAATTGCGCCCAATGACAGAAACCGAATACGGCGCTTACTTGCCAGCCTTGCGAGAGGGGTACGCCGGAGACAGAGCTCGTAACCTTCACGATAGTCTGGAGTCACAACTCGAGGCGGCGGACCGCCAAATTGCAGGTTTGCTTCCACAAGGGCTTCAAACGCCTAACCATTTGCTGTGGCGTGTGGTGACGGCTGAAGGTGAGATACCGGTGGGCGTACTGTGGGTCTTTGTGGATTCAACCGCCAAGAAGGCCTTCATCTACGACATCCAGATTGATGAACCTTATCAGGGTAAAGGGTATGGTACTGCCACGTTGAATCGCCTCGACGAGGAGTTGCAGGGCTACGATGTAGCGCAAATTGGTCTGAGCGTCTTTGGAGAAAACCGTGGGGCGTTCAAGCTGTATCAGAAACTTGGATACTACATCGTGGCCACCAATATGCAGAAGGACTTGAAGGGGTTGAGCTCTTAAGATCTCTCTGCTCGGCCACGACATCGACGTTCGGAGCCGGAACCACCAGAGAAACCAGCGCACGCGAGTATTAAGATGACAGGCGGCTAGAGCCGAAGAAGCAGCAGTACCAGCCACGCGGCCACAAACAGCAACGGTAGCCCTAGTCCCAGCCACTGGTCTAGCAGGCTTGCCAGCGGAGTGGTAAATGATGGATAGGATGACCTGAGGCCTACGGCTCCCGTGTTGCTGGATCGATCATCCCAGCTGTCCTGCAAATGAAAAATGCAGAGGTAGGCGCCCAATATGCCGATGAACGTCAACACGCCGACCATCATACCCAAGATCGGCACCACCAAAGCAAGATGAGCATAGATTGAGCTTTTGGGATTGGTATTTGCCAGTATAGCTACGGAGACGAGCAGCAATCCCTGAAAAGCGAGCGTCCAGGCAATTCTCCGGTTGATCAGGCTCTCCACCCGCTCCATGCGCCGTACGGTGTAACCGTAAAAGTCATGCAAAGGCAGCGGGTCTTTCGAAGGATCGCGAATATCAGATGTATCGTGACCAGCCACCGAATCAATTGCGGAATCCATCGGAGAGGCGCTCCCTTCAGGCATGTCAGCCCACCTAGCCCACCTAGCCAACTATTTACGGACTGCTGCCAGTATGCCATCTCCCTAGCTATTTGTCAGCACCGGCGTATGGGCTCAGGGAAATCTAGCAGAAATCGGTAAGCTACCTACCTACCTATGGTAGACTAGTTGCGAGGGCCGCGCCGGCGGTGATCGCTAGGCCGCTTGACTGGTACAGGAGGCCGTGCCGGCTGCCGGCCTCTGCCGGTGCATGCACTTGGGCCGTGAGCCTGGTCACGGTAATGGAAATGTACATGCCGATTGTTGCTAGTGGTAGCGGTTCGCTGCCGCCGCTACCGTACAGCGATTCAGGGGAAGACGATATATGGTGCGTTACTGCGGCCAATGCGGTGCCAGCCTGGGAGCGGCCGCATTTTCTACCAGCCGTTGTCCCAACTGTGGGGCCGAGATCCCTGCCTCTCCGGCGGTGCCAGGTACCGCTTCAGCAGTAGCCTCGAAGCATTCTACCCGGGCCGCGTTTGTACCCATGGACGCCACCACCCGGCAGAGTGAGATAACAGGACGGCCTACACGTACGCGAAGACGTATGCCGGTCGTATGGATGGTGAGTCTCCTCGCGGCACTAGCGCTCCTGCTGGCCGGCACCGGAGTTTTGGCCCTGGCCCACTTCAGCACTGCGGCTCCCGACTCGTCGTCGGACCTAGCTCACGGTGGTGGTCCTACCTCCGTCATCGGAGCCGGGGTGGGGCTTTTCACGGCAACCGCGGCACCTGGACAGACGGTGGCACCCGGCCAGACGGTGGCACCTGGACAGACGGCGGTGCCCGGCCAGACGGCGCCGGCTGGTGGTTCACCGACCGCCGGCGCTGGAACGCCCACCGGCTCTCCGACAGTTGCGGCTACCGCTACGCCGGACCCGGCATACCTCTCGGTCTCGCCCACCAAGATATCCATTCTTCTCTGCTCGGAGTCAGAGAAGACGTTTACCGTCAGCAACACCGGCGGAAAGCTGTTGCTCTGGAGCGCCAAGGCCAGTGTGAGTAGCTTTGTACTCTCTCCCAGTAGCGGAAGCATTGATGCAGGGCTGCAGGAGACGGTAAGCGTGGGCGGCATAAGCAAGTCCGGTATTATAACCGTCTCCGCCTTCGCGGATAACTCACCGCAGCAAGTGAGCATCAGCTGCACGGTCTGAGAGACGGTCACAGCCTCAGTCGTGCCCCAGCAATGGAGAGACATGGCTCTCGGCTCGGGTATCCCGCTCCTGACAGCTGGGGCACCTTCCGAAGAGTTCCACGCGGTGCCCGGATATGGCGAAACCTGACTGGCGTTCGACCTTCTCCAGAAGCTGGGCCGGAAGACAGGCATCTATGGCTACCACTCGGTGGCACTCGGCACAGGTCAGGTGGTGGTGATGAGTGCCAGGGTGCACTGGATGATAACGCTCGCTGCCGTCGGCAAACGTCACGCGGTCCAGGAATCCGAGAGCGGTGAGCAGTTCAACCGTACGGAAGGCGGTGGCGCGACCGATCCAGGGAGCGCGTTCCTGGGTGGCGTGCCACAGCTCCTCGCTGCTGAAATCCTTATCCTGGATGGCCCACTGGGCAATTTGTTCGATAATGGCATTTCGTGGACGGGTCGAACGCAAGCCGGCGTGCTCCAGTGCAGCAACCATCTCCGGGGCGCTGGCGCCAGGTGAAAGGGTCATAATCGGTGTTCTCGTATTCTTCCGCTATATTCTTCCGCTAGGTCTGCTGGTACAACCGCTGCATATGCAGTACAGTCTAGCATTTTTCTTCTACAGTGCCTAGCTTGCCCTCAGCTATTGACACTACGTATCAGTAAATGGTATCCTCTGACTGCCGAAGTACTGATATTCCATATCAATGATATAGTGTATCACATGCTGAGGACATCTGACTGGCTTGCTCGGGGAAACCAGAGTAAAACTATGAGGAGACTCATTTCATGTCGCAGCGTCGCGTAACCGCACTACTGGTAGGCATCATCAGCGGAATCATCCTGATCTCAGTAGGTCTGGCCGGGTGTGGCGGTACGGCTTCGTCCGCCGGAAACTCGAAGACCGTCTTGAATGTGGTTGCCGGCGAGAACTTCTGGGGCAGCATCGCCAGCCAACTGGGCGGCATACACGCTAGCGTCACCAGCATCGTCAGCGATCCCAACGCCGATCCCCACCAATATGTGGCCAGTGCGAACGACGCACGGGTTTTTGCGACTGCGCAGTACGTCATCCTGAACGGAGTTGGCTATGATGACTGGGCCCAGCAACTGCTCGATGCGAATCCGGTGAGCGGTCGCAAGGTGCTTACTGTCGGGACGCTCGTAGGCAAGAAGGATGGGGATAATCCCCACTTATGGTACAACCCCAATTATGTGGAAATCGCTGCCAATCAGATCACCAAAGATTACCAGTCGCTCGATCCCAAGGACAGCGCCTACTTCACTGCGCAGCGAGCGGCCTTCGAGACTGCACTTGGCCCGTACCACCAGCGCCTCGCCGAAATCAAATCGAAGTTTGCTGGCCGGAAAGTCGGCGCAACTGAGAGCATCTTCGTCTATATGGCCAATTATCTGGGTCTCGACCTCATCTCGCCGCCTGATTTCATGGAAGCGATCGCTGAAGGCAACGATCCGCCCGCGGATTCGGTGGTGACCTTCGAGCAGCAGATCCAGCAGAATCAGATCACGGTGCTGGTCTTCAACGTGCAGACGGTCACCCCGATTACCGATCACCTCAAGGCATTGGCCGCCGCGCAAGCGATCCCCCTGGTCTCAGTCTCTGAGACCATTCAGCCGCCTGATGTGAGCTTCGAGGTCTGGCAGGTCGGACAGCTCTTGCAGCTGCAAAACGCGCTCAATGCGCAAGTATTGGGACAGTAAGTGGATGACGAGGGCAAGGCAATGAGTATGAGCCAGACGACACCAATATCTCTCCAGCCTCCCCAGGCCGATGGCAGCGTGCCGCCACGTGTGGTGGAGTTACGGGACGCCGCGGTGGAGCTTGGTGGGAGGACCATCTGGTCGCAGGCTTCCTTCACTGTAGAGTCAGGAGAATTCATCACCGTGCTCGGCCCCAACGGAGCCGGCAAATCCACGCTGCTCAAGGTCGTGCTGGGCCTGCTGCGGCCAAGCGCCGGAGAAGTGAGAGTCTTCGGCCGGGCGCCGCGGCGCGGTCGCGCCGAGATTGGCTATGTGCCCCAGCGCCGCACGATCGAATCCGATCTCAATGTCCGGGGGCGTGATTTCGTACAGCTGGGCCTCGACGGGTACCGCTGGGGCTTTGCGCTGCCCATTCCCGGCCGGCATGAGGCGCGCGATCGTGTGCAGGAGGCTATAGTCTCGGTCGAAGCCACTCCCTATGCCGACCGTCCTATCGGCCAGCTCTCCGGCGGGGAGCAACAGCGCCTATTGCTGGCGCAGGCGCTGGTTGGCAATCCACGACTCTTGCTGCTGGACGAGCCGCTGGCCAGCCTCGATCTGCGCAACCAGCAAGCCATCTCGCAACTGGTGGCACGCCTGGCACGTGAGCGGTCGATGACGGTGATGCTCGTTTCGCACGACCTCAATCCTTTGCTCGGCCTGGTGGACCGGCTAGTGTATGTAGCGCGCGGTAAAGTTGTCAGCGGCACTCCCGACACCATTCTGACGACCGAAAACTTGACTCGGCTATATAACAGCCCAGTCGAAGTGTTGCGCGACAGCCAGGGGCACGTCTTCGTCGTCGGGCTGGACGCGGAAGGGCACCTACCGTGAAGAGTCGAGCGAGCAGAAAGGCCTCCGGTCATGCCTGACGCATTCATGCTGGCTTCGGCGCCCACGCCCAGCTATTCCTGGGATCTGGTGGCCGATTGGCAGTTCTTATTCCAATATGAGTTCAGTCGCAATGCCTTCCTAGCGGGTACCTTCATCGCCGTTGTGGCGGGCGCAGTGGGCTATTTCGTCGTGTTGCGCCACCTCTCGTTTGCCAGCCACGCGCTGGCGGATATCGGCTTCGCTGGAGCTGCCTGGGCAGTGCTGCTGGGCCTACCTGCGGCGGTGGGGCTGTTGGTCTTTGCCGGTGCCGGTGCGCTGGGGATCGGAACCTTCGGCAAGCGCCTGCGGAATCGAGATGTCGTCATCGGGACCTTGCTGGCCTGGAGCCTGGGGCTGGGTACCCTCTTTATCTTCCTGTATAAGGGCTATGCCGAAAATGCCTACGCTATACTCTTCGGCCAGATACTCGGCGTCAGCAGCACCGACGTCACGCTGGTCATCTGGGCCAGTCTGGTGGCACTGGTCGCGCTGGCGGCGATCTATCGTCCGCTGCTGTTTGCCAGCCTGGATGCCGACGTCGCCGAAGCGCGCGGCGTGCCAGTAGGTGCGCTCTCGCTAGTCTTCATGCTGATTCTGGCGGTGGCAGTGGCGGTGGCGGTACAAGTCATCGGGGTCTTGTTGATCTTTGCGCTGCTCATCACTCCGGCTGCCATCGCCGAGCGCATCACCACGCGCCCGGCGATCAACCTGGGGATTGCCGCTGTACTGGCGCTGCTCTTCACCTGGGCGGGTTTGATAGTGGCCTATGTGCAGCCCTATCCGGTGAGCGTCTTTATCACCAGCTTCGCCTTCGGCGTCTATGTCCTCGTGCGACTACTCACCGTACGACGGCCCGTACTCTTCGGATCGTCGGCGGTGGTGCAGCGGACCACAGGTCTGGAGGCATCCTCATGACCTTCGTGAGTTTCCTAGCCGCCATTCCGCCTTTTTCGCTCAACCTGGTGCAAGATTTTCAGGTCATGCTGAGCTTTGACTTCATGCGTGCGGCATTCCTGGCCGGAACCGCCGTAGCCGTCATGGCGGGAGTAGTGGGCTATTTCATTGTGCTGCGCCAGCAAGTCTTTGCTGGTGAGCAGTTGTCGCATGTGGCGTTCGCCTGCGTGCTGGGCGCGGCTCTCTTTAACCTCAACTTCTTCGCCGGGCTGTTTGGAGGCACGATCCTGGTCGCGCTGCTCATTGGCGCACTAAGCGGTCGGGTACGCCCCAAGGACAGCGATATCGGCGTGGTCTCGGCCTGGGTACTGGGCCTCGGCGTTCTGTTTCTCAGCATATATATCTCCGGCGGATTACAGGGCACCGCGACCCATACCATTAGCATTGGCGTGAACATCCTCTTCGGGACGATCGTCGGGCTGGATACGCCCACCGCGCTGGTCATGGTGGTGGTCGGCGCGGCGATAACGCTGGTGATGCTGGTCATCTCGCGTCCGTTGCTCTTTGCCTCCCTTGATCCGGACGTGGCAGCAGCCAAGGGCGTGCCAGTGCAAGCATTGGGGGTAGTATTTCTGATCCTGGTCGCGCTCAGCGTGAGTGAAGCTACCGAGGCGGTGGGGGCGCTGCTGATCCTGACCTTGCTGGTCACGCCCGCTGCCGTCGCTCGCAACGTGTGTTCGCGACCTGCCTGGGCCATTGTTCTCTCCGCCGGCCTGGCCCTGGGTTTTGTCTGGATTGGCCTGGTGCTGGCGTTTTACGTGCACGCGCCCTACAGCTTCCTTATCACCACGCTGGCTTTCGGTACTCTGGTCGCGGTCGAGGCGGTGCGCTGGCTGTGGAGCCGCATTGCTCCAGCTAAGCGCATATCCCTGGAACAGCCCTCCATGAGCGCGAGCGGCTGATACTCTACGTGGAGCAGGCGGCAGAAGACCTACTAGGAGGACTGGCTGCGGTTTTGCATTGCGCTTTCGGCGGAATGCATACTGAGGTGCTCACTGCCACCGGGACTATCCAGCATTCGTGGCGAGCGTCCAGGCGGAGAGGCTCACAAAACTCACCGCCGTTCGCTAGGTGTGTAGATGATATACCTCCGGCTACGAGAGAGACGGGGCTTGCTCATCCTTGATTTGTAAAATAAGTGTGAGGCCCGGTCCCGCTGGTGTTGCCCTTAAGCAGTGGCATGCGTCATACACACTGGGGCGGAGATAGGCGTATCTGGATGATGTATCTCCATTCGTACATGGCGCGTGAGTTGCGTAGTCGAATGGTTCGTGAGTTGCGTAATCGCCTCGCCGGCGCGACTAGCAAGGCGCGACCTGGTAAAGTCTCACTGTGAGGAAACTCGCTTCGGGGGACAGTCGTGTCACAGGACATAGGGTGGGATGTATGAGGAAACACGTGCAGACGCAAAGGATACGTTCGTCTTCGGGGGAAGGTCTCCTGCCAGCTTCGAGCTTCGCGAGCACGCTAAGCCTGGCCATAATCGTCGCCGCGATGCTCATTAGCGGCTGTGCACAGGCCGCACCGAACGGCCGGGCCATTGCGACGGAGAACAAAGCTATGCTCGACCGCGAGCTTCGCACCGCCCAAGTCAGTGCCGGCGTCCCCCAAGCACTGCTGCAACCTATCGAGCAGCAGGAAGGCGGGCTGACCACCGCCATGTCGAACGGCTCCGACAAGGATGGGCAAGCCGCCGCCGTTGGCTATGAGAAGCTCTACAATCAGGTGGTTGCGCTCGTGAAGCTCACGCCCGACCAGATCCACCAGCGCGCGACACATGACCTACAGTCGTTCGTGCTGGCGCTTCAGCCAGTGGAGAATCAAGGCTTCGTAGAGGCCGCGACGTACCACGCTCACCTCCAGCAGGCGCAGCAGCAGCTTGTTGCCGCCACGACAGCCAAGGAATACTTCGCCGCTGACGGATACATTCTCGATCAGACGAGTGCCGTAGCGCAGATCATTCCAGTCTACCATCAGATACAGTCGCTCGAGTCTCTGGTGAGCGCTCAGGCCGCAGCGCAAGGTTCAACATCGCAGCCGCTTGAGTGCGCTGTCGGGGACGTAGACTCGTTCTGGGAGTCTCAAGCGGACATACTCTCTAATTGGGGGCTCGATCCCAGTTCGGCGGTTATGGTCGGCAACAACACGCAATTTGACTTCCAGTCGTGGCCCACGGAAGATATCGCTGCCTTCCGCGCAGCTGATACCGAGGCCGCCTATGCTACCGTCTCCGCGCAGGTGCAGGCGCAGATGGTACAACTCGCCGCGGACAAAGCTGCGTTGTTGCCCCAACAGACAAGTGCCGCGGTGAAGCAATTCCAGGCTGACGCCCAGACGTACCAGCAGGACGGTGGCCAGGATACCTCCTTCCAGCAGCAGGCCGACCAGGACGCGCAGAACCTGGCCAGTGCCACGACGATGGCTGCTATCACCGTGGTATCGCAGACGGTGCAGACTCAGCGCCAGGCCTTCGCCCTACCGCTGGCAAAGGTAGAGGCCGAGCACGACATGCAGACGCTGACGAATCTCGTCCTGGAGGCCGATTCGAAGACCACCGTGGATCCCTACAATAACATCGCCTACCCCGACGGCTATGAGTACATCGGCATCGAATACGATGACGGCCACAACTGGGCCGCCGATCCTCTGGATAAGTACGACACCGAGAACTACCTTGGTGGGACCGGCATCGGCGACGCCCGCGCGCGACTCGCGAACGCGCAGACGCTCGCCGACTACACCGCGGTCGATTCTGAGATCCAGATGTTTATTACGAACATCCAGGCGATGCTCACGAACCTGGCGCAGATGCCCACGAATAGCGCTGCCCGTCAGGCGTGGTCGATGACGGCGCACCAGACCGATATCGATCTGATCGACCATTATGGCCTACAGAACACCAACGTAATCGTCGTCTCTCTGCGCGAGCAGGAGGCGCGCCTCTACACCGATGGGAAACTGGTGGTCGGCAGCGATGGTAAGCCGTACGCGTTCCAGATAACGACGGGCAATCCTGACCTACCGTCAGTGCCCGGCCTCCACTGCGCCACCCAGAGGCTCGAGAACTATGAGGACGTCTCACCATTCCCAAAGTCGTCGCCGTACTACTACAACCCGACGTTCATCCACTACGGCATGGTCTATTCCGACTATGGATTCCTAGTGCATGACGCCTGGTGGCGCGATAATGCTGACGGGAGCGGCATGGGTTATCTGACGAATCTCCCGCACTACGATCCCATCGCGTTTAACAGTGGTTCGCATGGCTGCATCAACTTCCACTACGCGAACGGCGATATGTTGAAAGTCTGGAACTTCTCGAATATCGGCACGCCGGTGCTGGTGTATTAACGGGTACCCCATCTCCTCGCCTCCGTGGGGACAGTTTGCCCACGGAGGCGCCCACTTATGCTCTTCTGCCCCACTGTGGAAGCACCACCTGTAAGGGGGTAAATATCCATTCATTCCCGGTTTCGGTCAATTGCCCATAAAACAGCAGATATCGCTCCATTTTCATGGGCTCATCGTAGCGCAACAGAGTCAACGACACCTGCTCGTCTGATGCGGGGACCGGTCTCTGGTTCGGGGGTAGCAAGGTAAAACAGCGTGTATCCCGATCAAAGGTGAGGGGAAGCGGAAGCACAACCGGGTAGCCATCGCTGTCCGTATAGCTCAGAGCCACACGGCTAAACGCTTCGATTTGCGTCATCAGTTCTTCGGTCCAATCAATCATTGACTCACCTCCATGACGAGCGGGGATTGCTGGACATTGCCATCGGGCCAGCCGAGAATGCGCGTCGGCCGGACCCGAATGACGGCTCGCTTTGTGTATCCCGGAATGACCTGCTCCATTCTCGGTAGCGATTCGCGGGCAGAGGGTTGTCGTCGCGCCCAGCCTGCGAAATACCGCTTCCATCCCAGCTCAAGATTGGTGTCATCGACCTCGGCCAATCCTTGCACCAGCAGCACGTGTTTCGGCTCGGCAGACCCGGTGCCGGCCGGAGAGAAAAGGATCGCCACCTTGGGGTGCCTGCGCACGTTCTCTACTCGTTTCATCACCACCGGAGAAGAGATAATGAGCGTTCCGGTGTCAGGGTCAAAGTGATTGAGAAAGACCGGCAGGGCAACCGGAATGTCACGGGCGGTGGTGCTGGCAAATTGACAGGTAAACGACTCTTCAATTGCATGGTACATCCAATCAGGCAACTGGTTCATTCGTCACCGACCTTTCTGTTTTTTAGTGCGCTAGGCCCGGGAAACCGCTTAGGGGTGAACAGCCAGCGTGAGCAAGATGAAAGGAAAGACCACCGTCTCCTGCCGCTCGATTGATAGCCCAGCGGCGGTCAAGAGGCGCAGCCGGGTGGCGGCGGGCAGGCCTTGCCCATGGAATGTTACCCACGCGAGGACCTGCGGCAGGCCGAAATCAGCGAGGATGAAATGCCCACCAGGTCGTAACACACGGGCAATCTCGCTCATACCTTTGGCCTGGTCGCGCCAGTGATGGGAGGACATGGTGCTGACGGCCAGATCCACTGACGCATCGGGCACGGGTAGTGACTCGGCAAGGCCCCGGCGTATAGTGGCTCCAGGGGTCAGGCGCTGCGCCTCCTCCGCCATGCCCTGTGCGGGATCGACACCGATGAGCTGGGCATCCGGCCAGCGAGCTGCGGCGGCACGGAGCAAGCGTCCGGTTCCACAGCCTACGTCGAGGAGAGTGGCAGGTGTGGGAAGCGTCGCGGCGAGATCAAGTACGGCCAGGTGGACGCGGTTAAAGAAACTCCTCTGCATCCACGAGTCTTCGTAAGTATGCGACCACTCTTCGAAGTGTTGCACGTCGCGGGTGTCGTAAGATGCATCGGATGGTGGCATGGTGGACCTCGTCTGTTCGTCTACAGGGTATTTCGGGTTTAGCTTGCGAAAGAGCCAGCTTTTTCTCTCGTACCTATGAGACATTAAACCATATAGGGATGCATCACGGTATCAGCGGCGTCCAACCTGCCGAAGTAGCCAGCCGGCCCAGGCTCTCTCAAAGGCTCCATTTCGCACCGCATTCAGCGCATTGCGGCCAGGGCGTGTCACTCTCAAAAGCCGCACGGAACTCCTGATAGCGGTCGCCGTTCCAGATTCGCTCGAAGGGCGTCTGGAAGACGTTTCCCAACCACTTCTTACTCAGCGGACCTGGAGTAAAGGGGGCAAAACAGCAGGAGTATACATTCCCATGCGCCGTAATGTACGCAAGGCTGTACGGCCGCCGGCAGCCCTTCCACAGCTGAGCCTGTCCTTCGGGCGCCGGTACTCGACCTAGGTAGGTTACCGGCTCGGTGGCGCCAGTCGCGGTAAATGCGATGCCTAGCTCTTGGCAACGGAGCTCCGCCGCGTGTAGCGCCGCCTGTTCCTGTTCGCGCATCGCGTGATAAAGCGTCTGATCCTCGGTTGCTAGTCCTTTGCCAAAGAAAATGAAGCGCTGCACATAGACCTCAGGCACGCCAGCGATTGCGGCAATCTCGACAACCTGAGGCAACTCCAGGAAATTTTCCCGCATTGCCGTGAACCAGAGGGATACCCGCGGGAGTGTAGCGCCCATCTCACGCTTCAAGTTCTGGAAACGCTTGGCATTGCTCACAATCAGTGGCAGCGCCTTCTGGTTGACCCCTCGCACCCGGGCATAGGTGGCAGGCGTTGCACCATCCAACGAGATACGCAGTTCATTCAAACCCGATCCAATGAGGGAGCGTCCCCGCTGCTCACTCAGCAGCAGAGCATTCGAATTGAAGAGCGTGTAGGTGCCGCGCGAGCCCAAATACGCGATGATTTCCGGCAACTCCTTATTTAGCAGTGGCTCACCAAGTCCGTGTAACACCACACGGTCGAGTTCCGGAAACTGGCCGGCGATCCCGCGTACTTCGGCAAGCGTGATGTCACGGTCGGCTTCGCGCCCTAGGTGGGTGCGCGGACATTGGTCGCAGAACTCATTGCAGCGGGTAGTGCTCTCGATATACAACTCGCGGGGCAACGGAAGCGGCTCGTCGAAATGTGGGCCAAGCGATTCCCAAGCGCCTGTTGGATGATGAGAACAAGATAGTGAGAAGGCCATGTGCTGCTCTTGCTCCTTTGCTACCGGAGACTACTCCAGCGGCCGGTCAAATTGGTCAAATTCGGTCAAACCATGGCTGCATGTATAGCAACCTCGCTAAGGTGTTTCCTCGATCTCTTCTTTACGGTTCCGGCGGAGTTTCCAGGGGGAAGACTCGCGAGATGGCCTCGGATATGTGCCGGTGGTGGCTGGAGAGATTCACTCTGAACCCAAGCCAGCAGTTGTGCTCGTGAAAAAAAAAGGACGAATCCATCATCAAGACGCCAACATCCCGAGCTACCGCGTAACTATCCAGACGGTCCGTGTCGCCTCGTTCAATGCATGCGAGGAGGTAAGGGCCTGAACCTACTGGAGACAGGGTAAATCCCCGGCGTTTGAGATGCCAGGCAACCGTTCGCCGGTTGCGCCGGAAAGTAGTAATGATTTGCCGGCGCCACCGCCGTAACGGTCCCATCTCGTCAGCGCGCAACTCATCTACCCATTGCTGCCAACAGTTGAGATACGCCAGGGCCACTGGCTCAGCAACTCCACTAACCGATCCAAGCAACGCTTCACTTACCCGCTCAATCGCGTGGATCAGCCGGGGCATACCCAGAATGATACTGGTCTTCTGGCCATTAATAAAAAATATCTTGCTTGGTGATCGAATGACCAGGATCTGCTGCGGATAATCCGCCGAATACCACGGAGCTTCGTCATTCCAGTTCAATCCCAGGCGGGTTTCATCCAGCACGACGAAGGACTCCGGCGGCAGCTCGGCAAATAGCGCACGGAGACACGGCCAACCATACTCCACCCCTATGGAGTACGCTGGATTGGTGAGAAGCAGCGCTGACCTCCGCCGGCTCATTGCCGCAACAATTGCCTCGCTGTCCAGAGCGCCGGTGACGAAATCCGCCGCTGGAACAATGGTCCGTGTAAGACCAAGATAGTGGCAGGCCTCCGCGGCGGCGAAATAGCTTGGCGCAGCGATTACCACATGCTCGATGCCTTGCATTTTGAGCGCCGCCAGGGTTAGCAGTAACGCCTGCGTGCTGTTGGGCAAAATAGCAATATGTTCTGGAGTAGGTAATTCTCCATCCATGCGAACAAGGTTGGCGAAGACACCGGCGGCAGAACTCCTCGCGGCGTGTAACTCACGTATATAGGTGTAGCTGTGGAGTCGGGCCGAAATTAGTGATAGGCTTTCAACCAGGCTATGAGGTGGTACGATAGCCGGATCCTCTGATTCCCATCCTCCAAGGGCGAGGGTTGGCCTGCCGCTGACGCTGGTATACTCGTCCAACGCTCTAACGACCAGGGTGAAATCGGCTGTACTCACAATTTCCTCACTTTACCAGAACTTTTACCGAGGGCCAGCCAGTAGCTCCATCAGGAACGGTCCCCTGCTGCACCGGCGTCTGCACGGAGCCGGTTCCATCGGTGGCGCGAGCAAGCAGGGTATAGGGGCCGGGGCCGTTGGGATGCCAGCTCCAACTCCAGAGTACCCAGGTCTGATCCGAAAGCGGCGGCACCAGCGTGGCGCCGCTCCAGGTGGAACCGCCGTCAACACTGACCTCGACCCGGCGAATGCCCCGTATTCCGGCGAAGGCTACGCCGCTGACGGCTACAGCACCTAGGCGAACCTGGCCGTGAGGCTGATCTATCCGGCTCAGCGTCGAAAGTTGCGCAGCGCTCCAACCTTGGCTCTGATAGAATCCCTTGAAATCCTGGTCGGTAATCTCTATGCGGGTTACCCACTTCGCGCTCTGCTCGCCATATCTACCTGGTACCACAGCTCGCAATGGGAACCCATGCCGGTCCGGCAGAGGCACTCCATTCATCTCCCAGGCCAGGAAAGCACGAGCCTGCAGCAAATCGTCCAACGGCAGGCTGGTTGCGTACCCATCGACTCCAAAAAACACGACATGCTTTCCCCCGGTCGAACCGAGGCCGCCGCCCAGATCCAACAAAGTCTGCAGGGTCACGCCGCGCCATATTGCGGTGCTCAGCAGATTACCGCTAACCTCATTGGAGATGCACTCCAGAGTCACCGGACGCGTCTCGCTGGGCAATTTGAGCACTTGATCGTAGGTCCAGCTCTGCGCCCGCGGTATCAGTCCAGCAAGTTCGAGACGCCAGCGATCGGGTACTACTGTGGGATCGAGCACGTTTTTACTCACCACGTAAAATTCGGCGTTGGGCGTAATCGGTGCGGTGAGTAGACCAGGGGTGCCGTGTCCCTCATAGGCTAGATTTGACTGAGCTAGATACTCCATGATGAGGCGGTTTACCGTGAGTCCACCGACGGCGATAACCGCCGCGGTCGCCCCCGCGGTGAGTAATGCCTCACGCCGGCTGACTGGCGCACCGAAAAATTGCTCCAAGCTCGCAGCCGCCTCCTTAGCGCGGCCAGAAATCGGAGTCGTCGTCCCTGAGCTCGCGCCCGTAGCCCACGCACCCCATGCCCGGCGGAACACCTGATACGCCACCGCCATGACGGCAGCGTACGCGGCAAAGGTAAGCAAAAGGCTACACAGCGTCAGCAGGCGAGCTATTTCAATTGGGTCGCCAAAGAGGCCCTCCGGCAACACTGGCCAGAACGTCGCGGCGGCCACGAGTTCCATGCCGAGCGCAAACGCGGCCGCGATGATCCAGGCGGAGCGACCTGGCCACCACCAGAACGTGGCGGTTCGGGACCTCGAAACTGCCGAGGGCAGTGGCCCCCGCCGCTTCTCCCACGAGCGCAGCGCCAGCGCGTAAGCCGGGCCAAGCAAGATGCCGATGACGCACTGGCCCAGCAGCGCCAATCCCAATGGGCCAGTCTTGGGGTGCGGCTGAAACTGCAAGAGTAACGCGACAAATTGGTCGGCCGTCATCAGCGGCAACACGCGCTCACCAACCAACTCCGGCGGCGTGGGACTTCCCCACCAGAGTCGCAGTATGCCCATAACTACCACGGCTGCCAGGGATCCGAGCAGTCCGGCCAACAAGGCGATACTTTCCTGGCGCAGCCGGCGCAGTGCCGTTGCTCCGATCTGCTTCACCAACTCCAAGAACGCTTGTAGCACAATCACCAGTGTCACTCCTGTTCGATTTCGATAGAAACCGATGAAACCGCATTGGCAAGGGGTCCGGTAGCGGCCGAAGCCATGGGCGCCTCCGCTACATGCGGACGACTGTCCGGTATTCGCCGGGAGGACCACAATCGCCGGGACACCGGGATGCTCGCCAGAGCCAGTGGAACCAAGAAGAACAGCAAAAAGAGGTTGGCATTGTAACCCGGCGTAAAGATGACATAGGTAAACGGCATTTCCAGCACGAAGAGCCAGAACGCGAATGATAGCATCGGCATATTGCCGGAGAGATCGGTGGCTCGTGACCGCCCGACCGCTCGGCCAGCTGTAAGGGGAGGCAGACGTAGATACATCGCCAGTAGTGGAAGCAACCCACCGACGTACCAGGGATAGAGATGCGGCGAGATGACAATCCATGCCACCGATAGCGCCAGGATTCCTGCCGCGGCGCCGAGTCCCCACTTTATGCGAGAGTACAGGACCAGACCGGCAAGCAGCGCCAGCACCATTCCCTGCAGGGCAAACTGCCACCGGGTGTTTACCACGATCTGAGTTATCAGCCGGAAGATAATCCCCTCATCGACAAAGCGCTGCGAGAAATAGGTGGTGAGAAATCCTCCCGAGCCCAAACCCAGGCGGAAGAACGGAAGCGTGACCAGCAACAGAGTGGCGCAGAGACCCAACAGGAATCCCCAGTCTCGCCGGCGTAGCAGCGCCACGACGAAGAGCAGCGGGTAGAGCTTAGTCAGCACCGCCATCCCCAGCGCTACACCGGCAAGAACTCTGGCGCCACGCCAGTGTTGCAGTGCCAGGAGCAGCGCTAGTGCCACCCAGAGCGCGGCGGCGGCATCTACATGCGCGCTGTAGACAAATTCGAGTATGGGGATAGGGTTCCACCAGTACACGATAAGCCGGCGCAGATCCAGCCGGTAGTGGCGCAGCAGGAGAACGGTCACCAGACCAACTCCAGCGTCGCAGGCTGTCATGGCCAGCTGCATCGCGGTAATGTTGAGGGGCGCTATGATATTGACCAGGAAGAAGAGCAGTTGAGCCCCCGGGGGATAAATGGTAGGCGAGTTTGGCCAGTTTAGCTGTGGCCAGATGACGCTATCGCGCAGGGGCGCCAGCGCGGGATCCGAAGCTGGATAGAGATAGGGACTGATGCCGTGGGATACTAGATGGGCATCCCATACGTAGCGATAGGCATCATGAGAAATTGCCGGAGGCACGAACAGGAACATCGCACGGAATACCAGCCCAATGCCCACAATCAGACCAAGCTCTAGCCAGTGATTCCGGCCCTGCCTGGCGGCGTCTCCGTCTTCCCGAGCACCGGAGGAAAGCACCAGCCATGCGCCCAGCGCGGCCGCCAACGCCACGCCAAGCCCGGGCAATAAGTAAGCGGAACCTCGCACTGAAACAGCGGCGCCCGCAAGGCGAATGTGCCAATAACCCAGGAGAGCTACCGCTCCCAGAACCAGCAGCGCGAGCCATCGAAGCGGGTAACTGCGCAACCGTAGACTGAAGAAGTGCAGAGAAGACCTAGACATGCAGCATCTCATCTTCCCTG
>JBKQTH010000406.1:0-3317 GCA_052143275.1 Ktedonobacterales bacterium | reverse complement strand
CCGGGTTGGCAGTTGCGAGCCTGCTTGTGGGAGGCGCCCTTGGTGTCCCGGTCCTCTGGTATCTGCAGGAGCACGGTCTGGATTTGGGTGGCGCTACCGGCGGGGTAATCTCGCTGGCGGGAGTAGTGGTGGGGCGCCTCTGGTACGGCCGGCAAGATTTTCCCGCCTATGGGCAGGCTGCTCTCGGGCTGGCCGTCACAGCTCTTGTATCTGCGCTCTATCCCGCTTGGCGAGCCGCTCATTCCAGGCCGACGGAAGCGATTCGGAAGGTTTAGCGGTGAGAAGTGTTCTTCTGCTGGCGAAGATCAGTTGGCGCAATCTCTGGCGCAATCCTCGAGGTACCGCGCTTACTGCCTTGGCGCTGGGTTTGGGTCTCGCACTACTTCTGATCTCTCTGGGTCTGCTCGATGGCGGCCACGAACAAACGATTGCCGCCGGGGTGCGGTTTGGTCCGGGTCATGTAGTTGTCCAGGCGAAGGGATATCAGGATTCGAGCTCCGATGACCTGCTCCTTCCGGCTAAGGTGGTATCGAGGGTGGAAGGTCTTTTGCAAACCGCGGACATGCAGAAGACTGTGCGAGGGGTTAGTCCCAGGCTTCTAGCCACCGGGCTTCTGAGTTCCTCAGCCAATTCGGCCGGAGTACGAATCACTGGAGTGATTCCACAAGACGAGCCCGCGGTATCGCTAATCCCGGAGCGAATCGTTGAAGGCACATACCTAAGTAATGACAAGTCTTCGGGCGTTGTCATCGGCGCCGAGCTGGCTGACAAGCTGGAGGTAAAGATAGGTTCCCGTGTCGTTCTCATGACTCAGGCGTTGCGACAGCCCGGCAATGAAGTCAAAAGCGGTGCCGGGGAAGAGATGCACAGTACTCTTTTGAAGGTGAGTGGCATCTTCCGCACGGGGCTGCAAGCGGTCGACGCTAACACCATTCAGCTTCCGTTGCCCGTGGCTCAGACTCTGCTCGGAGTGCCGGACGATCAGGTGACCCAAGTAGCCATCCTGCTTGAACAGGAAGGTGATTCGCCAATGGTAGCAAGAGCTTTGCGGAAGCAGTTGACGGGGGAGCCGGTGGAAGTCCTGACCTGGCGCGAATCAATCCCGATGCTCGCCCAAATTCTCGGCCTGGACCACGCCTTTAACTACATCATGAATGGTGTAGTACTTGCCATGGTAGGGTTGGGAATACTCAACACGATTCTCATGAGAGTACTGGAGCGACGGTATGAATTCGGCGTTTGTAAAGCCCTTGGTCTTAAGCCCGGGCAGCTTGCAGTGACGGTCGTCGGCGAATCTCTGGCCCTCACGGCGATAAGCCTGGCCTTGGGACTTGCGCTGGGCTTGAGCGTCGAACATTATTTCGCCACCTCGGGATTGGATCTGCGCTGGATATTCAAGGCGGGTCTTCCACCCGCGCTGGTTTTCGATCCTATTCTTTACTCGCGCTTAAGTTCGAATCGAACCGTTTGGTCCGTTAGTATCGTATTTGCGATGGCGACCATCATTTCCTTTTATCCGGCGCTTAAGGCCGCACGAACAGAGTTACCAGACGCATTGAAGACGCTATAGAGAAGGGGGCGATGGTAGTGGCAGAGTGGGCGGTGGAATTGAAGAACGTGAGGAAGACCTACCGCACCGGATCTATCGAGGTCCCGGCGCTGCGTGGCGTCTCTCTACAGATCGCGGCCGGGGAATTCGCCGCTACGGCCGGTCCCTCCGGTTCGGGTAAAACCACTCTACTCAACATCATCGGCGGCCTCGACCGAGCAGACGCGGGCGAGGTGTGGGTGGCAGGGCAAAACCTTCAGCTCTTATCTTCAGGTGAACTAGCGCATCTGCGTTTGCAGCGCATCGGCTTCGTGTTCCAAACTTACAACCTGCTGCCTGTCCTTAGCGCTTCGGAGAATGCCGAGTTCACCCTGCTCCTCCAAGGGGTCCCTGCGCATCGACGCAGAGAAAAGGTGGAAAAGCTGTTTTTAGAAATCGGCCTCGCCGGCCTTGAAGATCGTCGGCCCGCCGAATTATCCGGCGGCCAGCAACAGCGGGTTGCCGTTGCCCGCGCTATGGTGACAGAACCTGCACTCATTCTGGCAGATGAGCCCACGGCAAATCTGGACTCTGCCACTGCTATCTCCCTCCTCGATGTGATGGAACACCTCAATCGTACTACCGGGACGACCTTCATCTTTTCCACCCATGATCCCCAAGTCATGGAGCGCGCTCATCGTTTGATCCGCTTGCGGGACGGTCAGATAGCAAGCGACGAGACGCGCGGTGGGCAGACAGCCGGCATCGCCTGACTACGGAAAATGTCATTTGGAAATCGGTAGACCCCCGAGCGCAGCGCCGGGCGGCGCGGCCGGCGTTTCGACTGCGGGAGTGGTCGGGTCGGCTCGCTCTACCGCGGCAGTATAGAATCGGACAAGTTCCGTGGTGACCTCAGGGCCGCCAACGAAGGTCGGGCCCATCTGCTTGAGCAGCCGGTAGGGTGCAGTCGCCTGAAAATAGAGTGTGTTCTTGGGAACGACAGGATTGATAATGTGCAGGACGAAGCGCGGCCAGTTAGGCATCATCGTCGCGACGTCAACTTGCGCGGTTACCTTGAGTGCGGAGAAGCTGCCGGCGGGCACGCTGATCTGTTCGGTGCCGTTAACCGAAACCTCCTGGCCCACATAGTTGTAGGGCGTGATCTGCTGATTCAACCTGCCGCTGTTCCCCTCTCTCGGTGCGTCGAGGACGCGTAGAAACGCCATCCAAGGAACCGCATCGGGATACAGGTCCGCCGGCAGATTGCGCGCTCCCGCCAGCTGCGATGTCGTATCGTTGCGCCAAAACCTGCTTTGCAGCGCGCGTCCGCCGTCGTACAGCGCCCATTGGAACACCGCGCAACCCGGTCGATGATTGGGGAATTGCCAGAAGGCGACTTCGTATTGATGGCTGGGCAGAGTGGTGACTTCGATATGGATGGTGTCGTCGCCAACTATTTCGTTCCACGACTTGAGCTGCATTAGTACCTGACCAGTCTGGCTCTCTGTCTGCCGGGTTTCGTCTACCTCAACGCCGTACGGTGGAACTATCAGGTCTTGGCGGGATTGCTCGCCGAACATCGCGCTGCCTAGAAGGCCGCGCGATACTAGCCAGGTCTCGGTAGCGCCGGGCGCGCTGCTGGGCACGATCTTCGACGCCGACATGCCCACCGCAGGCCATAGCCCGGCAAGCATTTCACACGCGGTCAGCAATACAATCAGAATCCTGGCTCGCAATGAAATCTTCATTGTGATTGGTGCGCTGCCTGGCCTTCACACACTACTCTTTA
>JBKQTH010000405.1:0-6888 GCA_052143275.1 Ktedonobacterales bacterium | reverse complement strand
CGATGCTCAGAAAGGAGTTCTACGATGCTTGCAGCAGTACTCGCCAGTGGCCCGACAAATCTGAACTTCATCCCTACCGACGGTGGCTTTCTCGACCTATTGTTTCACCAGACGAAACTGACCTTCGAGATCTTTGGCTGGCCGAGGCCCCCCTTCAGTATCAATCTCATCCAGCTCATCATCGTGCTCTTTTTGGCCTTTGCCATCAACGGCGCCACCGAGCGGCTCACCGGTCGTAAGGTCAGCCTGACGCTCGCCGTAATCATCACCGTGATCGGCTCGTACATCTTCGCGACCTACGTCAAGTTTCCATTCGATTTCAGCCTGGAGGGTGTTCGCATTGTGGCAGCCGTTCTGGGCGCGCTGATCATCGCGGTCTTCTACACGCTGATTGTTGGCAGGGGTACAAGCCGTCATTGAGTTCATGAACGTGTGCGTCCGAACATCTCGGGGCAGATCGAGTACGAAGGACAGGTAGGTGGAGCTCAGCCCATCTCCTGACCTACATACAGGTTGTAGTTTGTTTGTTGATAGGGGATCAACTCTCGCTTGGCAGACCTGAAAGACACTCAGTTCTGGTGCTTTGCCATGGACGTCAATTATGGCCCCTTGACGGGATATCACTTCATCGCCTTGATCGGGAGCTCGTCATGGAGCAATGGGATGACATCCTCCGGGTCGTCGGTTCACTCCAGATGGGACGTGTCAAAGGTGCCGAGATTATCACGGTGCTCAGTGGAGGGAGAAAAGGCTCACCACGACGAAACCTACGTCGTCGAGCCAAGAGGAAGCGTGCGCAACATCCATCGTGGTCGATCGAAATCGCACGAGCGCTCCTGCATCGAAGCAGCAGAGCGTGCACTTGAAGCAACATCGTAGAGGAGGATTCCTACATGCAATCACTGCAGACAACACCGCCCGTCATCGATCCCAATGCTCCCATCTCACCGGCAGATCGTACGGTGCGCATCATCTACCTCGTCTTTGGCGTCATCGAAGCATTGATCGCCATCCGCCTCATTCTCAAGCTGCTGGCGGCAAACCCTTATGCCGGGTTCACGAGCCTCATCTACAGCGTGACCCAGCCATTCGTCGCACTCTTCCAGGGGGTCTTTCCCGATCCCCAGAGCAAAGGAAGTGTCCTGGAAGTATCGTCATTGCTGGCTATTCTCGTCTATGCTCTGCTGGCTTTTGGTCTTGCTAGCTTGGTACGGATTCTGGGGCGCAGGCAAACGCCGGGCGCACCGACCGTATAATCCTCCTGCCGAACCGGATTCGGCGGCACAGTGCAGGTATTGACGAGAGTCGGCCAGGTGCTACCGGATCCGGATGAGCGCAGCCAAGAAAAGAGAGTATAGCGATGGAGCGGAATACCGTGTTGGTTGTTGAGGATGATAAGGATATACGGGAGAGTTTCCAATTCCTTCTCGCCGAGGAGGGCTACGTAATCGTCACGGCTCATGATGGGCAGGAAGCGCTGGAACTGATTCTTCCGCTACCCAACCCAGCGGTTATCTTGCTTGATCTCCACATGCCGAGACGAGACGGCTATGATGTCTTAGTTAACCTGGCACGGAATCCGAAAAAGTGCGACTGGCACGCCATCTTTTTGCTGACAGCGAACATCGCCCAGCTCACTGCGGACATGATGCGGCTGCTCGGGCGTAAGGGTGTTCCGGTACTGTCCAAACCGTTTGACGTGGATCAGTTGAAAGCCCAGGTCCATAGCGCTTTCGTTCGATTGGAGGAGAAGTATGCATCATCACATCTTTGCTAGGTAAGAAACCAGAGCGGCACGAGGCCACAGAGAAGAGCAGTGCCGCGCGGCGGGCCACTGACAGCGTGAGCATGCTGTAGCAGCGCCCGATTGGCACGCCCTGTGCTACCACTGGAAGTACGCTATCGGCAACGGCGCCGGTGACGTCCCAGGTAGAGGCACCCCTTCTGCCAGGGTCACGTGCAGACAGGACGTCTTCGCGCCGCACAGGGAGAAAACAGGAGGAGGAAAGACTCATGACGACTCCCCAGGTACCTCACGCGTCCACAGCAATACTCCTGACGCCAGAGTGCGAGGCTCCCGGCTGTCATGTTGCGGGCGACCAATTCACGATGGTTCGCTGCCGTGACTGCGGCGGGTGGTTCTGCACCGACCACATAGATGCTCAGGAGAGCGTGACGCTGGTCCACCCCGCGCCACGTGTGCTGAGAGGCTTAGCCTACTACCAGGGCATCTGCACGGTCTGCCGGCGGGGACGTTAGCGGATTCTTTTCTAACACTGCGCTCAAGTCGCGACCTGCGACAGCAGGAAGGAGACCATACTCTTGGGCTGAACAGGGACACACAAGAGCCGCGACTAACAGAGTTACTCGCTCTCGTTGCGGGTGTCATCGTGGGTGTGTGGGGAGGAATGCTGGGCGCATTCCTCGTCTGCACGGGAAGCTGGCAGGTGTTGTACCGCTTTCTGCAGGGTGTGGATGAGAAGAAGCACACGCTCATTGGAGTAAGGAGAGGATCTCACCGATGGATACGCTATCTACGAAGCCCCTAAGCAAGGAGAGTAAGCCAACCGGTAAGGGGTCGCGGTTTCCGCGACGAGCACTTATCACCACGGCCGCAGCCGTCGGCATCGCCGGGGGCGTCGTGGTCGCTGCTCCACGCGTGGTTCCTGCGGTAGAGCAACACCTGGAACAGGCGGCGATTGGCGAACTGGAAGGCATCTCGATCGATGCGGCGCTGGAAGCGGCTGAGCTCACGCGCGCCGCCGTGCAGGTCATTGTGCTGCCGGTTGCCGATCTCGTGGCCATTCTGGGCAGCGGCGCGCTTGATGTGCTGCTGGGAGCGCTTGAGCTCGCACATAACGCATTGGCCCTCGCCCGTGCCTCGACCGCTGCCGTCGATCAACTGCATGCAGTCGTTGCCTCGTGGAAGGCCGGCCTCACCGCGCTGCCCATTGCTCTCAATACCTACTCGAATGCCGATATCTCCAGCGCGGAAGCCTATCTGCGCGCACTCAAGAAACGCGTCCAGTGAGCCCACAAAGGCGACTAGAGGCGGGCGGCGCGAAGATACGGGAGGGAGCCGAGCTATGGAACCTGAGGGTCTGCGAGAAAAGAGAGCTGGCGGCACGACACCGCATTCGGGTCGAACGGTATCCGGCACGATGGAACGCCGGTGGCGGACTTTGAAGAGCTTTTGGATCAAGATCAGCAATGACTGGGTCTTCAATCTTGCCGGTGTCCTTGCCTATAATCTCCTGCTTTCCGTCTTTCCGATCCTGCTGCTGCTGCTGGCCATCACTGGTTTCGTGCTGGGTGGCCTCTCTCCAGGCAGCCAGATGCGACTGCGGCACATCATAGGGCAGGCCTTTCCCGAGGGGACAGCTACAGGTCTCCTGTACCATGTGACCGTGACCCTGCACCACAGCGCCCCGCTCCTTTTAGTTCTTGGCCTCGTCCTCGCGCTCGTCAATGGATCTAATCTCTTTGTGGTACTGGAGAATTGTCTGGGGATCGTCTTTAAGCTGCGTGGGCGCCATCCGATCCACCAGCGTGCCATAGCCCTCGCCATGCTGTTGCTCTATGTCGTCATCATTCCGATCATGTTGCTGTCCAGTATTGTTCCGCCAGCGCTGGTGCGCCTGCTGGGTATTGCAGCGAAAAATCCCGCGGCAGCACTCTTTGTCCAGGCTGCCGGGATCGGACTCTCCGTCGTGTCCGCGCTGCTGCTTTTTGGGATCCTGTACATGGTGGTACCCAATCGCCGGGTCTGGCCACACGAGATCTGGAAGGGAACATTGGTAGCCACCCTGCTGCTGCTGGTCTACGAGGTGGTCTTCCCGCTGTATGAGGGGGCGTTTCTCCAGCCCCAGAATTATGGGACGACAGCAGGCTTCGCCGTGGTCATTCTGATCTTCTTCTACTACCTGGCATTTATTCTCCTGTTGGGCGCGGAGATCAATTCCTGGGACGCGGGACAGAGAGAAACCGCCGGTTCGGTGATGGCCGTCCTGCATGAGGTACAGGCGCATAACACGACGCGCGGAGCCGCTGGGCCGACGGCGGGTCTGCCCCAGGAAGATTTGCAGCACCACCTGGGAGCGGCCGCCATGCAGGACGAGGAGGCGGCGATCCTGCATGAGCGTCGTGATCACCGCCTGGATGAACAGCCGCCCAAGTTTGCCGAGTCAGGCGTCGAGGCGCCGGGATTCCGCATCGAATCCGCGGGGGAGCGTCGGCAGGTCATGGCGGAGATGGGCACCAGGGTGGATCGTGCGACGATACGCGCTGTCGGTCAGGTGCCAGGCGTGCGGAGATTGATTGCCAATACTGTGCGGGAGGCACGGCGCGCCGCCCAGCAGCTACGCGCGACCAGTGGACGTCCGGTGACCACACGCGCGCGTGATGCGGACGAAGCGGAGTCGGCTTAGCCAAGGTAACTCGACGGTTCGGGGTTGGCCGCTCCCAGCTGGGCGGGCACAGGTAGGTATTCATTACGAAAGGACATCGCCATGCGTGTACGCATCATTGCCGCTCTGGGCGCGCTCGTGGGTACGATCATTCTCGTCGTCGCCACGCTATCGGTGAACGGCACCACACTGCAGAGCTTTCAGACGCTTGATCAACAGGCCAGAGCGCAGGACAAAGGAGTCGCGTCTACCTCCCCTCAGCCCTGCGCCAATCCGCGCTTACAGGTGAGCGCTCCGATCCGTGTGCTCTCGGTCTCACAGACCGAAGCCGTCCACACGCAGGTTACCAACCAGGACACGGTCGAGTGCGACATCACTCTCAGCCTGGTAGCTCCCAACTTCACGCTCCAGCC
The DNA here is from genome assembly GCA_052143275.1 of Ktedonobacterales bacterium. Taxonomy (GTDB): domain Bacteria; phylum Chloroflexota; class Ktedonobacteria; order Ktedonobacterales; family JADMIN01; genus JAJPKE01. The sequence continues at coordinate 2,069 of JBKQTH010000405.1, read as the reverse complement.
AGCTGACAACCAGCGCCTGGTGCAGCTGGGACCGACCGAGTCGAGCACCGTCACCTGGAACGTGACACCGACGAGCGTGGGCCACTTCACGCTGGCCGTCACCGCTGGCAATGCCAGCGAGCAGATCGGCATCACTGCCGTGAGCGGCAATGGCATCATCCCGCTCCAGCCGCAGACGCTCGACTATCTGGCGATCTTCTTTGGCTTCTTGATGACGGTACTGTCTCTCGTCGCCTTGCAGTGGTGGACCAGGGAGCGCCGCAACCGAACGCCCCGCAGCGCCGCGACGGTGAGTCCGCCGTCCTCGCCCACACCAGACCACCAGATCGGCGCACAACCTGTGCCCTAGTTGGGTCACGCACCGTGTGAAGTTACCCCAATTTGGTGGGTCAACTGCACTTTTACTCTCAGCCACTTCAATAGTCATACAATCCTGTTTAGTATTCTCTCTCAGGCGACTCTACCCAGTGTCATACAAGATTGGCACGCTCCTTGTTTCATCTTGACTACCAGAGAAGGGTAGGACCCTTCCTATGATATAGAGGAGACTGAAGGACATCGAGGCATGGAGGCGCGGTGCTGTGGGAAGGACTCTTTGCCCTGATAAGTGGGCGGCATCTCTGGAGGGCTGAGGACTGTCGCGTCTATGGGCGAGGAAGAGCCGACACCAGCGAGCTGGCCCCGAGTAGAGGAATAGTGGGACCACCCGCTCTACTGCGCAAGCGTAGGACGAATCGGGGGACCCGAAACATCGCGTGAGGAGGAACCTTATGGTACAGACTCTGGTACTAGCAGATGTCGTTTCGACGGTTGGCATTTTGGGCTGGATCATTATTGGTGGCATTGCCGGCGCCCTGGCAGGTCGGGTCGTCGAGGGTGGTGGCTTCGGCATCGTGGGCGACATTGTTGTCGGCATTGTGGGTGCACTCTTGGGCGGGGTGCTGGCTCATCTCTTGGGCATCGACAGCTCGGTGGGACTTCTCGGCTCTTTCCTGCTGGCCCTGATAGGCGCCATCGTGCTCCTGGCCATCCTGCGGCTCATCAGTGGCGGCCGTGCTACCGCCTAGGCGGTTCTGCGGCCGACGAGGCTCCCGGGAAAGATCCTGAAGGAGTCAGCTCGGGACTCGCTTCTAGGCATTGGGAGCGCATTTGGGAAGACGTCCTGCTTTGTGGCCGGGTAGACCTACTGCGTCCATGTCGATGGAACGGCAGTAGTGCCCGGTCGCTACTGGATTGGGGGAAGGAATCGACAGTTCAGTCCAGCTCCGTGTAATGAAGAGGTACGAATCATGTCTAGGACTACGCCGCAATATCACGACGTTGCACCAACCAACGATCGAATGGATTCCCTACCGGCTCCGGTCAAAAGCGCTCGGCCTCATCCATGGGAAATGATCGCGCATCCCTTTAAGACGATTGCGTTCATCAAGGCGCTGGCCGAAGATCGCCGGATCTCGATGCTGCGCAAGATTCTCTATGTTGGTCCAATCATCCTGCTTCTAGGCGCCTTACTGCTTCCCGAGAGCATTCTCGCCGCCGTGGTGGCGGTGGCGCTGCCGGTAGTCGGTCCTGTTGCCAACCTGCCGGCAGACGGAGTCGTCGATTGGGCTTTCATCGGCCTTGCTGCCTACGCGCTGCTCGGTATCCTGCCCAAAGCGATTGTGAGTGAGCATCACGCGCGCCTCTTCCATCCAGGCCGAATCGCCAAGCAGCGCCGGCAACAGGGGCGCTGACTACTGTAGGCATCCAGGTTGGTTCCGGCAATGTACTTACAGAAAACTAGCCAGAAAGACCCTGGCTTGAGTCCTGACTTTTATACACAAGTTTTCATTTGCTAGAATAGGACGATGAAAACCCAAGAGCTGTTGGATGCCCAGCAATGGGCGAAAGCGACCTTTAAGCCCTGTCAGTTCAACGACCTGCGTCGAACGAACCGCGCAGTGCAGGTGGCTCAGCGGATGGCGGAATGCCCCTGGGGATCGTTGCCGCGGCAAATGCAGACCTGGAAAGAGGTGATCGCGTTGTATCGCCTGCTCGATACCCCCGAGGTCACCTTTGAGGCGTTGCTG
>JBKQTH010000404.1:0-2960 GCA_052143275.1 Ktedonobacterales bacterium | reverse complement strand
CCAGTTCCTGCTGAAGGACGCGGTGCTGGCATCCGCTGCCATCAGAGTGGCGGCAACGGATGCAGCCAGACAGGCAGCCAGACACGCAGCGAAACAGGGCGCGGTGGCACAGAAGCCGGAGCAGCAGTCTGCTGCTCAGCAGGCCGCTTAATAGTTGGCGAGGGAGGTTCCAAGCTCATCTGATAGTGGTGCCTAGAACGGCCATACGTCTGCTCCTCTCTCGTGAGAGGAGTGATGAAGACATCTTGTTGCCGGCTCCATGCTGCCCATTGGGGGCAGACGCTCGTGCGACGGGGTGTCTTCCTTGCTCAGTAGCAACATCTGCAAAGTAGGTCACGATGCGTCCCGACAAGACTCTCCCCAGCAACACAACGTCCTCCAACCGGCGAGCGAACGGCCCACCTCGAGCGTCTGGGGGCCGCTCCTGGCTCCCCTCTCAGGTCTACACTGCCTGGTCGGCTCTGTGCCAGTGGTTCGAGGCCAACACCGGTGTCCCTCAGTGGCTCTCGAGCTGCTGGGGCCTACCGTGGGTGCCCTATCTTCTCGCCTTCCTGGTCGAGATCGGCGCCGCTGCTCTGACACTCCTGCTCCTGCGTCCGCTGCCCCTCTTTGCCCTGCAAGGATCCCTGCTGATCCTGGGCATTGTGGTCGTCGAGCTCACCTTCGGAGCAGGACCCAGCCTGGTCGCCACCCTGGTGGGAACGGCGCTGCTCGAACTGCTCGTGGTACCGCCCTATGCCTCGAGGCTTTTGCATGGCATGGCCGATAGTCGCTCTGGGGTGGTGGCCTTGGTCGTTGGCTGCAGTATCAGCCTGATCGCCGGCCAGCGTGGCCGGGCACGGCGCCAGGCCGAGGAATGGGCCAGCTCGCTCCGCGCTGAAAAAGCCAGGAGTGACATGGAACGGGAGCGCTTACGCACACTCCTGGAGGTGCTGCCCGCGGCAGTGGGCATGGTGGACACCCAGGGGCACATTCTGGAACGCAACCCGGCAGTCAAGGATGTCTGGGGGACTGAGTTCTGCCCTGACGAGCTGGCGCAGCTGCAGGAGCATCAGGGCTGGTGGCCGGAGACCGGCACACCTCTGGCTGTCGAGGACTGGACGATCGCTCGAGCCTTGAGGATGGGTGAGACCATTCTCAACGAAGAAGTCGAAGAGCTGGTGGAGGGAAAGCGCAAAGTGATTCTGCACTCGGCGGCGCCAATCCGTGACGCGCTGGGGACCATTCGTGGTGCGGTCGGCATACTCCAGGACATCACCGAGCACAGGCAGCTCGAGCGGGAGCTGGCCGAGCGGGCAGCACAACTGGGAGCGATCCTGGAGAGCATCGCCGATGGACTGATCGTCACGGATACTCAGGGTCGGCTGCTGCACCTCAATCTGGCCTACCGAACGCTCCTGGGGCTTGCGGTTGAACCGAAGGGAGTCACCTTGCCTACCCTGCAAGAGCTGGCGGGGCATGCCGTCCTCAACGTACAGGGCGACTCCATCACAGAAGCCGAGCGACCGGTCAACCGCATCTTGCGGGGGGAAGTCCTGACCGGCGCTAGGAATGACGATCTCCTGCTGCGCACCCGCGCTGGCCGCGAGGTGCAGGTCAATGTCAGTGGTGCCCCCATCCGTGACCGGACGGGCCATCTGCTGGGAGCGGTGCAAGTGCTGCGGGATGTGACCGAGCAGCGGCGCATGGAGCAGCACATCCGCATCGCGCTCGATGCGCTGCTGGCGATGGCCGAAGCCCTCGTGGAGGCGCCCGATTGGTCCCTAGTGGCTGGCATGGGTACCGCAGCAGAGGAACATCCGGTGGCACGGCGCCTGGCCGAGTTGACGCGCCGCGTCCTGGGGTTCGAGCACGTCAGTATGGCGGCTGTCGCGCCCGGAACGGGAGTCCTGACTCCCATCACCGTCGTGGACCGCGCCCGGGAGCATGAGCAGGACTGGTGGGCCAGGTGGGATCGGCCGCGCACCCTCGGCAAGGATCTGTCTCCCAGGAGTATTGCGGCGTTGCAGGCAGGAGAGCCAGTCCTGCTTGAGCATCGACACCGCAGCGTCGGTGGTACACAGGAATGCTCGCCGGGCCGCGCCTCGCTTCTGGTGCCCATGCAAGTGCGCCAGACCCTGGTAGGGGTGCTGCGCTTGGATGGCGAAGCAAAGGCGGAAGCGTCGACGGGCCAGAACAGATCAGCACTCATCAGCACCTTCGCCAGGCTGGGGGCACTGGTACTGGAGCGCGAGCGGCTGCTCTCTGAACGGGAAGAGGCACATGCGAGCGAACTGGCGCTGCGGGAGACCCAGACACAGATGGAGACCTTTCTGGGGATTGCCGGGCACGAACTCAAAACCCCTCTGACCAGTATGAAACTGAGCCTGCAAGTGGCCGAACGTCGGATGCGACGATTGGTCCAGCGCGAGACGGTCGTTGCCACCGATCTCGCGCCCTCTCTGGACCACCTGGCACTGGGCATGCGCCAGGTTGAGCGACTGGACCGCCTGGTGAACGAGCTACTGGATGTGTCGCGCGTCCGGGTCGGCAAGCTGGACCTCCACGTAGAGCCGGCTGATCTCGCGGCTATCGTCCGCGAGGCGGCCGAGCAACAGCGCCAGGTCAATCCGGAGCGCACGCTCCTCCTACACCTCCCAACTGATCTCACGGTGCCTGTCGTGGTTGATGCCGACCGCCTCGGGCAGGTGGTGACCAATTACCTGACCAACGCGCTGAAGTATTCGCCGACCTCTTGCCCTATCACGGTTGGCCTGGACGTAGATGCACGGCGGGCGCGGGTCTGGGTGCGCGATGAAGGGCCAGGACTGCCGCCGGAGGAGCAGGAACGTATCTGGGAGCGCTTCGAGCGGGTCAAGGGCATCGAGGTCCAGAGCGGCAGCGGGATCGGACTGGGGCTGGGCTTGTATATTTGCCGGTCCATCGTTGAGCGACACCAGGGGCAGATCGGCGTCGAGAGC
>JBKQTH010000403.1:0-5579 GCA_052143275.1 Ktedonobacterales bacterium | reverse complement strand
GCGCGAACTACGCAGTGCGCTCGTCGAAGCCGCCTGGTCCTGGAACAGGCTAGGCAAGCCGGCTAAGGCGTGGTTGCTGAAGTGACCAAGCTCAAGCAGCAGGAAGGACGTGATCTTCTCATATGGGGACATGGTCTTCTCGGAGAGACGTTGCTCAAGCACCACGTGCTCGACGTGCTCGACCTCTCGATCCATCCGCTCCTTGTGGGGCAGGGGAAGCAGTTCTTCCGAGAGGGCGAACACGCCGCATTGAGGCTCGTTGCAGCAAAGAGCTTCTCAAAAGGAATCGTGAAGCTCACCTATGAACCGCAGTACTGATGGGTATTCGGCTCATTTCCATCAGAAGCGGAAGGCCTTCCATCGCGAACGTGTTGTGGCGAAGGGCAGATGTCTCCAATAATCTGCGTCGCTCCTCAAGGGAGGTACAGAATATGCCCATGAGACCAGTGAAGACGACGACGTGCAGGTTATGCCACCATAGCGCCGGGCCCGAGCACCTGAAGGATGCTTGCGCCTCAGATAGGTTCCTTGGCAGAAGCATCCTCGATAACTCAGGCTCGTTTTCCTGTCTGCTCTCTCGATCGATGTGCACATCACGCCTGGCTCTCACTAGAAGGAGAGCGTTTAGGCGTGCAGGACCGTCCAGGTCACGCCGCCATTCGTGGTCCCAATAAGACTGAGACCGCCGTGCGTCACTGCCCACCCAGTAGTCGGGTTCACAAAGTCGAGCTGTATGATCGCACGGAGCAGCGCCGCCGAGCTACTCTCGGTGGTGATCTTGGTCCAGCTGGTGGCCCCGGCCGGCAATTGATAGAGAGTCACCTGCCCGAGTTCGTTTTCCGTGGGAGCGACAAATATCTCACCACTCGCTAGCACACTGCTCATAAAACTGATCCCGGTAAGAGCTCCGGCAGGGCCACTGAGGGAAGGGCCCAGTTGCCAGCTGGTTCCGGTATCCGTCGTGCGGTAGACGGTGAGGGTCACCGGCTTGTATACGTTCGACCCATAGCTGACCTCAAGCACCCCAGCAGTGGCGCCGGTGAAGACCGGCGGCTCGACTATCGTCGCCTCACCTTCCGAGTAGCCAGGCGGAGTGGGCACCAACACCCCAGACCAGGTGTTGCCGGCGTCATGGGTGACGGAGAGAAAGTACGGCAGGGGATCACCGGAGGCATGGGCTGCAAAACCGGTGGTGGCGTTGGCAAAGGATATACCCGTGGTAGTTCCATATACGGGATAGGATGCCACTTGCGCCCAGGTGGCGCCACCATCGGTCGTGCGCCAGATAGCAAGCGGAGTTGGCCCCACGGCTGTTCCCGAGGAGTTCGCCGCCAGCCAGCCATGCAGGCTATCGGTGAAGTCAAGTTGGCTCACCAGAATGGTGGGCACGGCGTAGGTTCTCCAGTGAGAGCCGGCATCGGTTGTATACCAGAGCGTGGTTGAGCTGCCACCGGTACACGTTGTAATGGGGTTACCCATGATGGGGGCCGGTGCTGCGGTGAGCCAGGTCCACGCGTCCGTGGCCGACATGGGATATAGGTCGATCGTGCATTGTGCTGGAGGAGTGACACCGGGGGGGTCACATTATACCAGGTGTGCCCGCCATCTACGGTATAGGCGATACCACTTGTCTGCACGCTGCCCCAGCCTGTGGTTGCCGAGAACATGGTGATCCCCGAAATTGGGGTGGTGACCACCGCTCCGGCGGGATGGGTCGGTGTTGCGGTGGCGACAGCGGTGGTAGCGGTTGGTTGCGTCTCTCCGGTCGTTTGACTTCCGCATCCAGCCAGCACCGCCAGTGCTGCCACCAGCAGGATACCTGTCCCAGTTCCTAGTAGACGTAGCCGATTCTGTGAAGTACTCATCATCCTACTCCTTTAGGCGAACGTTTCTGGAAGTGACGCGCCAACTCGACGTCCGCAACCAAGCATGCGATGCCAGCATTGGCATGCAGCCTCAGTATCGAAGGTGCGCATCACAAAAGAAGCACGATTGCTCCCGCTCTGCTCACAATTTTCCATCACAAATTGGATAGAGACAGATGATGAGTTAGAAGGAGAGCAGACAACACGCCGCTCACAGGCGTGTCACGGTGGGTAGCTCCGATCCCTCAGATGCATCACAGTCCGCGCCTCGAATCGCCATGATGCGAAAACCTGCGCGACTTCCTCTCCTTGCCTCACAAAGCTGGCGCGGTGTCGCTTCGAATAGGGACGATCCCGCTCAGGTGCCTGAAACGGAAGAACGCGTGATACAGGTGTGTGAGGAACAGTTCTCGATGTGACCGGCTTGTGAGGTCCATGCACTATTCTAGCCTGGAATGGTACCTTGCTGTACCTACAAGCAGCTGCAGTCGGAACCGATGAGATACAGTGGTCAACACACCACGCTCGTGGACCGCGAACTCGATATCCTCATCGCGGTCGGGCTGTAGCAAGGAGGCTTACCGTGGTCACAGTGCCCATCAAGCGTGATCTCATGCTTGCCTATCTCATTTCGGGCATCGTCGCCCTCATCGTGAGTGTCGCGTCCGTCGCGGGTCTCCTGTATGGGAGCCGCATCTATCCAGCATCACAAATTTCCAGCGACACCGGCACGGACGCGCTCAACCTTGTCCTCGGACTACCGATCCTGCTCGGCTCGATGTGGTTGGCGCGACGTGGCAGCCTCATCGGCCTGCTGTGCTGGCCGGGAGCGCTCTTCTATATCCTCTACGTCTATATCTTCTACGTCCTGGGCGTGCCGTTTAATGCACTCTTTCTCCCGTATGTCGTCCTCGTTACCCTGAGCGCCTATACGACGATCGCTCTGGTCGCGAGCATCGACGGCGAGGCGGTTCGGCGACGACTCAGCGGCGGCGTACCGGCGCGGACCACTGCGGGCCTGCTCATCCTCATCGCCATCCTGTTCACGGCCGTGGACGTGATTGGTATCGTTACCACACTCGCCAGCCGCACACCGGTTGACCCAGCGACGCGTGTCAGCTGGATTGCCGACTTCACTGTCCAACTCCCGGCGCTACTCATCGTCGGCATTCTGTTGTGGCGAGGGGAGGCGCTTGGGTACGTGGCTGCTCCAGGCCTACTTCTGCAGGGCAGTGTGTTGAATGCCGGCTTCGCACTCGTTCTCCTGCTCCAGGCCATCTTTACAGGTTCGGCAATCAACGCTCCCTTTGTTGCTCTCGTCTTCGTGATTGGCGCGATCAGTTTTATCCTCCTCGTGTTCTTTGTGCGAGGCGCGGTGAGAGGACAGTTGCCAGTATGGCTCGGCGCAAAGGAGATTTGAGCGTGTTTTATTGCGGGGTTGGCGGGCGATAGGCTACAGTGCTCTGCATAAACGCGACCTATCCAAGCAACCTAACTAATGCAGAGTGGGGTTCTCCAACGATTCCTGCCGTCCAGGTCACCCCACGGCAGACTTTGCCGTCACACCCTTTCCGCAGTCTTCGACGCCCTCTTTTGTTTGCTGCGTACGGGCAGCCTCAGGCGCTACCTGCCTAGTAATTTTCCGCCAATGCAGACCGTGTAGGGGGCGTGCCGATGTTCCACATGTTGTCGGCGACGTTGATCGTGACTCCGGGGGGAACGATCTGGTCGATGCGATCAAGCAGATCGCTGGGCAGGTCGATCCCGTCGGCAGCGAGGTAGGTGTCCAGGTGTTCCATGGTGCGCGGGCCGATGATCGCGGAGGTGACCGCGGGATGGCGGGTGACGAACGCGATCGCCATCTGGATGATGGTTATGCCGGAATCGTCGGCGAGAGCGCCGTGGTGGTCGGCGGCGTCGAGCTTTGCCACGTTAGCTGGGTTGGTGGAGTCATAGACCCCGGAACGCTGAGCGCGAGCGGCCGAGCCTGGCCCGCTGACCTCCTGCCCCTTGCGGTACTTGCCCGACAGCCAGCCACCGGCCAGCGGGCTGTAGGTCAACACGCCCATTCCGTGGCGCAGGCAGGTCGGCAGCACGTCGTATTCGATCGCTCGGGTCAGCAAAGAGTAGGGGGGCTGCTCGGTACGAAACCGTTCGTGGCCGCGGCGCTCAGCGGTCCACTGGGCCTCGACGATCTGTGAGGCAGGAACCTTCGACGCACCGAAGGAGCGGATCTTGCCGGCATGGACGAGATCAGACAGGGCACTGAGGGTCTCGTCGATATCGGTGTTGGGATCGGGAACGCCCACCTGGTAGAGGTCGATCCAGTCGGCCTGAAGCCGGCGCAGCGAGCCCTCGACCGCTTCGGTGATCCACCGCCGCGACGCTCCGCGATGGTTGGGGTCCTTGCCGAAAGGAACGCCGAACTTGACGGCGAGCACCACGCTCTCGCGCCGTCCGCCGGCCAGCGCCTTGCCGATGATAAGCTCCGACTCGCCGGCGGAGTAGCCATCGGCGGTGTCGATGAAGTTGATCCCGGCGTCTAGTGCCTTGTGCATGATCCGGATCGACTCGTCGTGATCGGGGTTGCCGAAGGCGCCGAACATCATCGCGCCGAGGCACAGCTGGCTGACCGTGATGCCGGTGCGGCCCAGGGTGCGGTATTGCATGGTTGTCTTCCTCCATAGTATACTGATAAAGTGGAGCGCTGCTCCGATTCAATTATACGGAACGGCGTTCCGTTTGTCAAGCTCTTGTTTGAGGGAATGAGGCGATGACCACCATCGACGAGGAAGCGGGACAACCCGCCCGGCAGAAGCGGTCCGACGCGCAGCGCAACGAGCAGGCGTTGCTCGATGCCGCCGCCGCCGTGTTCGTCACCTCCGGTGTCCAGGCACCGGTGCGTGATATCGCGGCGGTGGCCGGCGTCGGGATGGGGACAATTTATCGCCACTTCCCGACGCGCGCGGAACTCGTGATTGCCGTGTACCGCCATCAGGTCGAGGCCTGCGCCGAGGCCGGTCCAGTCCTGCTGGCGAATGCTGGCTCGCCGCACGAGGCACTCAGTCGGTGGGTCAACCTCTTCGTCGATTTCCTGGTCACGAAGCACGGACTCGCCGCGGTCCTGCAACCCGACAGCGTCGGCTTCGCCGCGCTGCACGCCTACTTCCTCGACCGCCTCGTGCCCGTGTGTGCGCAGCTGCTCGCCGCCGCAGCTGAAGCCGGCGAGATCAGCCCCGATGTCGATGCCTACGAACTGATGCGTGGCATCGGCAGCCTCTGCGTTGGTGCTGACGCCGACCCGCGCTACCATGCCCGCCACATGGTCGATCTGCTCATCGCGGGACTCCTCCAATCGCGCTCGACCTGATACTGCTGATCCATAGAAGGAGCATCTGTAGTACCTCGATAAGGTTAGTCAACTTCGTGTACATTTGGAAATTCCGTAAGCGAAAATTTCGATAAATCGGTGAGCGGTTCTCACGACCAGGCTGGCGAAAACCAAGTCAGTTCTGGTGATCGAAGACCTGTATGTAGCGGGTATGCTCAAGAACCACCATCTGGCGCAGGCCATTGGCGATGTGGGCTGGTATGAGTTCAAGCGGCAACTGCTGTACAAGGCCAGTTGGTATGGTGCTCGGGTGATCCTGGCCGATCGCTGGGAGCCTTCCAGCAAGCGGTGTAGTGGCTGTGGCTGGCTGGATGAGAAGCTGA
>JBKQTH010000402.1:0-6062 GCA_052143275.1 Ktedonobacterales bacterium | reverse complement strand
GCGAGCTGGTTTTCCGCCCGTCAGCGACCAAACGAGAAGTCATAGGCGCTTCGTCATGTCGGCGAATCGCTCGTGCTTGGAGGAATTTGAGGTATGACCATAAACACCCTTCCGCTCACTGCCGTCTATCATGGCTGGGACAGCTTTCAGCACGATCTGCTCAAGGCCGTAACACCACTCACGCCTGAACAACTGGCCTTGCCCGTGGCGCCAACTCACTGGCCGATCGGGATGCTTGTCCAGCACATCCTCAACGACCGGATCTGGTGGTTCCATGGATGGATGAACGAGGGGAATCCCGAAGTCGCCTCCTTCATGCACTGGGAGGAGGAGCAGGAGGGACAGTCTCTGCATCCCCCCGCCGAGCTGGTTGCTGGTCTCGAGGCCACATGGGACATGATCGAGCAGACCCTCGCTCGCTGGACTGTCGCCGATCTGGAGTACATCTTCGCTCCTCCAGACTTCCTGACCGAAGCGGAACGCAAGATCTTCGGCCCGAGCACGCGACAAGAGATCATCTTTCATGTGCTTCGGCACGATATCCACCACGGCGGTGAGCTGGCCGTCGGCATGGGCGGACATCACCTCCCCACCATCTGGGGATAGTGGAAGCGTACACGACTGAGCGGGTCTAGGCGGCAACCTGCCCCGGTCCTACAAGGACACAGCTTGGACCCGCGAGCAACGAACCATGCAGTCTCGTGCAGAAAGGAGGATTCATTGTAAGGCGTGGCTTTCTCGCACCAGCATCAGTCTAAGACGTGGCGTAAACACTAATACCGCTCGCTTCTTTAACATATTCTTAGCTGGTAGCTGTCGAAGAATGGGGTACATCCGACGGCGCGAGTGCTTGGACCATTTCTTGGTGTTTGGGGAACGTCACCTCATGCATATGCCCAAAGCGTATCTCGTGTTCTTTAACCATGCCCGTCCGCATCAGGGTCTTGGACAACGGATCCCGGTCCCGTTGCCAGACGAAAATGAACCAAATCGAGGCATTGGCCGAGTCCGATCCATTCCGATCTTGGGTGGTTTGCATCACCGCTACCAACTGGCTGCTTGACGTCAGATTCCCTGGCCAGACGCCCTAAGTAGCCGGCACAACAGAGAGGATGCGACTTGAAGAGAGCAAGATTGGAGAAGTTTTTTCTGACCAACTTCTGGTAGACTGTCTGTACTCGCTCTTTGCACGCACCCTCCAGGTGACAGCGGAAGCGGAGAAGCAGAGCACTTCGATCACCAAACCAAAGGAGAACCCCATGACCTATCCACCAATCGTCTCACGAGACGAGTGGCTCGCTGCGCGAGCGGAGCTGCTCACTAAGGAAAAGGAAGCCACCCGTGCGCGAGACCGGCTCAATGCGCAGCGTCGTAGGCTGCCAATGGTCAAGATCGACAAGGCATATCTCTTCGAGGGTTCGAACGCCAAGGTGAGTCTGTTTGACCTCTTCGACGGGCACCGCCAGCTGATTATCTACCATTTCATGTTTGATCCGAACTGGGATGAGGGCTGTCCTGTCTGCTCGTTCCTGGTTGACAATATCGGCCATCTGGCCCATCTCCATGCACGCGACACTTCGCTGGTTCTCGTCTCCCATGCACCATTGGCGAAGATCGAGCCATTCAAGACCCGTATGAACTGGACTATCCCGTGGTTCTCCTCCTATGGCAGCGATTTCAACTACGACTTCCATGCCACGACGGACGGCGGCGAGGAAGGTGGGCTGAGTGTCTTCCTGCGCGAGGGCGAGAACATCTTTCACACGTACTCGACGGCCGCGCGCGGGGTCGATCTGCTCCATGGGACGTACAACTATCTCGACCTGACCCCGCTCGGGCGGCAGGAGAGCTGGGAAGAGCCAGCCGGTAGGAGTACCCCTTCGGACGACTGGCTCCGTTACCACGACACGTACGGTGCCTAACGCGTCCCAGTTTCCACTCTCGATTGGGGTGATGGCCCATATCTAGCCGGAATGGGCCCTGGAGGGCGCATGGACCAGATGCCGACGCTCACACATCTGGTCCCATTCGGGCCAACGGGTGTGGGCCGACCTCGAAAGGAACACCATCACGATGACCGGCATGAGCGTACTTCACGCGATTTGTTCGTTCCTCTGTATCCTCATCGCCTTGTTCTTCTTCCTTCGGCTGGTGAACGGTTGTCGATGGGTGACCCACTTTGATGCAGGGAATGAAGTTGGGCATGGGATGATGGCCATCGGCATGCTCTTCATGCTTGCGCCTGCTGGTTGGTTTTCAGCTGAGCTCCTCCACTGGAATATGCTCGTGTTTGCGGCTGCCTCGCTGGGGTGGACCTGCCGTCTCGTCGGGCGCAAGCAGAGGCTCGCGCTCCTGGTGGGCAATAACGCAACGCACTCTCCCATCCAATCTGAGGTCCGGTCTGACGCCATCCAGATCTTCATGCATGGGGGCATGTGCTACCTGTTTCTGCTGATGGGGAGTATGCTATTGAGCATGATGAAACCAGTACTCTACATCTCGTGTCTCTTTTGTCTCTTGTTTGCTTGCCTCGCTCTGTTCTTTGGTCGAGAGATCTCTCAAGATCTTCAAGCAGCTTCACTGGACCGGCTGCAATTGGGTGCCCATCTTGCCCATGCGCTCATGAGTGGCATGATGTGCTGGATGCTTTTCGAAATGATCGCCATGACGATGGCCATGAGAGGATGACTTTCGTTGCTATTGGCCTGGCGCTGGCGGGCGCATTCCAGGGTGTCAGCAAGCGAGCCAGATCATCCCCACACACAGAACGCCTGCACAGCGGCGTGAGGCGCTCTATAGCGCGATAGTGTACACTACATAGCAGGCTGCAACCGCACTGGCTCCACTACGGCACTCCGGTAGCGAAGAGGAGATCGCTCTATGGCAACACCCCTGCTGGAGCGCGATCAGTTCTTGCTCACCCTAGACGCGTTGTTGCCTCAGGCTGCCTCTAGCCTGGGGCGAACTGTGCTGGTCAGTGGCGAGGCGGGGATCGGCAAAACCTCGCTCGTCGAGCGCTTCCTCGAGCGGCACTCATCCGCCCTGCGTCCGTTGTGGGGTAGTTGTGAAGCCTTGTTCACTCCGCGTCCCCTCGGACCACTCTATGACCTCACTCAGCAGGCGCAAACGCCCCTGCGGGCCGTGCTGGAGCGTGGAGCCAACCGAGCCACCCTGTTTGCCGCGGTCCTGGATGAACTAGGGCATGGTTCTCTGCCGACCATCGTGGTCATCGAAGACATCCACTGGGCTGACGAGGCCACCCTCGACCTCATCAAATTTCTTGCCCGCCGCATTCAGCGGACGCAGGCACTGCTCATCTTGACCTACCGTGATGATGAGTTGGGCCGGGGGCACCCCTTGCACCTCGTGCTGGGTGATCTCCCGGCTCGCGACGTGACGCGGCTGCGCCTGCCGCCGCTCTCAGAGGCGGCAGTGGCAGCCCTCGCCCAGCACGCAGGTCGCCCAGTTGAGAAGCTCTATTCGGTTACTGGGGGGAACCCATTTTTCCTCACCGAAGTGCTCGCCAGTCATGCCCCTGGCGTACCCACCAGTGTGCGTGAGGCCGTGCTCACCCGGGCCTCACGCCTCTCACCTGAGGCGCGAAGTGTCCTGGAGCTCGTGGCGGTGGTGCCTACTAAAATCGAGTGGTGGGCGATTGAGGCGGTCAGCGGAAGCGCAGCACAGGGCAGCGCGGCTACCACGGAGAACGCCTGGCATAGCTGGCTGGAAGAATGCCTCGCCGCAGGTATGGTGCATCTGGAGGAGGGTGGAGACGTTGGGTTCCGGCACGAGCTGGCCCGACAGGCGGTGGAAAGCACACTCTTGCCTGCTCGCAAGCGGGCGCTCCATGCTCTGGTGTTGCAGGCGCTCCTCGAGCGCAGCGGCGATGGTAGTGCAGAACTGGTGTCACTTGCCCGATTGGTTCACCATGCCGCGCAGGCTGAGGACGGCAAACTCGTGCTGCGTTTCGCTCCTGAGGCGGCACAACAGGCCTCGGCGCAGGGCGCGCATCGCGAGGCGGCAGCACAGTATGAAACCGCCCTGCGCTTTGCCGACCACCTGGATGCTGGGCAACAGGCGGAGTTGCTCGACGGGTTGTCGCACGAGCGCTATCTGACCGGTCATATCGAGGAGGCCATTGCTCCCTGCAAAGCGGCGCTCGCAATCTGGCGTATCCTGGGTCACCAGGAACAGGTGGGTCACAACGTACGCCGACTGTCGCGGCTCAACTGGTTTATTGGGAGGGTTGCTGAGGCCGATCATCTGGCGATGGAGGCGGTGGAGGTGCTGGAAACCCTGCCTCCTCCTCCAGGCCGCGAACTGGCCATGGCGTACGCTAACATGTCACATCTTCGTATGCTTGAGGGTGAGAGTATTCCTGCGGTGTGGTGGGGTGGTCGTGCCATCGACCTAGCCGAGCGGCTCCAGGATACTGAGACCCTGAGTTACGCTCTCAACAACGTCGGATCGGCTCAGTTGGACGATGGCGACGAAGAGGGATGGACCCAGCTGGAGCGCAGCCTCCAGGTGGCGCTAGAGCACGGGTATGAGGAGCATGTTGCTCGTGCCTATGCCAATCTTGCCGCCAATACGGCTGTGCGTCGCGACTATGCCCGAGGCACCGACTACTTCCAGAGGGGCCTGGCGTATTGTGCCGAGCATGGCCTCGGCTCGTGGGACCATTTTCTGCGGGTATACCAGGCCCTGACGCGCCTCGATCAGGGTGACTGGGTAGGGGCGGCTGAAGACGCAACCGTTATTTTGGCCACTCCCTGG
The DNA here is from genome assembly GCA_052143275.1 of Ktedonobacterales bacterium. Lineage (GTDB taxonomy): Bacteria > Chloroflexota > Ktedonobacteria > Ktedonobacterales > JADMIN01 > JAJPKE01. The sequence continues at coordinate 1,286 of JBKQTH010000402.1, read as the reverse complement.
GCGGATTGCTCGAATCGCATCCTCGCGCTGCTTGTCCTTGGCTGGGTGCGGGCGCGGCGAGGTGACCCTGGCGCCGAAGTGGTGCTCGACGAAGCCCGCGAGCTGACGTTGGCCGCCGGCGCGCTGTGGGAGGTTCTGTTGGTCTACGAGGCACGGGCCGAGTGGCGATGGTTACAGGGCAACCGCGACCAGTGTGTGGCAGACGCTGAGCTAGGTTTACAACGAGCCCTCAAGCAGCACTATTGCCGGTATGTTGATGAACTGGCCATCTGGGTCTGGCGTGGAGGCGGCCTCAGCGAAGTGCCATTAGCAAGAACGCCTCTGCCCTTTGTCTTGCAGATGGCCGGCGACTGGCGCGCCGCCGCCGACACCTGGGAGCGGCTTGGCTGCCCGTACGAGCAAGCACTGGCGCTCATGGACGGCGACGAGGCGGCCCAACGAGCCGCGCTGGCCATCTTCGAGCGGTTGGGAGCGGCGCCAGTTGCAGCGATGGTGCGCCAGCAACTCCGCGCCGCAGGTGTGCAGGGCCCGCCTCGTGGGCCGCGGTTGGCGACGCGGGAGAATCCACAGGGGCTGACGACCCGACAACTTGAGATTCTGCTGATGCTGGCTGAAGGGCTGCACAACAGGGACATTGCCGACCGGCTCTCGACGACACCCAAGACGGTGGAGCACCATGTCTCGGCTATCCTGGCCAAACTTAACGCTCACTCGCGGACCGAGGCGGTACGTATCGCCTATCACCTGGGTATTCTTCCCCAGATGCCCCTGCCTCACTCCTCGTAATCTAGGTATCTTCGGAGCCTAAGGGGCACTTCGCCCGACGTGTCCTGGCTCCCCAGACAGGCATGCTGCGTATGCCTGGACAATTGTGACGCACTAGATCGTCAGCCAGGCAAAGAAGAGGACAAGAGGAGGAGAGCACGCCATGCTATCTGGTCGAGCGCACCTTTCCTGAGGGCAGGGCTCACGCATGAGAAATTGCGAAAACGGCAAAGACACAATACAGTAAGGCGACTCCAGTTAGAGAGGAGAGACCGCCTTGCAAGGTCTGGGTAATGGTCCCACCAGTACCAGGCGCAGAGTCGTCAAGTGAAGTGGCATCCAGCGAAAGACAGGTAGAAAACACCAGGGCATTCGCCCACGCATTGTGTTCGAATAACTCCTGCAAAGTTTGCATAGATCATCGACTCCTGATCAGGTGGAATGCATCCTTGTGTACAGCCCCAGTATATCATCATGAATTGGTAATGCAGGCTGCTCTCATGCTGGGAACCTGAATTGCG
>JBKQTH010000401.1:0-3036 GCA_052143275.1 Ktedonobacterales bacterium | reverse complement strand
GACTGACAGGGAGATGCGGGATGCTGGTACAGCGGGCGTACAAAACGGAGCTGGCTCTAAACGATCGACAGGTCACGGCCTGCCGCCAGCATGCCGGCGCCGCGCGCTGGGCCTACAACTGGGGGCTCCGGGTCAAGCAGGAACGCTACCAGGTGACCAAGACGAGCCCCACCGCCATCGAGCTGCACCGCGAGCTCAATGCCCGGAAAAAGACGGACGTGCCCTGGATGTACCAGGTCTCCAAATGTGCTCCGCAGGAAGCCCTGTGGAATCTGGATGCGGCCTTCAACAACTTCTTCCGCCGGTGCGCCCTCAAGAAACAGGGGAAGTGGACAGGGAAGCTGGGGTATCCGCGGTTCAAGACCAAGAAGAAAGGGTTGGGGAGCTTCCGGCTGACTGGCCGGATCGTGGTGTCGGCTGATGCGATTGTGCTGCCGCGCTTGGGGCGGCTGCGGCTCAAAGAGCGGGGGTATCTGCCCACCGGTGGCGTGCAGATCCTCTCGGCCACGGTGAGCGAGCAGGCCGGGCACTGGTATGTATCGGTCCAGGTGGAGCAGGAGCAGCCAGTGCCCGAGAACACTGGCCCGGTGGTGGGGATCGATCTGGGGATCACGCACCTGGCCACCCTCTCCGATGGAGAGGTCATTGCCAATCCTCGCCATCTCAAGAGGCGTCTGAAGAAGCTCAAGAGGCTCCAGCGGGTGGTAAGCCGCCGGAAGAAAGGTGGGAAGAACCGCAAGAAAGCGGCCCGGAAGCTGGCGAAGCTGCATCGTCAGATACGCAACCAGCGACAGAATACGCTGCATCAGGTGACGACCAGGCTGGCGAAAACCAAGTCGGTGCTGGTGATCGAAGACCTCAACGTCAGCGGCATGCTGAAGAACCATCATCTGGCGCAAGCGATTGGGGATGTGGGGTTCTACGAGTTCAAGCGGCACAACTCCTCTACAAAGCTGCCTGGTATGGGGCTCGGGTGATCCTGGCCGATCGCTGGGAACCCTCGAGCAAGCGGTGTAGTGGCTGTGGGTGGCTCGACACGGACCTCACCCTTTCAGATCGGGTCTTTCACTGCCAGCAGTGTGGGCTCGTGCTGGATCGGGATCTGAATGCCGCGATCAATCTAGAAAAACTGGCCGAGAGTTCCTCGGACAGTCAAAACGCCTGTGGAGCTGCCGGCTCTGGCGCGAAGCACACGCCTCGCGTGAAACTGGGGGCGAGGAAGCAGGAACCCAACGCCAAGCCTGGCCTGTCCATCCTTGGGTAAGTTTTGGAGAACGGAAAGCCATGGCCCAAAAGCGGCTGGTAAAAGTAACTATTGCCTACTGTTCCGAATGCGGGTACGAGCCCCAGACCCTGGCCCTGGCCGGAGCGCTCATGAAGGAGTTTCGTAACGAGCTGGCGGAAATCGAGCTCATACCCTGGTTCGAGGGGGCGTTCGACGTAACCGTAGATGGCGAACTGGTCCATTCGATGTTTCGGGATGGAGGCTTCGCAGCGCACGACGCGGTGATCGAAGCGGTCCGGAGGCACCAGTCGCTGGCTGAATCCGCGGCTGATACTGTCGGTTAGCATGGGCTAGTCTGGGCTAGTCTGGGCTAGTCTGGGCTAGTATAGGCCGCCTCGGCTGGATCACTCTTCCGAAATAGATCCGGGAGTGGTTCAGCTGGTGGTTTGCAGGCCTACGGCAACGCCGTTGATGCTGTGATGGATCATATCCAGTAGCGCAGCTCGCTCCGGAAGTGTGGCGGAGTCCGGCAACGCCACCCGGCGGCACCATCGCGCTCTTTGCGCTCGACCAGTCAATGCCCACCCATATGCAAAAATGGATTTTTGGCGCCCAACTTGACACTATTTCCCTGATCTGCTATAGTATTTTTAGGTCTGTAAAAGATTGACTTCACGACACTACTTTTGGAGCCTGTCTATGAGTCCTGAATTGCGGGCGCTCTCCATACGGGCAGTGGATTGTCTGCGCCTTATCTATAAATTTCACGAACGCGGCGAACGGGTTACTACCTCAGCCATGCGCGAGCGATTGCAGGTGCTGGAGTCCTCCGGGCAGCTAAGCGACGCCGCGGTGACACAGCTCTTCAAATCGCTCGCCGATGCCGGTTTTGTGGTCCACACCCCCTATCATGGCGTGGAATTAACGGAGCGAGGCGAGCAACTGGCCAAAGAGCTGGTGCGCCATCATCGCTTACTCGAGCTATTTTTGGTCCGTGCGCTGGGTTACCGGCTGGATGAGGTTGATGCCGAGGCCGAACGGCTGGAGCACGCCATATCCGAGGACTTTGAGGATCGGCTTGATGCTCTCTTGGGACACCCGACGGAAGATCCGCACGGTGATCCCATCCCCAGCAAGTCGGGCGAAGTCCTGGTTACTCCTACCCAGTCGCTTAGTGAATTGAAGCCTGGCCAGTCGGCGGTTGTGCGGCGTGTTCTCGATGATGATGCGGCGCTGCTGCGCTATCTCGAGACGCTGGGTCTGGTTCCGGGTGCCTGTGTCTCGGTAAAAGGTCAAGAACCATTTGGCGGCCCGTTGATCGTGCAAGTTGAGGGCGCGGGATCGCTCGCTAGTGCCGGTGCGGAGTCGCAGCCAAAGATTACTGAACATGCGGTAGGACCGCAGGCGGCGGCCGGGGTTTGGGTCGCTACGGATTCCAAGTAGGAGTTGGCGGGATCCGATCCGAGATCATGGAGATGTTCCAAGGGCCCTAGAGATGACAGGATGGTGACATGAGAGTCTACGCGACTGACCCGGCGCCGGCCGGTGTGGCGATAGAAAGCGACCCACCAGAAACCGCCGTGGTGGCTGGCGCTCGAGCCGCCCTTGATGGTCGTCGCCGTGGCTTTTACAAATGGGGCCAGAAAGCCCCTCGGATTCATCCAGGGGAGGAATGGCCCAGATAGAACAAATGTTTGACAATGGACGTCTCGTAGGCTACGTTGTTCGACAGGTACCGGTCGGTGAGCTTTTGCCTCACCGGAGACGGACTGTGGTGATGAGAGCCACTGCCCTCTCCCCGACTGCCGTTC
>JBKQTH010000400.1:0-3917 GCA_052143275.1 Ktedonobacterales bacterium | reverse complement strand
GCCGAGGCTGCAGATGTCGAGGAGCCGGTTGCCTCACTTCGCCAGAAATTTGGCGGCGCCGGCCCTCACAAGCAATTCAGCGCACTGGCCGATGAGTATTTGCGCTATGTTGGTGGCTAATATCCTTTCGTGATCCGTCATAAGAGGATATACGGATAAGCTAGTGAGAATCAGTGCATCCAGGGAGGACACTGATGCGGAATGAACGTGGCAGAGAACCATACCGCCAGGAGGCCGCGGCGAGAGGATCCGCTCCTGATGACCAGGGGGATGCGTCTGCACCCAATCAAACCGATGACGCCGAAGACTCGAGCAGACGAGCCGTGACCAGGGAGAGTCCGCAGTTGGCCTCGGATCCATCCGGCATGTCACGGGTTACCGAAGCAGATGGCGCTACTCCACCCACCGAGGAGACCCTGACGCTAGCAGTACCGGAATTTCCTGGGCGGGCACCACTGGCTCAGCCAGGTCCACGTCTATCCTCTGGTCCCTTACAGAACCAGCTCATCAGTTATCATCAATCGGTGCCGCCACGGCACGAGCCTGCCTGGGAGATGCCACAAGGTCCGGCTCATGGGCCCAAGCCAGGGCAGCTGGGCGCAATTCCGGGTGCTAGGTTTACGCATGTGCCGTGGCAGGTATCAGACTCATGGGGCGCGACTACTTTCAACATCAGCGCCAACACTGCCGCTGGGGCTAGTTATCTCTTCTGGTGGGTCTCGGGCTTTCTTATCTATTTCAGCGAGCGGCACAACCGGTTTGTCCGCTTCCATGCTCTGCAATCTGTCATCCTCACTGGAGGGTTAACCGTAGTGGGTGTCTCGGCGGTTCTGTTCGCCACCGTTATGCAGGACTTAACTAATGCGACCCACCAGCCTATCTTCTACCACTTGGGGATTTGGGGAGTGCTGCTCATGGTGCTGGCGATCGTGTTTGCCTGGTTGTGTGTGATGATCGCCGCCTGGACAGGAAACTATCTCCGGATCCCGATTATCGGGCCCTACGCTGAGCGCTATTCGGCCCCACCCGCGGAGCCAACTCGGAATCCGCTTTTGTAGTCCACGCTGAGAATAGCCATACATGCGAATTACCGCAATTGAACCACAGAGCCGGCGTGTGCGGGTCTACAATCTATATCTCGACGGCCGCCTGGCTGGCCAGCTTGACGGCACGCTGGTGTCGGCGCTTGGCCTTGAGGTGGGTCAGGACCTGAGCGCGGTCGAATACGAGCAGCTCCAGCTGCGGAATGAAGAGGGCCGGCTCTTGGATAGGGCACTAAGCTTTCTGGCGCCGCGCCCACGCAGTCGGGCCGAGGTACGGCGCCGATTACTGGCGCCCAAGCGGCGCAACCCCTCGCCGCCTCCTCGGTCTGAGCAGGTGGAGCGTGTGCTCGATCACCTGGAAAGCCTTGAGTTACTCGATGACCGGCAATTTGCCGACTTCTGGGTTGAAAACCGGGAACGTTTCAGTCCTCGCTCGGCCCGTGCGCTGGCCCATGAGCTCCGACAGCGTGGAGTAGCCGGCGAGACAATCGAAGAGGTGAGTAAGCCCGAGCGCGATGAGCAGCATGCCCTAGCTGCCGGTAGGCAACGATTACGCGCTCTCTCCACCGTGAGCTATCCAGACTTCCAGGCCCGTCTTGGCCAGTTTCTGCTCCGGCGCGGCTTCGACTACGAAATCGTACGCCGAGTCACACGCCAGCTCTGGGAAGAGTCCGGCGACTCCACCTCTGGAGATGCCGGTGCTCCGGATGGAGCCTCCTCTGAAACTAGGCACGGCTGAGCGCCCTGTAGGTGAGATCAGGTATATCAAAGATAGTATCTGCGACGGCTACTCCGGCGGCTAGCAGTGCATCTACTTTGCCTTGCGCTGTGCCGGTCTTACCCGAGATGATCGCTCCAGCATGGCCCATGCGCTTACCTGGGGGCGCTGTGCGGCCCGAGATAAAGCCGATAACCGGCTTCCTCATTCCGGCAGCGTAGGCTGCGGCATCTTCTTCATCGCTGCCACCGATCTCACCGCACATCACCACGGCGCTGGTAGCGTCATCGGCTTCGAAGAGGCGAAGGCAGTCGATGAAGGTGGTACCAATGATGGGGTCGCCCCCAATGCCGATACAGGTCGACTGGCCAATACCGGCCTGGGTGAGAAGAGCTACGACTTCATAGGTGAGAGTTCCAGAGCGCGAGAGGAATCCAACAGTACCCTCTTTGAAGATATGGTACGGCATGATGCCAACCTTGCCGGCGCCGGGAGTAGCTAGTCCCGGACAGTTTGGGCCAATCAGGCGTGCCGGATGCTCTTTCAAAAAGGCGGCTACCCGTGTCATGTCGGCAACCGGTATAAGCTCGGTAATGCAGACGACTAGCTCGATACCAGCACCGGCAGCCTCCATGATCGCGTCGGCTGCGCCCATGGCTGGTACAAAGATGCACGACACGTTTGCGTCGGTCTGTTCTCTGGCCTCGCGCACCGTATCGAAGACTGGGAGATTCTCGGCGGTCTGGCCACCCTTTCCTGGGTTGACGCCGCCGACGACTTGGGTGCCGGAGGCCAGCATGCCTCTGGTGTGGTAGAGCCCCTCATGTCCGGTTATCCCTTGGACGATGACTCGTGCGTCTTTATCGAATAGAATACTCACGTCGGTTCCCCTATGTGCCTTATCTGTTCAGCCTACTGGGCTTAAGCAAGTCTGTAGCTATCTTCCCTCGACCTCGGCCACGATTTTCTGTGCGGCGTCGCGCATATCGTAGCCCCAGGTCAGACCGGCGTCGGCCAGCAGAGCCCGGCCTTCAGCCTCTCCTGTACCTGAGAGACGGGCAACGATGGGCATGCCCGCCGGCAACTCGCCCTGTGCCATGATGATTCCCTTGGCCACTTCCTCACCGCGGGTGATACCGCCGAAGATATTCACCAGTATGCCTTTTACCTGTGGATCTTTGGCGACAAAAAGGAGCGCTTTTTTCATTACTTCGGCCTTGGCGCCGCCGCCGATGTCGAGGAAGTTGGCCGGCCTGCCACCGGAACGAGCCACCATGTCGAGCGTTGTCATCACCAGACCGGCGCCATTGCCAATGATGCCGATGTCGCCATCGAGCTTGACATAGGTAAGTCCCTCAGCCTTAGCCTCGAATTCAAGGAGATTCACCTCCTCGGGCTCGGCCCAGCTGGCATACTCTCTCTGGCGGGGAAGTGCATTATCATCTATCAGGATCTTTGCGTCTGCGGCCAGCAACTGCCCATCTCTGGTTAGAGCCAGCGGATTGATCTCGGCAAGAGTCGCATCGCTCTCAACATAAGCTCGGGCCAGCAGAGCGAGAATAGTCCCACCCTTAGCAATGACCTGGTGGGGCATACCGGCACGGGCCAGAATGTCGCGCGCTTGCATAGGAAGAAGGCCCCACCGCACATCGATTGGCTCTTTGACGATTCGCTCGGGTGTCTCCTCGGCTACCTGCTCAATGTCGATACCCCCAGCGCGGCTTACCATCACGACTGGAGCCTGTGAGGAGCGGTCCAGGATAATTCCTGCGTAATACTCTTCAGCGATATCGATTGCCGGCGTAACCAGCACTTTCTCGACGGTCAAACCCTTGATATCCATGCCAATGATTTGGGAGGCCGCCTCGCGGGCCCCTTCGGGTGTGTTGCCGAACTTGACTCCACCGGCTTTACCTCGCCCACCAACATATACTTGGGCCTTCACGACAACCGGCACTCCGAATTCGCGCGCGATCTCCTCAGCCTGCGCCGGGGTGGTTGCGATCTTCCCTGGCTGCACGGGAATACCGCACCTGCCTAGGATTTCCTTGGCTTGGTACTCATGGATCTTCATCAGCACATCTCCTGCTTGAATTTTTTTCTCCTCGGATTTTACCATGCGTATGCTGCACGTGGGCAAAGCGTGATTTCTGGAG
>JBKQTH010000399.1:0-14665 GCA_052143275.1 Ktedonobacterales bacterium | reverse complement strand
ATCTCAACCTAACGGTGATTCTGATTATCGATGGTCACACGGCGGGGTTCAGGTCAGCGCGTTTGTCATTTTTGTCACCGGCTGGTCGTCACTAGCCGAATCCCGCGCCAGATACGCATCTTGCTCGTCCGGTCAATGCAGCATCCCCGCGCTTGCAGTTGTGCCGCAAATGCCCGCCGGGAGAGAGGAACACATCTCTGGTAGGCAGCGATCCACTGCTCATAGGTGTACCTAAGATCACGGATTCGGCACCAGGCCAGAGGATGCAGTTCACAGCGGGCAACCAGAAACGCTTCAAGCTGATTATTCTGAGACGCTGTAGAAGCGGTCATCGCTTGCATGGAGACCGGTGCGATGTCTTCACTCTTACTTTCCCTGTCCTGGCCGCGCTTGTTTGCCCCATCTTCCTGATGTCCCTGGCTTTCCTCGGCGCGCGCTTGTTCTAACTTAGTGTACAGTTTTCGCGTGGCGACCGTTTTGGGATGTGTGTCACCCAGCGTCTGTGAGCGGATGTGCAGCGCACGTTCAGCCAGGTAAGGTGCCTCGCCGATGTCACCCTTCTCCTGCCGAAAGAGGGCCAAATCATAGAGGATCTGCGCCGTCTCAGGATGATGCGGACCAAGTTGTTGCTCCCGAATCTGCCAGACACGCTGATAGAGCGACTCCGCCAACGTCTCCTGTCTCTGCTGCCGGTACAGATTTGCCAGTCCAAGTAGCGGCCAGGTGGTGTAGGGATGTTCTGCTCCCCAGGTCTGTTCCCCAAGCTGCAAAGCGCGCTGATACAATGACTCCGCCTGCTCTCCTTTCCCCTGCTTCGAATAGACGTTCGCTAGATTGGTGAGCGGAAAGATCAGCATCGCATGGTCCGCTCCCAGCGCCAATTCTCGAATATGCAGCGCGCGCTGATGCAACTGTTCTGCCAGGCCATACCGCCCTTGCTCATAGTAGAGGTCTGCCAGGCCACCCAAGGGATCAGCTAGATCAGGATGCTCTGGCCCGAGCGTTTCTTCCCGGATGTGTAGGGCTCGTCGGAACAACGACTCTGCCCGCGGATAGTCTGCATATTCCAGGTGGAACGCTGCCAGATTGACCAGTGGATAGACCAACAGCGGATGGTCTGGTCCCAGTGCCTGCTCCCCAATGTGCAACGTGCGCTGGTACAAGGGTGCAGCCTGACTATATTTTCCTTGGTCGTAGTAGAGATTTGCCAGATTGTTAAGAGAAAAGGCGAGCACGGGATCTTCTGCTCCCAACACCTGTTCTCCAAGAGCTACGGCACGCTGATACAGGGGTTCGGCCATGCTATACTGTGCCCGGGCGCGCAAATAGTCTGCTGCTTTGCGAATCAATTCCACAACCAAGTGGTCTGCCGCGCAATCGCGGATCGCGCCTATGCAGGTCAGGACATGAGGAAGGAGGCGTTCACATTCCTCCCAAACTCCATATGAGACTTCCGGGAACACCACGTTCAGGGCTGCAGTTGCTCGTTTCAGCCAGGCAGCAGCCGTCTGTTCATCCATGCCATCTTGCAACACCGCCTGGACCATCCGATGCAGCGAGAGTGTCCGCTCCTCTGGATGCCGGTGAAGCAGGGAATAGGAACAGGCGATAGCAAGTACCCGATTCCACTCGAGATCGTCGCGACAGACAGCCTCTAGTATTTGACCAAAATACTCGGCTCCCCGATGGAAGAGATCTTCGGGGATAGCATCCGGCTGCAGCAACGCGCAGATCTGCAAGAGATCCCTCACCGCTGGGTGGCGGCTGGTAGTGGCCGTGATTGCGAGCGTGAAGGTGGCAGAAACTGACTCCGGATGCACACACGATCCCTCCCCTCGTTGTTGGAGCAGGGAAGCGCGCTGGGTGCGAAAGAGGTCGAGATAGGCGGATAGACCACACGCTGTTTCTTCGATATAGGCTCCAGCCTGGTCCAGCGCCAGGGGGAGACCATCTACAACCTCTACCAATTCCTTGGCCGCGGCATACTTCTCCGGCTGGCTCAGAGCAAGCTGCTTCACGTGCTGTATTCCCGCTTCCGGTTCTATGATTTTGGCACGCTGCAACAGGAACAGCATCCCTTCCGCGCACTCCATAGGCAACAGATCTATGCTCCGCGCGAGCGTTCCGAGCGAATGACTCCGCGTCGTGATCAAGTTGGCTCCCGCTCGAGCAGAGGGCAGATATCGGTTGAGCAAAGCGAGGTCTTCCACATTATCCCAGATCAACAACCAGTCGTGATGTGCGTTCAGCCAGCGTTGCACTGCCGCGACCGCGCGCTGCTGGTCATGATCCTCTCGCTCGGGTAACTGGAGCACCTCAGCGATCCGCAGCAAGCTAGAGACGATTTGCTCGTCAGTTTCTGCTCCTATCCAAAAGATTGCGCTGTATTCCAGCGCATGCCGGTAGGCATACTCCAAGGCAATCTGTGTCTTGCCGACACCCCCCAATCCCTGAAGCGCACAAGACCGCATGGGGGCACCTGACCGACTTCCGTCAAAATGAGTATGCAGGGCATGCAGAATCTCCTCGCGCCCGGTGAAAAAGTGATTGCGCGGCAAGGGAACCAGCCAGTGCGGTGCGAGTGCCACCAGGCTGGCTTCTAGGAATTGACGTGTCTCCAAGTCACTCAGGCGCAGGTGCCGTGCCAGTTCGAGGACCACTGTCTTGCTTGCCGGGAGAAAATCTCCTCGTTCCCACCGGCTAACAGCGTGCCGATGCATCCCAAGAACCTCGGCAAGTTGCTGCTGCGTGAAGCGTCTACGGGTGCGAAAGGCCCTGAGGAGTGTGCCAAAGGAAGGAAGATCGGCCTGCGTTACCGTCATTTGCCTGCACTCCTTTTCAACAGAGTATTCGTCATGGACCGCAATGTACCGTTGTTTGGCACATTGCTTATATTATACTTTGAGCGACTATCAACAGAACAGCATTCGACTTCACTTCACGTTATGAGAAGGTAAGAAACGCAGAGCAAAAGGAGGGAAATTCGAAACAGAAAACTTGAGAATGGTATCTCGATGAAGAAAGCGAAAACTGAGTTCTCTGTCTCACCCACAGCCACGGACGCAGAAAGGAAGACATCTTCACATGTTTCACTCACCATCCCTAGGCTCAGTACCCAGGAGGCATCGACTCGTTAGCCTGCTTCTTGCTTTGGCTCTTGCTGGCGGCGCAGTTTTCTCTTTCGGAGGGATGGCCTATGCTGCTCGACAAGTACCTGCCAAGGCAGCCTCTCCTGACACAACTAACTCTGCAGTCACATTCGCGAACGCTCACTGGCGCGACACCTATTACACCACTTCGTCGACATTCCAATTTTATTGTGACAGCGCAGGTTATTACTACAACAATAAGACAGGACTATACCAGTGCTACGATACAAACCACTACGCTGCTCAAGTTCCTAACGATGGCGGTACGTATGCTCAACCGTATTATGAGTGTGCGGAATTCGTCGCCCGGGCCCTTGCCTATGAAGGCTTCATCCCTGGACTCAAGAGCACCTCGTCTCAGGCCGCTTTTGGTAGCTATAAGCCTGGAAATGGCAAGACGTATGACCTGCTTTTGATTACCCCTGAGTCTGGCTATAACACGCTCGCTGACTTCTTGCTGACTTTCGGATATGTTGTGAATATTCATGACAATCTGGGCAATGAAGAACCAGGAGATATGGTCGTGTTTGATGTTGGCGGCGTTCCTCAACACATTGCGTTGATCACCAGCATTGGTTCAAGGACAAAATCTTCAACCAAGATAGATGCGCATAATAACGCCCATTATGATCTTCCCTTGAGTGACGAAATAACAGGGTTTGATACCTGGTACATTCTTCACGTAGTGCCGGGGCAATCGTAGTAGAGGCCAGTAACATGCACTTGGTTCTCATCCTTCTTGCATGCGGCCTCTGAGGAACAGTAGAGAGGAACAGTAGATTAGAGGCTGTTTAGGAAACTCGGGAGGAACGCAAACTCAGCTCACTGTCCTCCCCGATGCCGAGTCGGGTTTACCCGAGCCGCCGTTCCCACAGGCGCCCGCCGGGCGTTTCCGACAGCATTGTCGACGCCCGGCCGTGAATGCCATGATCCCTGTGCACCGCGCCGGATCGAGTATGTGTGACCTTGTCGGGTGAGTACAGCTGCTCCTGAGGTGCGGTTGCAACCTGTCCTTAACACATCTGGGGCTGGGTAACACAGCGAGCTACATCAAGGAGACTATATGCGTTCAAAACACTTCGTCATTCTGGGGAGTATCCTGCTGGTTGCCGGACTATTCTTGGCGTTTACTCCCGTCGCTTCCAACGCGTTTGCCGCGGCACGGATTGCGCACAGCGCTTCACGAGCGAGTACCATCACCCATACCACCGCTTCCTCGCGTCTCACTGCGAACACCTCCTGCCCGACTTCCTGTCCGAATCCGATCAATGCCTGCCCATCCACTCTGCAACAAGGCTCTACTGGCACATGGGTGCAGATCTTAGATTATCGGCTCAATGATATCGCCGCGGGCGGCACTCCACTCTCCATCAGTACCAGTTTTACCGCCGCCACCAAAACCGCCGTCGAGGATTTTCAAAGATTTGCCGGTATCTCCCATGATGGCATTGTCGGTCCACAGACGTGGTCATTTCTCAGCTTTTGCACAGCTTACACTCCGGGGGCCTTTTTTGGTGGAGGCGAGGGAATGGCACACTGTCCCGCCAGTCTGAGTGAGAACAACAAGGTGCTTACCTGGGTCAGCGCCCTGCAGGATCTGCTCAACGTTGAGTTCTACTACGGGGGCTTCAGCAGCACCTCTCCCGACCGGTTTACTCCATACCTAGCTTCTGATGGGATTTTTGGACCACAGACCAAAGCCGCGGTCATCGACTTCCAATACGCGTTGGGGCTGGGAGCAAGTGGCGGCGGTACCGTAGGGGACCGGACGTGGAACGGTCTCTTAATGTGCTATTGAGTAGGACCTGCTTTTCTTCAGCAGTGTTCCCATCGACAGCCGTGAGCGGAGAAACGAGCACCTCTGGGAACTGGCGGTCCACACTGGTTCAGGGGTACCTTGAGGCCTCATAGCCGATCGCGAAGCCGGTGCGTGGCCTCTGTACAAGAGACATTTAGCAAGGCAGATAAAGCTGTGACATTTTTGTGAAAGAAAAGTAAACGAATGTGACGGGAGCGTGAGAACATGAGCTAAGTACTTTGCTTAGTAGTTCGTCTGGCGAAGGTTACGACCCATGACTGTAACTGTGATTACTTGATGGTGTAGTTTTTTGATACATATCTGGCGTCTCTGCTAGACAGCTTTCTCAATGGGAGAGCGATTAGATAAGCCGGCAAGGCCCACTCCGAGACTTCGGGAAGCAATGGACTACGCTGGCATTACGTCAGATAAATATCAAATTTTGCCGCCACCAAGTAATCACATTTACACAACCGCCTCACTGCAGAAATAGCTAGTACAAAGGAGAGAGACAAGATGTACAAATTCAAACATGTTCTCCTCGTAGGGAGTATTCTGCTGATCGCTACCGCCCTGTTTACCTTCAGCCCTGGTTTAGGAACAGCGCATGCGGCAGGCCCGTCCCCGTCCGCGATAGTCTCATACGCGAATTCCACCTGGAACTGTTTAGATGTCTTCTGTACCGAGAAAGTCAAAGCAGGAGCTGCGCAACCCAACTATGAGTGTGCGGAATTTGTTGCTCGTGATATCGCTTGGGCAGAGTACATACCTGATCTCGGTGGCGCCTCGCCGCAGAGCGAGTTTGATCCCTACTATGTAGCAGGCTACACCAAGCACCACTACGATCTTCTCTTGATCACTCCCACATCCGGCTTATACACACTTGCGGATTTCTTGATCGATCAGGGAGTTGGAGTAAACATTGGGACAAACCTCAGCAAGATGGCAGCTGGCGATGTGGTTGTATTCGAGGACAGTAACCATGTTGCTCAACATACTGCGGTCATAGTTGTCAAAGGTTCAAGCACGTCAAAGACATTAGTAGATGCCCACAACAGTGCTCGCTACCACGTTTCCATATCATTTTACCTGGGAGAATTCCCTTACTGGTACATGATTCACATAGTCTAGTTGGGGACACTTGTGGATTAAACCTGCTTCAAAGCAGGTCATCCATTGTGAATCCCAACATTATCCGGGCCTGGCACAGATTTGGTGAAGGCTGAGCTTCTGCTAGGAAAGCTGCTCTTCGTTGTGCTCGAAGAGGAGCAGCTTTCCTAGCAGTGTTCGTTCCACTCATCCCCAAGAGCCGTTGAGCAGGAGCCCGTCTTGCTCGACCATCTTCTTTGCTCCAGAGCGTGTTTTGCAACGCGTTGCGAGAGCGGGTCACATAACAGACCACCATCACACCCTTGCATACCGCGGGAGGATGGGGTTATGCTGTAGCAATGCGGTTTTGGAATATCCGGGTGCTAGGATCCTAGCACCCGGATGACGATCCTACGCCCGCGTAGGCAGATCAGCCATCTCGGCAGACAGGCAGAGCCAGGAGACCAACATGATGGACGAGACACCTCCAACCCAATCATCTGTGCAGCCACTCGACCACCCCATGCAAGACGACTCCCAAGACACTCCGCGCGAGTCGTCGCCACGTGGAGACGACGCACCGGAGAACGAGACGAATCAGCGCTGGGAAAGTGATGTGGAAGCCGACCAAATGGAGCACCTCTTGGGAGACGAGGCCATCGAAGACGGCGGGATCTCCAGTGATGAGGTCGCCGACCATAGCTCGGACGATTCTTGACCGCCCGAAGGAGACAGACGTTGAAGAGGCGCGGCGATGAGTCCCCCTCCTAGGAGACAGGTCTGCGGTGCAACATCACGCTGCATCCCATAACAGCTGTAGTTTTTGCCGCTTATTGACCCAAAATGGCCGGTTTTGGCGCCTTATGTGGCGCTCATTGGGTCTGTTATTTGCCGTTAATTGGGCCAAAGGTGACTTATACTCACGCTTATTGGGCCAACGTGCACTGACTCACCCGTCGCAGTGGCACACTATCACAGCTAGCTCCACCTAAGAGCCTAACTCAGTTTTCGGGGAGCATTACACCTTTCAGCCGCATCGGGGTCGCGTCAGGGTCGGTGGTGCTGATCCGGAGATCGGCGGTGCGTTGGTAGACGCCGCGTACCTCACGCTGCTGTCGGCCCTCCTCAGCGATCCAGTCGTGGCGGGCGGCATTGGCAGCCGTCAGCTCCTCAGCCTCAAAGAAGCGGCGAAAGACCTCCAGGCCATAGCGCAGGCGGATGCGGGTGAGGCTCGAATGGTCCGGCAGCGGCTCGTCGAGGTTGTACCCCAGATACCAGCGCACGCTCAGCCGGTCAGCAGCCAGGCGCAAGAGCTGGCGTTCGGACCGAATGCCCTCGAAGAACATCACGAGTTGCAGGCGGAAGAATACCACGGGATCCACAGAGGGGCGGCCCATGCCGGCGGCATAGCAGTCCTGCACTAGGTCGCGCAGGAAGGAGAGATCGAGCACCCGCTCGAGATGCCGGTAGAAGTGGTCGGCCGGGACCAACTCGTCGAGCGAGACGGCGGGCACCGGCCTGAACTGCCGGGCTTTGGCTCCCATCATGGGGTCCTCCCCCATCGGGGAAAGAGGAGCAGGTTCGCTGCGGCCGTAATCGCCTCGGTGTGCTCTGCTTCATGGCCACCGATCTCTTCCTGGAAATAGGCCGCCAGGGTGCCTTCCCAATCGCCCATGGGTCGCGTGCGCTCCAGCGTGGCGTCTCCCAGTGTTTGGATGCAGGCAACGAGTCGTGCGCGTGCCTGCCGCAGGTCCTCAAGCTGCTCGCCTGGAGTGAGCGCCGCGCGTTCGGCTACCTGAATGGTATTGGCCGCATCATTCCCATGCTCCTCCAGCACGTCGAGCACGTCGGGCACCTGGCCGGTGGCGAGCCACTGTGGGACAAAGCCGGCGACGATCCATTCCCAGGCGGCCACGTGCCCCAGTACATCTTTGATGGACCAGGAGCCGACGCTGCCTTTGCGCTCCAACTGCTCGTCGCTCAGTCCTGCGAGGCTCGCCAGGAGTCTGCTGCGCGAACCTGCAAGGTACTCCAACAAGTCGGTCATCGTCGTCATCGGCTCTCCTCCTATCCTGCTGCTTCCTGCTTCCACTGCGGAGCGCAGCAGACTCCTGGTGTTCGGTCGATCTCCCCCGGGTGCGCAGGGCCCGTGCGCACGGGCCCTATGGGTTTGCCCCCAGGGTAGCATACGCCCATTAGGCGCACCATGCAGATTTCTCATCAACCCCACTTGCCGCGCTATGGCTCAAGTCTTCTCGCTGAGCTCGCCATCCTGTCATGCGAAAAGGCGCTCAATCAACCAGCACGCAGCCTCACTGCCATATCCCGACGGGTAGTCTGACAGCGGATTTCTTCAACACGCTCGGTCGATCACGCGACGACAAGCGAGCAGAGATAGGAGATTGAAATGCTGGTTGGCTGTATGCGCGTCTCCAAAGCTGATGGTTCGCAGGTGCTGGATTTACAAATCGACGCGCTGCTCGGTGCTGGCGTGCATCCGCACCATCTCTACGATGATCGTGCGTCTGGGCCTCGAGGTGCCAACTACACCTGCAGAATCGCACCGTCCGCTGGTCAATGATGGAATCATGCCCAGCTGTTGCTATAGGCGAGCATCACACGCGTCACCAGGATCATGTCGGCATCCAGCGTTATTGTGATAAGCGCAGCAATGCCCATGAATGCTAGCACGCGCATCCATTCGCTATCCCTCCCCGTCTGGATCTCGACCGAACTACGGCAACATACCCAATTCAACTCATCGCTGGAACACTTCGATTCGCTCCTCTGGCCACACAGATACCTCCGCTTGCTTTTGACTCCCCGCTCGCGGGTAAAAGCTGCAGGGCTCTGGAGCCGTTCTGGTCCTCGGTGCCTGGGCTACCGGCTGCCAGCGTCAAGGTGAACCAGAAGGTCGAGCCCTCGCCTGGGGCGCTATCTAGGCCGACTGCTCCGCCATGCTGGAGAATAATCTGGCGGGCGATGTACAGACCCAGTCCCAAACCGACACTGGATTCTTGAAGCGGTTGGATCTCCGGCACGCGGTAGAAGCGGTCCCAGATACGGGCACGCTCCTGTGTGGAAAGACCGGGACCGTGGTCACGTACACCGGTGCGCATGAGACCCATACCCGTCTCGACGCTTATCTCTATGGGTTGTTCTACCGCTGAATATTTCATGGCGTTGGTCAGGTAACTGTCCATGACTTGACGAATACGTTCGCCATCGACCATGACCAGGACCGGATAATTCGGGAGCGTCAGCTCAAACACGCGATCGGGATAGGCAAGCTGGTATTCCTGGTAGATGCCCAACACGAGATCGCCAAGATCGAGGAGCGTGGCCGATAACTCCAACGTGCCGGCCTGAATGCGCGAGACGTCCAGGAGATTACTTACCAGGCGATTCTGCCGGTCGACTGCATCGGCCATCCGGTTGAGCATCTCTTCCAGGGAAGCAGCATCGGTGACGTCGCCATACCCAGCCGCCTGGGCCACAGCTATCAGACGGCGAACTCGGCGCGCCGCCATCTGCAGATTGGCTTTCATGGTGGTGAGGGGAGTGCGCAGCTCATGAGCAGCAATCGAGAGGAATTCATCCATGCGCTGGTTGGCGGTGCGCCAGGCCAGGGCGTTCACCTGGGCCTCAGCTCGCTCGCGCTGGAGACGCTCCCATCCGATGGCAGTGTGTAGCAGCGGTGCCAGGGTCTCTGCTTGCTCATCTGCAGAGCAGGCAAGTGGCTCATGAGGATTGTCGACAACCTCGGCGAATCCAGACAGTTCAAACACACCCAGCCCGACCGCTTCTCTCTTGTGCAACATATGATTGTCTCTCTTCCGCAAGCGCCCACGTTTCTCGCCTAGCCTCTTGGCACAACGGGAAAATGGCACCTGATGGTCCTGTGTTTGCAGACAACGTCCAGTACTATGGACGTGTACTGATAGAATGTACTAGTATAATGTACCATATGGTACACACTGTACCAGGGATGCAAGGCATTGTCAAGAGATGGGTGAGTAGGGGATGGGGACAGATTCCCTGAGTGAAGTCTAAGCGGCACGGTCCGGCTCATTCCGGCTCCTTTTGTGCGGTCAGTTCCAAAGCGCTTGCAGGGGGCTTAGGTGGACTGATGAGCAGGTCGCCGAGGTCTTGGAGGTGAGTCGTTACACGGTGAAGCGCATCCGCGAGCAGGGTTACGTACGTTCGTTTTGAATCTCCGCCTCTCACCATGGCACCTCCACTTGGGTAGGGGGTCGCGATAGCGGACGCATGGTGAGATGGTGCAAATGAGGGTATCTTTTTGCGTAAAGCTCAGACACGTCCCCGTACGCTTTGATTGCAGCCATAACGTCGTAACGATGGGGGTACTACTCATATTACGTATTTGAAAAGGTGGTATAAAGCCGAGAAGCATCCTCGATCTAGCGTACTTCATGCGTGCCAACTGACCATCACGCGAGGTTATTCATGGTGCTCCTCAATCATCGTTATGAGCTAGCAGGCAAAATTGGGCGTGGTGCTACGTCAACCGTCTACCGAGGGACAGATACTCATACTGGTAGGCCTGTCGCTATCCGGATACTCCGCAGGGTCTACAGCACCGACTCCAAACGGATCGTGCCATTTCAGCAAGCGGCCGAGGTTTCCCGTTCTTTGCGGCATCCCAACATCGTGCAAGTCCTGGACTCTGGGCAGGATGGGGAGGACTACTACATCATCATGGAGTTGGTAGAGGGTGGAGATTTGCGCCTGTATGCGTCCAGTGCGCGCAGCAGTATGGGAGTGGAAGAGGCCGTGAGGATTGCCTATGAGGTTGCCCGAGGGTTAGGATGTGCCCATAGCCAGGGAGTTATCCATGCAGCTGTGAAACCGCACAAAATCCTCATGGGGTCGGGCAACTCCATCAAAGTAGCTGGGTTCCTGTCGTATAACCAGTTTGACCGGTTGCCACTAGGATCAAGCACCTATTCTTCACCGGAGCAGGTGCAGACAAACACCGTGAGTCCGGCTACTGATATCTATCTCCTTGGTACCATCTTGTATGAACTGCTGGTCGGGCATACACCGTTTGCTGGTAGCACGCCTGAGGAGGTTGCACGGCAGCAGGTCTATGCCTTGCCAAGAAAGCCTGCTGAGTGGAATCCCAACATAGCGCCGATTCTGGATGAGATCGTCATGAAGTGCCTGGAAAAAGTGCCCGATGAGCGTTTTCGCAATGGGAACGAGCTAGCAACAGCATTAGAAGCGGTGTGAAAGGCCTCCCATTCAAGGACGGTGCCAGGCGTGCGAGAAGAAGTCGGATCCCCACGAGATAAATGAAAGCCTCTTCGGTGCTGGCTCCTCCGTGAATATCTCCAATTGCCGACGAAGACCGCTGTATTCCCAGCTGCTTCGGCGACACCTACGTGATACTTGGCGGGCCGAATCGGTCGCGCCACCTTGCCGCCTCCAGTGACCAATGCGGCCAAACCGCGTGACACACCATTGCGCTATTGTGTACTATATGGTACACTCTTCTGGTACAACTATCTGGTACTAGACTGTGTCGCAGTGTCTTACGGAGGCTGAAGGATGCCGTTCCCGCGATTTGAGAACATGTCCGGACCCAAGCGTGAGCGATTACTGAGGGTGGCCGCCCAGGAATTTGCCGCCGAAGGGTTTGAGGCGGCTTCGCTGAACCGGATCTTGCAGGAGGCGCAGATCGGCAAGAGCTCCGCCTATTACTATTTCGAGGATAAGGCCGACCTCTTCGCCACGGTCGTTGCCTACTGCGTCGACCAGTTACAGCTCGCTCCCGACAGCAACGCAATCGCTGCGCTTACCGCCGAGTCATTCTGGGTGGCGCTGGCTGAGACCCATCGCCAGCCGCTGATGCGGGCACGTGCGCAGCCCTGGCTCTTTGGAGCGGCACGGTCGGTCATGCGCCTGTCGGCGAAGTCGCTGGAGCGCGAACCACTCGCCAGCCTTGCCCACTCGCTCATGGGCGGCGTCAGCCAGCTCATCGAGCGGGGCCAGGAGCTAGGCGTGATTCGTCAAGATCTGCCCAGCGAGTTGCTTCTGGCCTGGTTTACCGCCGTGGACAGCGCCAGCGATGACTGGTTGCTTGCTCGGCTCGAGTACCTGGATGACGCTGCGATTGCCCGCATCTCCGACGAGACCATTGCCGCCATTCGGCGAGCGCTGGCGGTGCCGGAGCGGAAACCGTTACCCGACTAGAGCCACAGAGTAAGTGAGCTGGCGGCGCGGGAGGGACGTCTCATGCGACCTGCCAGCTACCAAGGAGATTGCACCATGTCCATCCGACGACGTCGCTTACTTACCTCCATTACTGGGGTCGTTGGGGTAGTGACGCTCATCACTGCCTTCATCGTCAATCCGGGCGTCCCGGCAGGGGATACCATTCCGCAGGCGATTGCCTGGAACAACCAGCATCACGATGCCATTCTGATCGGCAGCTGGCTGCAAACGACCGGCACATTCCTGAGCATCGTCTTTGTGATCGCCCTGCTCTATCTTGCCGGTGCGCTGTCCCGTGTCACCGGGTGGGTGACTTTCTTTGGCGGCACGATCCTGATGATGGTGAGCCTCACCGAAGTAACGTTCTATCTTCTTACCCTACAGGGAAGTAGCAGCAATGATGGGGTAACGGTCTCACTGGGTTTGCAGCTGATCGCGGCCATACAGCACGGCTACTCTCTGATAGCCGCACCAGCTGTCTTTTTCCCGCTGGGGGCGGTCATCCTCCAATCGCGGGTGCTACCCAGCATATTAGCGTACCTGGCCTTCCTGCTTGGAGCTATCTTTGCCGTACTGGGAGTCGCCACCCTCTTTCATCCATCGCTGCAAAGCATTGTCGATGTCTTTGCCGGTATCCAGGGATTCTGGTTCCTGGCCGCGGCCATGGTTATCGGGATAGCCAGCGAGAAGAAGGCCAGCGTACCTGCCTGACCTGGCTCCTGTCTCTCACCTGACATAGAGTATGATCGCTCCATACCCCACTTCAATCCACGCGGAGGAACGTCTCGCCATTGGTGCGGAGTCAAGAGATGAAAAGCTACGTGCAGCGAAAGGACACCTGGTCATGCCTACGGCTCTCCTACCTGCTCCCGTTTCTCGAGTCGTTTCCTTACCCTCGGGGAGGACGTTGGGCATTGCCGAACAAGGCGACCCTGCGGGAGTTCCTATCCTCTTTTTTCACGGGTTTGTTGGATCCCGCTTACAATGCCCTCCCTCAGGAGCAATGCTCGGGGCGCTCGGCATCCATCTTATTGCGGTAGACCGGCCAGGGATCGGACTTTCCGACCCGATAGCGCATCGCCGCCTGCTGGATTGGGCGAACGATATTACAGGGCTGGCTGAGGTGCTGCAGCTTCCTCAGTTTGCCATTCTTGGCTGGTCCGCAGGGGCACCGCATGCCATGGTGTGCGCGTCTCGGCTTCCCAAGCAAGTGGTAGCCCTGGGTCTGGCGAGTCCCATGGGCGGGTGGTTTATCGGACCAGGCGCAACCCGGCACATCTCGAAGGAGTCTCGCGGCATTACGACCCTGGTTCGCTATGCTCCTTGGGCACTCAAGCCTAGTTTTACATTGGTGAAGTGGCGCATGCGGCACGACCCAAAAGGACTGGTTGAGGATCAACTACGGCAGCTTCCATCTATCGACCAAGCCACCCTTGCGGATCCGCTGTTGCGCCGAATGCTTATCGACACGGCAGGAGAGGCATTTCGCCTGGGAGTCCGCGGGGTCTATGAGGACACCCTGGTGGTAGCTCGTCCGTGGGGCTTCGCTCCCGAGACGATCTCCACTCCAACCTGGATTTGGCAAGGGAATGCTGATACCACGGTCCTTCCGGCGCTCGCCGATGAGTTGGCAGAGAAGTTGGCCAACTGCCGCGCTACCAGCTTTTCGGGAGAAGGGCACTTTGTGGTATTTACCCACTGGCAGGCGATCATGCGGACGTTGGCGCTCGCCTTCCGTGAGGTCTCTGCTCCCTAGGAAAGAGAGATGGCGAACAAGAACAAAACGACCATTATCGCGGAACCAGGGAAACAGGAAATGCGCATCACGCGCGAATTTGACGCGCCGCGTGAGCTCGTGTTTCAAGCCTTCACCGATCCAGAGCTGTATATCCAGTGGCTTGGACCACGCAGGCTCACTACGATGCTCGACACCTTTGAGCCAAGGAGCGGCGGGCGGTGGCGCTACCTCCAGAAGGATCAGAGCGGCAACGAATTCGGCTTTCACGGCGTGTATCACGAAGTCCGCGCGCCCGAACGCATCATCGACACCTTTGAGTTTGAGGGATTGCCGGAAGCAGGACATGTGACTCTCGAAACGCTCACCCTGGAAGAATTGCCCGGAGGAAGAACCAGGCTCACCGCTCAATCCGTTTTCCAGTCGGTCGCCGACCGCGATGGCGCGCTCCAGAGCGGCATGGAAGAAGGCCTCAACGATTCCTATGAGCGCCTCACAGAACTGCTGGAAACGATGTAGTAGCATAGCATTCACAAAGATTGGAGAAACACCATGGGAAAAGTTACGTTTGGCCTTTCGGTCTCGCTCGACGGCTTTATCGCCGATAAAAATGATGATGTCTCAGAAGTCTTCGCCTGGATGGGACGCGCTATGGAA
>JBKQTH010000398.1:0-5723 GCA_052143275.1 Ktedonobacterales bacterium | reverse complement strand
CGCCAGACCGCTGGTCTGGCGGGGCGCGCGCTAGTGTGATTGGGCCAGAAGGAGACGCTGTGGCTAGACACCACCCTACGAATGCGATAAAATAGACTGGAAGTGGAGCGCGAGAAAAGGATATCTTTAAGGATATCTTGAGGATGTTATTAGTATGGCAGCAAAAGGCAAAGAGAACCGAATAGTCATTACTCTTGCGTGTACGGAATGCAAGTCACGCAATTACGTAACGACCAAAAATAAGAAGAACGATCCAGACCGGATGGAACAACGCAAATATTGTATCCGGTGCCGGGCCCATCGGGTACATCGTGAAACCAAGTAATCGGTGGTTAAACGACCGAAGACCAGGTAAGCAGGGTCAAGACGAATCAGGTTACGAATAGTGGTCTAGTGTCCCTGCACTAGAGGAGAAACTCTGTGGCAAAGACGGTCGGTAAGGGCAAGGGTTCCACCCTCCGCGGGCGTGTCTCGGCGGAGCCGGAAACTGAGCTCGTTGATTCGTCCAGCGACGAGCCTCGAGACGAGGAACTTGTTGGAGATGAGGAGTTCATGGCCCCCGAAGAAGATGAGCCGCCGGAGGATACCGCTGATGAGATAGGCTCGGGCAACTCCGCTCTCGTGCCCTCCGATATTCCTGCGGAGATCCGCCACGTCGAAGGACGGCCTCGCACGGTCCATATTCCCGAGTGGATGATGGGTAACATCGTCACTCGCTACGCGGCGGAATCATTCGTCGAACTGTATTCGAACACTACTTGGCCGACGTGGCGCGAAGCCTGGAATTTTACTCTTATCGTCATTGCCATGTCAACCGTCATCGCCATTATCCTTGGTGTAGCCGACCTCGGCCTGGCTCACGTGCTTACCTGGTTTGTGGGTCTCGGTAAATAGCCAATAAAGTGAATTAAGGTCGGTAAGATCATCAAGACTGTTAAAGCCAGTAAAGAACACACCAAACGAGACAGCCTCGCGGAGGATGAAGCTATGGAACCGTCAGAGGATGTAACACCGCCTGAAAGTGATTCAGTCTCACCGGACGCAAAGATCCCCGGGCGCCACTGGTATGCCATCCATACGTACTCAGGCTACGAAAACAAGGTTAAGATCCACCTGGAAGCTCGTATCGTGGCGATGGGCGTGAAGGATAAGATCTTTCATGTGGTTGTGCCAACCGAAGATGAGATCGCGATCAAGGGAGGCCAACGCCGGACGGTTACTCGCAAGGTCTATCCCGGCTACGTCCTGGTAGATATGGTGCTGGACGAGAATACTTGGCACGTGGTTCGCAATACTCCCAATGTTACCGGATTCGTAGGCGGATCCAGCACTGAGCCGGTACCACTCCAGGAGAGCGAGCTACGTTATATCCTCAAATCCTCGGCGGTTGATGGCGAGCAGGCCAAGCCCAAACCTAAAGTCAACTATACGGTCGGGCAGAACGTCAAGGTCACCAGCGGTCCATTTGCCGAGTTCCTGGGAACGGTGAGCGAGATCGATCCCAATCGGAACAAAGTTACCGTGCTGGTCTCATTCTTCGGACGTGAAACTCCGGTTCAACTCGACTTCCTCCAGGTAGAGAAAGCTTGAAATGTGCGCTATAAGGAGAACACATGGCCAAACGCGTCAAGGCGATAGTCAAACTTCAGATCCCTGCCGGTAAGGCGACTCCGGCACAGCCCATTGGTCCGGCACTGGGCCAGCACGGCATCAACATCATGGGATTCTGCAAGGAATATAACGAAAGAACTGCGAGCCAGGCGGGCAGCATTATTCCTGCCGTCATCACCATCTACGAAGATCGCTCGTTCACCTTTGTCACCAAGACTCCCCCGGCAGCCGATCTTTTGAAGAAGGCCGCGGGAGTTGACAAGGGCTCGGGCACTCCCAGTAAGAGCAAGGTGGGTACGATCACAGAGCAGCAGCTTCGCGAGATCGCTGAGCTGAAAATGAAAGACCTCAACGCCACCTCCGTTGAGGGCGCCGAGAAGATCGTGGCGGGCACCGCGCGCTCGATGGGTATCGCGGTACAATAGATGAAGAATTAGCTATCGTTGATAGAGCCCATTAGTCACTTGGGCGTCTGCCACAAGGAGGGCATACTCACCATGCCGCATCACGGGAAAAAATATATCGAGGCCACCAAGCTGATCGAAGAAGATAAGCTATACGAGCCGGGTGACGCCATCGACCTGCTCAAGAAAATGAACTATGTTAAGTTCGACCCCACGGTCGAGTTGCACATGCAGCTAGGGGTCGATCCTCGGCACGCTGACCAGATGGTACGTGGTACCGCCACCCTTCCCGCCGGCACCGGTAAGACGGCAAAGGTGCTGGTCTTCGCCCAGGGCGACAAAGCTAAAGAGGCCGAGTCCGCCGGCGCCGACTTCGTCGGTTTAGACGACATGATCAAGCAGGTCAACGACGGCTGGCTGGGATTTGATGTAGCCATCGCCACCCCTGATGTAATGAGCAAGGTCGCGAGTCTGGGCCGCCGCCTTGGCCCCCGTGGTCTGATGCCGAACCCAAAGACCGGCACCGTTACCTTCGATATCGCGCGCGCGGTAAATGAGGTGAAGGGCGGTCGCGTCGAGTTCCGCGTGGACAAGACTAGCTTGATCCATATGCCCATCGGCAAGATATCGTTCAGCGACGACCAGCTCATGCAGAACCTGGCCGCCTCCATCGACGCCATTGTGCGCGCCAGGCCCTCCGGTGCAAAGGGACAGTATGTCAAGAGCGTGGTAATCTGCTTGACTATGTCCCCAAGCGTGCGCCTGGATGTTCCCAATGCGCTGGCGCTAAAAGTCAGCTAACCTTGACAGTTGCCGGCTCCAGCTGCTAAACTAGCTTGAAGCACAATTCCAATTATGCCAGAGACAGCAGGTGCGCTTCTCCATAGTGGGGCAAGCGTCTAAGCCAGAAGGCCTGCCGAGGCGAAGCAACCACACATCTATACAGACCACTGCCTCCGTCCGCTGCAGTGCTGGTGTGGGCCTTCGGGTCGGCGACCTGAAGGCCCATTTCTTTTGCCTCGGTAAGCTTTGCCTCGGAAAGCTTTGCCTCGGCAAGCTTTGCCTCGGCGCGGCGATGGAACCGGAAGACGAGCGTATCCGGTAAAGCTACTCCACTTTCGCTCTAGAAGGGAGAGACATACTCATGCCAACACCGGCCAAAGCCGCCATGATCGACGAAATGACCGAGAAGCTGAAAGCATCACGGGCGGCGGTTTTACTCCAAACTGAAGGTTTGACCGTGGCTGAGATGCAGGAATTACGTCAGCGCTTACGCGCTGCCAAGGTCGAATTGTACGTCGTGAAGAACACGCTGCTGCGAATCGCGTCCGAGCGCGCAGCCTACCAGGATCTCTCCAGCGTCTTGAATGGCCCAACGTCCATTGCGTTCAGCACTGAGGATGAGTTAGCGCCGGCCAAGACGGTCTCGGACTATCTGCGCCAGGTGAAGACCTCAAAGCCTGTGATCATCAAGGCAGGTATCCTGGAGAACGGCCCTATCTCCGCCGCACAGGTGGAGGTGCTTGCCAAGGTGCCGCCGCGCGATCAGGTTCATTCCGAGGTAGTCGGGGCAATTCAGGGTCCACTCAGCCAGACCTATGGCGTCCTGACCGCTCCGCTGCGAGACCTGATCAACGTGCTCGAGGCCCGTATTCGCGATCTCGGGGGCGAAGCTGCCTGAGCTTGCGTGCATTTTACCTAGTTTACCTGTAGTTTAGCCGTTATCACCGACGTTCGTTCGGGAAATTGGAGGAATAGCGCTATGGCAGATGTTGTCGATTCCATCATCGACCAACTCAGCAACATGAGTGTGCTGGATCTCGTGAAGTTAAGCAAAGCCCTGCAAGAGCAGTGGGGAGTCAGCGCTGCGCCGGCCATGGCCATGGCCGTTCCCGTAGCCGGCGCGGGTGCGGCCGAGGCTGCTGCACCAGTCGAGGAACAGACTGAATTTACCGTCGTTCTTAAAGAAATCGGCGCCAACAAAATCAATGTCATCAAGGCAGTACGCGAGCTGACCGGACTTGGTCTCAAGGAGGCCAAGGATCTGGTGGACAGCTCTCCAACCAACGTGAAAGAAAATGTCACCAAGGACGAGGCCAACGCTGCCAAAACCAAGCTTGAGGAGGCCGGCGCCAAGGCGGAGATCCAGTAGCGCAGTCCCAGCCTTGCTCAAGATTTGCCGAACTAGAAAGCGTAGTCGCCGGTTCACCGGCGTTTCAGCAATGTTGGCTGAAACGCCGGAGAACCTCTTACTTTCCCCTCTTTACCCGGCTCACTTCACGATGCCGAAGATCGGCTGCGTAAAAACTCGGCCACTCGACCAGAATCCCTCGCTGGGCCAGTACCTCCGCAGCGAGATCGGCCGGAAAGCCCTGCTCGGCTTGCAGCCGAAAGAGCCATTCTCCAGATGCCCTTCCCAACTCATCCAGGACAGCGCGGTCTAAGAGCCGTAACCCAGTTCGAAGAATCTGGGCAAAACGCCGCTCTTCCAGGTTTACCATCTCCGCTATGTCCGCTGTGAGCTCGTGCTCGGCACCGGTCAGCAGCCCGCCATGGGCTTTAGCCAGCGGCGCCAACAACCGGCTGAGAAATGGTTGTGAGATGCCCAGCAGCTGTCCTCGAGTCGCCGCACGCCGGATCAAGCGGCGAAGAACTGAGCCGCGCCCGTCGCGCTCGGGCACGATACCCTCGACACCCAGGAAGAGCGTTGACCGCATGTGATCCACGATCATGCGCCTAGACTGCTGCCTTGAAAGCTCCACCGCCCGGCCGCTGGTCGGAGCCGGCTCCGGTATGAGCTGGTCCAGCTGGTCCAACGCCGGAGCCAGAATGTCCACCTCAAAGACTGAAGGCGCATGCTGCAAAACCATGGCGACCCGCTCAAGTCCCATGCCGGTATCAACACTGGAGAACGGAAGCCCGGAAATACTGCCATCTTGATGCTGCTCGAATTCTATAAAGACCAGATTCCAGATCTCCAGGAACCGATCGCATTCGCAGCCAGGCCGGCAGGTAGGTTTGCCGCAGCCCGCCGCCGGCCCGCGATCAACAAACAACTCAGAGTCACGGCCGCATGGTCCCGGACCACCGGTGCTCCAAAAGTTATCCTCCGCACCCAGAGCTATCAGGCGAGTCTCAGGTATGCCGATTCGCCGCCACTCGCGGGCCGTCTCTTCGTCAGGCGGAAGATTCAGCGCGTCATCGCCTCCGAAGGTCGTTACCCAGAGGCTCTTCCAGTCGATGCCTAGACGGCCAAGTAATTCTACCGACATTTCAATCGCTTCGCGTCGGCCGTAGTCTCCTATGGACCAGTTACCCAGCATCTGGAATGTCGATATCTTGCGACTATTACTGCCTACCAGCTCTACGTCATCAGTGCGCAGGCAGCGCTGCACATCGGTCAAACGCGGTGCCGGCGGTGACTCTCTGCCGGTGAAATAGGGCACCAGCGGCTGCATGCCGGCGACGACAAAAGATGTGGTGGTTCCTGGCATAGCCAGCGGCGCACCCGGGATCCGCAGATGGCCATGCTGGGCATAGAAAGACAGAAAAGTTTCGGCAATCTGCTCGGATGAGTAGGGATACGGCCAGGGCGACATTACCTGGGGCATTGTCAAACCTCCTCTTGGATTCAGTCTGCTCCGTCGTCCAGATGGGAGCATAGCCACTCTCGCGGAGGAGATATAAAAAATATAAAAAGCCCGCCGC
>JBKQTH010000397.1:0-11931 GCA_052143275.1 Ktedonobacterales bacterium | reverse complement strand
CTTCGGCACAATGGCGTTGCTGGGTCTTATAATGATTATCGGCGGCGGTACGCTCATCAACAGCGTCTACAGTACCGTTCCAATTCAACCTCCAGCTCTGGACCCTCTGCAGTATGGGCGTCCGGAGTCAATCACATTCTTCGCTGGCATAGACATGTATATTGCTTCCGGTATACTGGGTCTCATCGCCTGGATTTTCAGCGTCGTCTACGCAGGACGGCATTCTATGTGGGGCTGGTTCACAGCGGCGTTACTTCTGCCCGGCATTGGCGCGCTGCTGCTTGGCTTCTTTGGGCCTACTCCGCAAGACTATCAGCAGGGTAAATCCAGCGCCGCCGCCAAGCGTGCTGCCGGCGCCTAGCCATTGCTAGCTATAGCTTTCGCTCGAATTCCTTGTATGATGCCTTCGGCGCAGTGACAAACTGACGCTGGTCGCTCCTCTTCGCCGTCGCCAGTCTCATTAAGTTGGTGAGACTGGCGCGTGTAATTGTCTACCAATACTTCCCTTGCGATATCCTTGCCGTATACTGGCAAATGTGGTCACCCACGGAAAAGACAGACCGAGTAGGTCGCGGTATACTAACACCAAGAACTCTTCAGAAGCGGCCCTTGCCGCAACCCAACAGCAGAAGGACAGCCGGACATGTCATCGCCTCTCTCTAAGACCTCTGGCGCTCCCAGAACTGTAGACTCCGGCGGCAGCGATGTTTCGTCCGATCCGATGAACGCACTGCGAGTTGCGGAAGACGCCGTCTTACGCTTAACCGGTATCCCCATTGAGCGGCTTGATATAGAGGTAGACAGCAACCGCCTGCATTATCTTTGCTGTGGTAGTGGAGAACCGCTGCTACTCTTGCACGAACGCGGATGGGCCGGAGCTACCTTTGCTCCAATATTGCCGATGGTTAGCGAACAGCGACAGGCGCTCACGCTTGACCTTCCCGGCTGGGGGCTCTCCGACAAACCAATCTTCACCGGCCATAGTCCAAAAGCCGCGCTGAATGTCTGGATGAATGGGGTGCTGGGCTTCCTCGATGCCCTTGGCATTGACCAGATAGACCTGCTCGGCCACTCCATGGGCGGTTTTGCCGCCCTCGGCTTGGCGCTGGAGCATCCAGGCCGGGTGCGGCGGCTCATCCTGGTAGACCCTGCCGGAATCGGAACCGACATGTCGATGGACAGCCGTCTCTACTTTGGTATCGGACCAGAGAAGCTGCATCGACGTCTAGGTAGGCTGTTCACCCGGTTCATACTCAGCATGGGCGGAGGTAGCGTGCATAACGAGCTGGACGAACCCATGTTCGACTTGTATCATGCGCTGCTCACGCAGGCCGATGTCATTCCGAGCGGAGCCAGGGCGTTTCATACCTGGATAAATCTCTTCGGTATCCATCTCACTCTGGCCCACCGCCTTCACGAGCTAGAGATGCCGGTCTTGATGCTCTGGGGAGATAGCGATAGCCTGAACCCCTACGACACCGGGCTGCACAGCATACGAAGTCTGCGCGATGGCCAGTTAGTCGCCTTTACTCACACCGGCCATTCGCCATTTGCCGAGCGCCCGGATGATTTTGCAGCCATCCTGCTCTCCTGGCTTAACGGGGTTTATGTGAGGTCACGAGTTTGAGGATCGGAGATGGTATGCACGAAGACATAGTGCTGCAAACGGAACTACCGCTTCCGCGCTTCAGCAATGGTAAGGTACGCGATACGTACGACCTGGGAGATCGCCTGCTGATGGTCACTACTGACCGTCTCTCCGCCTTCGATTATGTGCTCCCTGATGGAATCCCCGGTAAGGGAAGAGTGCTGACAAAGCTATCCACGTTCTGGTTTGGCTACACTGCTAGTCTGCTACCGAACCATCTTATCAGTGCCGACGCTGCTGACCTTCCTGATAGCCTGGCTGGCTACCGCTCTCTACTGGCGGGGCGAAGCATGATTGTGCACAAGGCGAACCGGCTTGATGTAGAGTGTGTAGTCCGAGGCTTTCTAGCAGGCAGCGGATGGTTGGAATATCAAGAGCGAGGAAGCATTTGTGGGGTGCCGCTGCCCCGTGGGTTACGCCAGTCGGACGAGCTGCCTGAGCCAATCTTCACTCCGACTACCAAAGCGGCAAAGGGCCACGATCTACCCATTACGCTTGAAGATGTGAAGAACCTAGTGGGCGAAGACCTAGGCGAGTCAATGAGAGATGCCAGCATAGCCATTTACCGGGCGGCAGCAAGCTATGCACGTGACCGTGGGATCATCATCGCCGACACCAAAATGGAATTCGGTCTGTGGGCGAATGAACTCATGCTGATAGATGAGCTGCTCACACCAGATTCATCCCGCTTTTGGTCGCTTGGCGATTACCAGCCAGGCATTGCACCTAGCAGCTTCGACAAACAATATGTACGTGACTGGCTGGAACAGAGTGGCTGGAACAAGCAGCCACCTGCACCACATTTACCTGATGAAGTCATCGCCAACACTAGTTATCGGTACCGTCAGGCGCTGGAATGGCTGACAGGCCAGACTCTCTCGTAGAGTTACAGCTAAAAGTTTAGGCCAGTTCACGCAGACCCTGAGCTACGGTAGCCGAGCGCAACTTCGCAAGCGCTACCATCTCAAGCTGCCTAACGCGCTCACGCGATATGCCTAACTCTTTACCAACCTCCAACAATGTGCGGCTTCGACCATCTCCAATGCCATACCGAAGGATCACCACCGCCTTCTCACGCTGCGTGAGTTGAGACAGCGCGCGATGCAGTTCCTCACCCAGTAAGTGCTGTGAGGCAATATCTGCAGGAGCTTGGATACCCTGATCCTCAAGGGTATCGGAGAGAGATAGCCGATTGTCTGCATCAGAGGGAGCATCGAGCGAGATAGGCTGCTCGGTGACGTGGAGCAGGTCGTCCACTTCCTCAACAGGCATCCCCGACAACTGGGCAATCTGGTCAGGTAGCGGATCTCCGCCATTCTCCTGCGACAGTTGAGAGGCGACACGCCGAACCTTACGCAGGCGCGTAGCGACATGCTCGGGGAGGTGGATCAGTCGTGACTGCTCACCGGCGGCACGACTAATGGCCTGGCGAATCCACCACGTAGCGTAGGTGCCAAAATGACAGCCACGGCGCCAGTCAAACTTCTCGGCGGCCCGCATTAGACCAAGATTTCCTTCCTGTATCAGGTCTATCAAAGGCACCCCAGAGTTGGTGTACCGACGGGCAATAGCTATGACCAGGCGAAGGTTAGCCTCCACCAAGCGCCTCCGTGCGCGCCCATCGCCCGCCTGGGAGCGCTTGGCAAGGATGATTTCTTCTTCATGCGACAGGAGAGACAAACCACGAATATCGTGTAAATAACTCTGAAAAGCGTCCTCACTGCCGTCAGCTCCGCCGTAGTGACCAGCCCCTTTACCATAGAGAGCATCTTCTTCGGCGGCACTCAACTCATTCAGTTCTTCGTCGGTCGGCTCCACGTCTAGAGAAGGATCAGTGATAAGATCGGTCTCTGGCTCAGGCCCGACTGTAGAACCATCTACTTCTACAGACTCGAACACTTGCCGCAAAAGCCGCTCGGCGGTGTATTCGAGCATCCCTGGTCGCGTGGCAGCCATCTTTGCCGCTCCTCACTGCCGGGTCTCGCAGCGGGCCCGGACTGTTGCACTGACTGGCGCCCACGGAACGCCAAATAAACTTACATATGCAGAAACTGCACTCATGCACAGTATTTGTCGAATCTTAACCTGAGTATACACATAGAAAGACAACAACCGTATCAGGTATTCACCTGACTTTTTACCCAACCCCGAGCTGGCTAGAGCAGTCGAAGCATTGTTGCCACAACCATTTTACTTCATTATGGGAAACAATGCATTTCTTCTCTTTATACATCGGTCGAACGCAGGCATGGCTCGCAGGTAGGTCTCATTTTGTTTACCCTGTGCTTACGTACGACTCGTGGTTACTCCAGATGGACCTTTGAGCTGTACAGCACGCCCGATTTGCAACACCTTTGCACAGTGTTCTGCGAGACAGTACGCTATCGGCATTCGCGGCTGGACAAGGTTCCCCAGCCTATTTGCACATAGTGGGCCAGACTGCCATCCATCAGCTATTCCTGCATAAGGGCGGGTGTGAGGCAAGCTCACCGGACCTGGTGCCAAGATGTCCCGGGCGAGTGCTAGCGGCGCAAGGTGGCGCGAATAGCGCTGATATCAGCCCGGGCAAGGTCGTCCCGTACCAGCGCCTGACCAACCCGGTGGCAGCCATGTAGGACCGTCGTATGATCGCGGCCGCCGAGCTGCTGGCCAATCCGGAACAATGACGCGCTAGTCTCCTCCCGAAGCAGATACATCGCGACCTGCCGCGCCCAGGCCACCGCCCGCTCACGACTCGCACCCTCCAGAGCCGCTACCGCCAGGCCGAAATAGCGAGCAACCGCCGCAATGACATCTTCGGGAGCGCGGTCAACGGGTTCGGCAGCCAGGGGAGCCAATGTCCACGCCGCTAAGCGCGTATCTAATGGCCGGCCCAGGATCTGTGCCGACGCCACCACTCGGTTGAGAGATCCTTCTAGAGCCCGAATACTTTCACAGTCGGGGCGGGCGAGGCAGACTAATACCTCTTCTGGGATTGCCACCGGCAGCGCCGCTGCCTTGGCACGCAGAATCGATAACCGATGCTCAAAGCTTGGTGCATCGATATCGGCGATCAGACCCCACTGGAACCGAGACCGTAACCGATCGTGCAAGTGGCACATGGCTTGTGGCACTCGATCACTGGTTAGTACAATTTGCTTGCTTGCGTCATGCAATGCGTTGAACGTGTGGAAAAACTCTTCCTCAGTGGACACCTTACCAGCGATGAACTGTATGTCGTCTACCAACAGGACATCGGCTGCACGGTATCGGGCGCGGAATTGATCGGTTGATCGTTGGTGAATGGCCTCAATGATCTCATTGGCAAAGCGTTCAGCAGTAACATAGGCAACCGCTAGGCCGCTCTGCTTGGTGTAGTGACCAATAGCCTGAAGCAAATGAGTTTTGCCTAATCCGGGACCTCCGTAGATCAGCAGCGGATTATACTGCTCGCCAGGATGGCTGGCCACCTCTCGTGCCGCGGCGAATGCCAGCTGATTGGCTCTGCCAATAACAAAGGTCTCAAAGGCATAGCGAGGATGCAGACTGTAGGCTTCCGGGCTTCGATGATCGATCTCTCGTCGAGACTGCAGAACCACGGGGAGACGGCCGGTAGCTGGTGCCGGGTGCCTATGAGCGGGTGGAAAGGCGCGTGATTGACTCAATTGACTTGATTGACTTGATTGACAGGGATCTTGGCGGTATGGAGCTCCCAACGGCACGGCTGTATGGCTGGTATGACCAAAGGGACTGAGATGGCTCCGGAGCTCCGCCTGGGCACGTGCTGCATGGATTGGAGCCAAAGCCGCTTCTGACTCTGGTGACCTGGGTACGAAGATGACTTCAGCCCGCTGACCAAGTACCTCGCTGATAGCGATACGCACCTGTTCCTGGAAGCGATGCCGCGCTGCCCCACTGGCCAACGGAGCTGGTATGCTAACAATCAGCTGATTGCCTACCAACGACTCGGCGTGGCTTCCAAGACACCAGAGAGCAAACGCCGCAGGCGAAATGCGCAACCGCAACTTCTCCACCCCTGTCGTCCAGACCTGCTTTGCATCCATCGTCATAGGCCGCCACCTGCCACCACCCTGCACTAGCTGCAACATCACGGTTACACGGTTAATGGTCACGCAGTTTAGGGGAAATGTGCCACAGACCCAACCACAGCCACAACTACGGCTACATGCTCAGAAAAGGACTAAAGTTATAGCGAGCGAGTTGGTTCCGGCACATAACTCTGGTGAGAAATAAATAGACGTTAATCGGGAAGCACATACCTTAAGACGCATAGCGCGTGCCAAATGCTTCACTGGATTCTTGAAGCTTTGATCGTGGTCTTTGGCTGACCCACTTCTGCTCCAGATCCATGCATCAGTTCCATACAATAACACCACTGAGTATAGTAGGGGGGCAACCAGAGAAGAGCTGGCTAGCCCTAAGGGGGGGTTGCATCTCTCTGATTCCGTCAAATAGCGTCGCACTAATTTTCTGGGCAATTTTTAAAGATCCGCTCAGGAAATACTAAGGCCGTGCCTCTAAGCTAGAGTCAGCTGACATCATCGCTTGCCAGTCTCGGGAGTTAGGCTTCCAGCGGGCAAAGATGGTCGAATATAACAACTTCCGCCCAGATGACGGCGGATCGTAAGGAGCAAATGTAATGATTCGTACGAGAGCTTCGCAACTTCAGCGACCACGCAAGGTACGAAGGCTCATTGGAGCATTGCCGCTGGTCCTGGCGCTGGCCTTGGCCGCCTGCGGTTCAGGCGCAGGCAACACCAGCGCCCATAACTCCGGCGGCAGCAGCACTACAGCCGCGCAGCAGAGCGGCAGCAGTACTACAACCACCGCCAGCGGCACTCCAGCGTCCGGCGGCCAGAGCGGCACAGTGCAGCAGTTGCAGAACGCCGACCAGCAAATTCAGAACGTGGTGCAGACCATGAATGGCGCAGGCAACGACGCTCAGAACGCCGACAATGGCAGCTCAGCAGATAACAATCCCCAGCCGTAGATGGCCATAACTTACTGCCGCGGCAGCACGTCTCGTACGGACATCGTCCACTGTACCTTACGGAGAAATGAGCTCTCTTTATGACTATTCAAAGCATCACGAAGCATCTGTCCAAGCTCTCCAAGCGCCTTTGGCTCCCCGCCGCGATCGCTGCACTGGCGCTTGGCATGGTGGTACCGCTTACCGCCGTCGCCGCTCCTGCCAGTTCAAGCCAGCGGACCGCGACTTCCTGCGATGGTAATCTATCTTGCTTGATCAGCTGGGGCGATGCCCGCATCGCCGAACGCCTGACTGCTCTCAATGCCCTCTCAGGTAAGGTCAATGACCGCCTGAGCGACCATACTATCACCAGTGATCAGGCAGACGCAATACAGTCAGATGTGACCACCAACGTCAGCAATTTGACCGCTCTGAAGGCAAAGATCGACGCGGATACTAAGGCCGTGCAGGCGCTTGCCGATGACAAGAGCATATTTGTCACCTTCCGGATCTTTGCTGCGGTGTTGCCTCATGACACTCGATTGCTGTTCTTCGATATCATGCAGAATCTTGAGGCCAAGATGAACAGTCTGGTACCACTGCTTCAGGAAGCTGTCGCCGGCGCGACTACCAATAAGAGCCAGCTCCAGAGTCTGCTCACTGATTACCAGAGCCAGTTGGCTGCGGCTGAGGCTCAGTTCGACGCTATCAACTCCGACCTGATGCAGATTACGCCAGCCAATTTTAATAGCAACCAGTCTAGTTTTGAGTCCACGTTGTCCAGTCTGCGTGGCGCAGAGGCTGCGGCCGAGAAAGATCTGCGCAGCGCCGCCAGCGATCTCCATCAGATGGTGCTGCTCGCCAAGGCTGGCTGATTAACCCCCCACTCTAATCGGCCAGAATTGGCCACGGCTGGTGGAAGCAAAGGCAGGTGTCTAAGCTTCCACCAGCCTTTTCGTCTCCTCGGCAGGTGTTGGTGCGCGGGCCGCCAGGAAAAAGAACCCTTCTCGTGGTATTCTGTGGGATGATCCCTTATTTCCTTATTATCTCGTTTACCATCTCTCGCTTTGAAGAGGAGAACACAACATGGGAGATCATCCATACAGTGTACCGGTCGAGCATCCGGTACGCACACGCTACGCTCCCAGCCCAACTGGCTTGCCGCATATCGGCAATTATCGCACGGCTCTCTTCGAGTGGCTTGCCGCTCGTCATGCCGGCGGCAAGTTCGTGCTCCGCGTTGAGGATACCGATCGCAAGCGTCTGGTTTCTCGGTCCATGGAAGCCATCATGGAAGGTCTACGATGGCTTGGCCTCGAGTGGGACGAAGGACCCGATGTTGGCGGCCCCTATGGGCCTTATCTACAGTCCCTACGACTCGATACCTACCTCGAATATGCTGAGAAGTTGGTCCGGCAGGGCGACGCCTACTATTGTTATTGTACCGAGGAGCGATTGGCCCAGATGCGAGCCGAGCAGGAAGCTCGCAACGAGCCGACTCACTATGACCGCCGCTGTCGCTACCTCACGCCCGAGGAGCGCGCCGCCAATGAGGCCGATGGACTACCTCGAGTCGTGCGCTTTGCTGCGCCCGTAGAGGGGCAGACTACCTATCATGACTTCCTGCGTGGTGATATCACCTTTGACAACGCCACCATCGACGACATGATACTGCTCAAGTCGGACCACTACCCTACCTACAACTTCGCCAATATCATCGATGACCATCTAATGAACATCAGCCACGTCATTCGTGGCGAGGAGTACATTTCCAGCGCGCCTCGCTATGCCCAGGTCTACCGCGCCCTGGGTTGGGCAGAGCCGGTGGTAGTCCATGTTCCGCTAGTACTGGCTCCAGATCGCTCGAAGCTCGCCAAGCGTCACGGCGCACTGCCGCTACTCGAGTACCGAGATCTGGGTTACCTGCCCGAGGCCATCTGTAACTTCCTGTTGCTGCTCGGTTGGTCATATGACGGTGAGCGTGAATTTTTCACGCTTGATGAAATGGTCGAGGTCTTCGACGAGCATCGCATTGGCACCTCGGCAGCGATCTTCGACATAGGTCGGCTCGACTGGTTCAATGGCATCTATATTCGGCGCATGACACCAGAGCAGCTCACCAAGAGGGCGATGCCGTTCCTGCTCTCCGGCCTACCGGAACAGGCGGCTCGAGAGGCAGCGAATAACCTCGACTATGTCACCAAAGTGTTGGTACTTGACCAGGAGCGCATCAAGACGCTTAAAGACGTGCCTGAATTGGTATCGTTCTTCTTTGTAGACCAGCCGGAGTACGACGCATCGCTTCTTCTCAGCAAGAACATGGAGGCCGCTCGCGGCGCCGACACGTTGAAGCAATTGATTCCAGTGCTGAGCGAATTGCAGTACTGGGAACCCGAGCCTTTGCTTGGCACTCTTGACGGCTTCGTCACTGGTCATGGATTCATTCGCGAGAAGGCCGACGGGACCAAGGTACCTGATCGAAGTCCAGTGTTCATGCTGATACGGGTTGCGGTCAGCGGGCGAAGAGAGACGCCGGGGCTGCCGGATATGCTGGCTATACTGGGTAGAGACCGTGTGCTGAGCAGGCTGGAAGTTGCCCGGAGCAAACTTGAAGCGCTGGTCTAGAGTCGGCTGGAAAGTCTGGAGCTGATTGACATGTCCGATGAGCGAGAGTCCCGACTGGAAAAGGCGGCTGCCCTCCGACGAGATGGGATCGATCCCTACCCCACTGCCACAAGGCGGACCCATACCGCCGCCGAGGCACTAGAACGCTACGACGAGCTACAGGGTCAGGAGATCACCCTGGCAGGTCGTCTTATGTTGCTTCGGCCGCAGGGCAAATCTGCCTTTGCCCATATCGAAGACGGGTCGGGTCGAATCCAGATCTATATCAAACAGGACGCGGTCGGTGACGACAACTTCAAGAGGATCAAGTTGCTCGATATAGGCGACTTCATAGAGGCGTCCGGCACGCTCTTTACTACCAGGACCGGCGAGAAGACGCTGCACGTGGACCGTTTTACCATGCTCGCCAAGTCTCTACGCCAGCTTCCGGCCAAAGGACCGGGCGGTGACCTGAAGCTCTTCGATACCGAGACCAGATACCGTAAGCGCTACCTGGACTTGATCGCCAATCGAGAGGTTGAAGTGCCCATCTTCGTGGCACGCGCGCGTGTGCTCTCCTCCATGCGTGAATTCCTGAACTCGCACGGATTCCTGGAGGTTGAGACGCCAATCCTGCAGCCACTCTATGGGGGAGCGACCGCGCGCCCGTTCGTCACCCACCACAATACCCTTGATCGTGATCTATATTTACGCATCGCTCCTGAACTCTATCTGAAGCGATTGATCGTCGGCGGTCTGGAGCGGGTCTATGAGGTGGCGCGTAATTTCCGGAATGAAGGGGTCGACCGCAGCCACAATCCCGAGTTCACTATGCTGGAGTTCTACGAGGCCTATGCCGACTATCGGGAGATCATGCGCCTGGTAGAAGACATGCATGCGTATATCGCCAGCCGGGTGACCGGTGGCCTGGTCTTTGAATACCTGGGCACCAGGATCGACGTTACGCCGCCCTGGAAACGCATGACACTACGGGAGGCGATTGCCGAGTATGCGGATATAGACTATGAGGCCTATCCGGACCGCGAGGCTCTGGCGGCCGCTATGCACGGGCACGGGTACAGGGTGGATCCTGCGCTCGGTCGCGGCCGCTTGATCGACGAACTCAAAGACAGCATTATCAAGGGGGAATCGGCCAAAATCAAAGAGCCTCTCTTTCTCTACGATTATCCTCGCGACATCTCACCTCTGGCTAAGCCCAAGCCCGGCAGAGACCAGCTGGCGGAACGTTTCCAGGCATTTGCCGGTGGGCTCGAGCTCGGGAACGCCTTTACCGAACTCAACGATCCAGTTGAGCAGCGAGTTCGTTTCGAAGACCAGGCTCGCCAGCGCGCGGCCGGTGATGATGAGGCCCAGATCCTGGATGAAGATTTCATCGAGGCGCTGGAGTACGGCATGCCGCCTACTGGCGGCTGGGGTGGCGGAGTCGACCGGCTTACAATGCTGCTTACCAATCAGGACACCATACGAGAAGTCATCCTCTTTCCCGGGCTGCGCGAGCAGAATATGGGTTGATGCCGGACAAAACCCACTCATATTGGAGAGACCACGGCGCTGTTGGGCGGTTGATAACTACCCCTTGACATTTGTCGGGAGTCGCGAGTACAATCCCTTGGCAATTTGACGAACACGCCCACAGCGAGCCCTATCTCGGGCGCGCTGTTTTGTTTCTGCCCGCCCCCGGCCCAATGGAGAGCGGGCAGTTATACTTAGTTATACTTGGCCGGTGTGACTTTGGGGAGACACGTCTTCCGATAGATTCCGGCTGGTGACGAGGAACGCCACTGCTGGACCGGCCGGCGGTACCCGGCCGCCGGTCGGAACATTTTTGCGAGGAGTCCAAAAGATGACGACCAATTCAGTGAATGGTGCTAGTAGCGCGCGACCTGGAGAAAAAGAGAAGATTCCCTTGACGCGCGAGGGTTTCGAAGAGAAGAAAGCGCGGCTGAATTTCCTTGTCACCGAACGCCGCCAACAGGTTGCCGACTATATCCACGAAGCAAAGGAAGCCGGCGATATCAGCGAGAGCAGCGCCTATGAGGATGCCAAGAACATTCAGGCGATGGTTGAAGGTGAAATTCAGGAACTTCAGCGAATCATTGATCACGCCATTATCCTTGATACGCCGGAAATGCTGGATGGTCAGCGCGTCGTGCGTCTGGGCACGACGGTTGACGTCGAAACGCCGCGCGGGCCCAAATCCTTCACACTGGTCAGCACCGTTGAGGCCAACAGCGCCAATAGTAAGCTTTCCGACCAGTCGCCCGTGGGCCGTGCTCTGATGGGACACAACGAAGGTGATGCGGTAGAGGTCGTCACCCCTGGAGGGTCCGTCACCTATACCATACTCAAGATCCGCTAGCGGGGTGGTGTCAACCAGAGAGAGCAGGCGCAGGTCAAGCTGCGCCTGCTCTCTCTGGTTGACAATGTACTATACCGGTAGGTATACTTACATCCGGCGGTGAGCACCGCCACTCGAAGCTGCAAAGTGGTCCAAGCCCCCGTGGCGGAATGGTATACGCGGCAGGTTGAGGGCCTGTGCCAGTAATGGCGTGGTGGTTCGAGTCCACTCGGGGGCACCATCTCTACGGGCGGCTAGCTCAGCTGGTAGAGCGCTTGCTTTACACGCAAGATGTCAGGGGTTCGAGTCCCTTGGCGCCCACCAGAGATTGCAGCTGTTATCTGTGTCGCG
>JBKQTH010000396.1:0-7467 GCA_052143275.1 Ktedonobacterales bacterium | reverse complement strand
TCGATTCGTCCCACGGGATACGCAACGAGGTGGGTATTCGCGTTGCTGACCTGGTCAGCCTACGCTTGGCCTGCTGGGCCTCTCCCCCCGGGACTCCAGGCGCTCTGGCCGCTCAGTGGAACGCCGTTCCAGCGGACGTCGTAGCCAGAGCGAGACCTGCGCGGGCTGCATCGTCTCAGTCACTACCGCCAAGAGATGCTCACGCACAGACTCCAGATCTACCTCCTGGCCCAACGAGTCGCTGAAGGCGGCCAGCGTCTTCTCCGCATCATATTTCCGGCGGTAGAAGCGCCGATCAATGATCGCTTGGAGGCGCTCGCGCACCGGCAAGAAGAGCGCGGCAATTGCCAGGGTGGAGATGACGATGACCTCTGGCTGAGCCGTCTGGCCGGTAATCGCCCCTGCCAGGCTCTCCAGCCCAATAATGAGGCCGGCGTAGAGCGCGCCCAGCAGCGCCGAAAGCCCGCCGTAGACCAGCGTCATGTTGATTAAGACATCGATGTCCCAGAGGCGGTACTGCAGAATCGCCACGCCGACCGCGAGGATGATCGCCATCCATTCCAGGCCGACAAAGACGACGTTCTGCAACTGGTAGGGCGAGTCCGGGGCGTTCAGCCCGGGTACCACTGCCCCAAGGAGGAATCCCAGCCCCACCACCAGGCCACCCAGCGCTACGCCGAACAGAAGCCACTTGGTCTGCTGGCGCTGTAGCGGCGTATACACGCGCCGGTAGCGGTAGAGCTGCACGGCGGCCGTGCTGCCAAAGACCACCAGGTGACTTATCGCTACCAGCCATCCCGGCCAGTCGGCAATGTTGTAGGGCGAGGGCAAGCCGAATTCCACCACTTGTATCACCCACAACAGGGTGATCACCCAGGTCCAGCGCGGCCGGAAACGCCCGGTGGGGAAGGTCAAGAGGAACACCCCTACCGCCGGCCACGCAAGGATCGAAAGGACCTGGAAGACTTCCACTGGAAGTGGAAGCGCTTGTGAGGGAATCAGAGAATTGTCGAGGCCGGAGGAGCCAAACGTCACCAGCAGCAGTGAGGCAAACAGACCGTACCAGTCGGCCGATTTGCGCCAGAAGATGAGCGCTCCAACGGCCAGAAAGAGCAGCGAAATCGCCACATCCCAGCAAACGACCGCAGTCGCATAAGTATTGACGGATACGCCCAGCTGATGCAGCGCCTGCACATTAGCAGGGACGAGCTGCCAGTCAGCGCATTGCGCCGGGTCGGTGAGACAGATGGTTTGCAATTGGGCGAAATAGGTCGGGATCCCGAAGAGGAAGTTGGCAAACATACCTACGGCGAGCACCAGCCAGACGGTGCGGGCAAGGAACAGCCCTCGCCCGCGCAGGCGGGGAGGGCGAGCACTGGGCAGAACAGCATCCTCTGGAGCAAGCGCGGCAGATGGGTGTGTCATCGCTCTCGTTCCTCCTTCGCCGGGTGAGCATCCATTCTTGTCCCAGCATACCATGCCGGCGTTACGACAACGCTACGAACGGCGTGATGAAGGCGCAACGCCAGATTCCCACAGATGTGCCAGGACGCGTTTGGGGGCCGAATGAGATCGGGCCGCCCTGCCTGGCGGCAGCTGCGCGACGGGCTATAGCCCTCAGGCTTGAACGGAACGCTTATGCTGCCACTCCCTAGCCTTTTAGGCCGGCGGCCATCACCTCGAAGACGCGCTCGGCCCGCGCTGCGCCCTCGGCGCCGGGCTCGACCATAAGCGCGATGCTATGCACCAGGCGGAGCAAGTCGGTGATCTCGATATCGCGGCGGACTGCCCCAACCTCTTGTGCGCGCGCCAGCAGCTCGCCGCCCACCTCATGCATCTTCGCTTTGCAGTCTGAGGTCTGCGGTGAGATCTCGCCCGCCATGAGTGCCTCCTTGAGGCCGCGCATGGTCAGGTTATAGGTGAGCAGCGAGTGCAGCCACAGTGGAAGCGCCTCACCGGGTGGCGTCGTGGCCAGCAGCTCGCGTGCCCGCACCCAGTGAGCCGTCACCTGGTCACGATAGACCGCTTCGAGGAGCGCCTGCCGGTTGGGGAAGTGTCGGTAGAGCGTTCCGATTCCCACGCCCGCGCGCTTCGCCACCTCTTCGAGGCTCACGTTGGGGCCGAGCTCCCCGATCGAGTCCGCAGCCGCCTCGACCAGCCGTTCATAGTTCTGACGCGCGTCAACACGTAGCGGCCTCACCGCTCCAGTCCGCGCGCCAAGGGTATCCATATCAATTTTCTCCAAACCATCTCCAGGGGTTGCATAAACGGAGACATCCTCCGTATAATATCATCAAACGGAGGGGTCCTCCGTTTACATATATGGAGGGTTCCTCCATATTATCGCACCTGGAGGCAATCATGTCGAGCTTACAGCTTCTCGCGGAGCGCCCAGCCATCGCGGAGCCTCGCGTCGAGGAGCGGAAGGCACACCCAAACATTTCGCTCGCGGTCATCCTCACCGTCCAGCTGATGTTGGTGTTGGATGTTACCGTCGTGAATATCGCGCTCCCTCAGATGCAGGAAGTGCTCCACTTCTCCCAGAGCAACCTCTCGTGGGTGCTCAACGCCTATCTACTCACCTTCGGCGGCCTGCTGCTGCTCGGCGGGCGCATGGGCGATCTCTTCGGCCGGAAGCGTCTCTTCATCGGCGGGGTCGCACTGTTTACGCTGGCCTCACTCGCGGGCGGCCTGGCGACTTCTGCTGGCTGGCTCGTCACGGCGCGTGCGGTGCAGGGGATCGGGGCGGCCCTCGCGGCGCCCAGCGCGCTGGCCCTGCTGATGACCAGCTTCCCTGAGGGGCCCCAGCGCAATCGCGCCCTCAGCTATTTCACCGCGGTCTCCAGTGCGGGCGGCTCGATCGGCTTGATCCTCGGTGGGATGCTCACCGCCTGGGTCTCGTGGCGCTGGGTCCTGTTCATCAACGTGCCCATCGGCATCGCCGTCGTCTTGCTGGCTCCGCGCTTCACCCCGGAAACTGCCCGCCAGCGCGGTCGCCTCGATCTCGCCGGTGCACTGACCTCGACACTTGGCATGGGTACGCTGGTCTACGCCTTTATCCGCGCTGGCTCGAATGGCTGGAATGACTCGGGAACAGTCTGGTCAATCGTCTTGGCGGTCGCGATCCTCGCAACCTTCGTGCTGATCGAGATGCGGCACGAGCAGCCGGTCATGCCCTTGAACTTGCTGGCCAGCCGGAGCCGGGTGAGCGCATTCTTTAGCGTGCTCTTCACGGTGGTCGCGATGTATGGAGGCTTCTTCTACCTCACGCAGTTCCTCCAGCGGGTGATGGGTTTGAGCCCGGTGGTGACGGGTATCGCCTTCCTGCCGATGACTCTCTCGATCTTCACCGTCTCACGCATCGTGCCGCGGCTCATCCCGACGCTGGGTCCCCGACGCATCCTTATCGGTGGGGCCTCACTGATCGTGCTCGCGACGCTCTGGCTGACGCAGATTTCCATCTCGTCCCAGTATGTGCCTGCGATCGTTGTCCCGATGATCCTGCTCGGTGCCG
This sequence comes from Ktedonobacterales bacterium, assembly GCA_052143275.1. Lineage (GTDB taxonomy): Bacteria > Chloroflexota > Ktedonobacteria > Ktedonobacterales > JADMIN01 > JAJPKE01. Next base: position 3,953 of record JBKQTH010000396.1, on the reverse strand, counting down.
GCCTCGGAAGCTCATTCCTACCCCTAAGCATCACCGTCCTCTCGGGCGTCCCGGGGAGGGAGGCTGGCGCAGCCTCTGGGATGCTGCAAACGATGCAGCAGATGGGCGGAGCGCTTGGCCTGAGCATCCTGGTGACGGCCTTTGGGACAGCGACCCGCGCGGTACCAGCTCGCCTGTTGGTCGGCGCAGCCCCTGCGATGCGCGCGGAGATCGTCTTCACCCACGGGCTCACGAGCGTCTTCGTCCTCGCGGCGGTCTTCGCTCTGCTCTCGCTGGTCAATGGCCTCCTCGTGCTGCGGTCACCGACTCTCCCTGAGCCTGCCATGCAGGTGGTGCTGAGCGAGTAGCTTGCCACGGCAACAGAGCCGCTTCCCTGGGCGCCCGGGGGGCGGCTCTTGCTGTGTGCGCCTCGACGAGTGCTCTGCTGCGCCCTGGATCATGCGCAGGGCATCGCGATACAGCAGCGCCACCCAGAACACAGGCTTCGCTTTGGTGCCGCGCCTCTCGAAGCGGATCGCCCGCTGGGGATTGAGTCGAACGAGCGGCTGGATGACACCGCTGGTTGGTGGAACGCACCCTGGCTGACTCGCTTCCGTCGGCTGAGACCGTACGCGTATTGCGCGGCGGACCAAGCCGTGCCTTGACTAGACGACTTGGTGTGCATTGGCCGAGCCCCACCCAGTGATGAGAGCAAGCATGCTGTTCTCGTCACCGAGATGGAGCAGTATTCACCTCCTGCCGCACTGCGTTGGGCCGCACCGTCACATGCATGGCTACGAGTGTCATTAGAACCGCAAGCAGCCAGGCGAGAAAGGGCCAGATTCCGGACGTGGTGCCCAGGTATTCGAGCCAGACGAGGACATTACCGTAAACAATGGTGCCTTGCGTCAGGACTTGAGCCTCGGTGGCACTCGACCACAGCACTGGCCCGAGGACCAGCAATAGTAACGTGAAACTGATGAATTGGATGGAGCGAGTAAGGACCTGAGCCGCACGGCCTGACGGCGCAGCGGCCACAATCTCCGGCCGATAGGCCTCATCTGCTCGCCGGGCCGCACGCGCGCCGAGCGCGCTTCCGACGAGGAGGGGAACTGGCCAGACAAGCACCGTCAACATACACTGGACGAGCAGACCGAACGGTAGGCCCGCATCATCGGCGGCATTGATCAGGTAGCTCGAGTAGAAGTCCGGCCCCATAACCGGCCCCATAATCACCTGGTGCAGCACGAGCCCTTTTGGGAACGCCGGTGGCGGCGCGGGGTGGTGCACTGCATTCCACAGCACCATCAACAGCACCACGCCCACGCTTTGAATAACCAGCATAATGCCGCCGGACAGAGCTCCAGCAGCCACACCGGCCCGCATCTTTCCGCTCGCGTACCCACCTAAGACCCCAACCACACCGGCCAAGAGCGGTAGGCTGAGTGCCTGCACGGGCCACAGATTGCCGACCATAAACGCGGCCTGCGCGGATCCGATCCTCATCAGCGCATTCAGCACATTGAGCGCGACCATATCCAGGCCCAAAATCGCCCCCAGCATCAGTCCCAGTCTCCCCCAGGAGCCTCTCCACTCTGGACGCGGCACGCGACACATAAAGCGGGCGACGAGAAAGAGCAAAGCCGCGTAGATCACCGTCGCCGGCAGCCAGAAATACGGCACAGCACCAGTGATCGGGAATAAAAGGTCGAGCACTGCCACCCACATCAGCAGCCCTACCATGATACACACCAGTTTGTAGACAGCGAAGACCAGCTTGTCCATGGATTGTGCCCCCTCTACCAAGGCCGCAACATGCTCGCGGACCAGGCTCCGGCTCTCGTCACCAACCACACCCAGCCAGAATCGTGCGGGAGACTTCCGGCCCCGCTGGACGGCGTCGCCATAGTAGTCGCCAAAGGTGTGCAGCATCGGCTCTCCGAAAGCCCGCCGGTGGGCCGCTGGGTACAGGTGCAGCACCCAGCGGTAGATCCGCTCCGCCCGGGCGCGCCGCGCGGCTTCCTGGGACTGGTTCATCGGCCCGCCTCCACAGAGAACTTCGGCAGCAGACGGCGCTGGCGAGCGATCGCCACCACCTCGTCGTAGCGTTGTAACTCAGCAGCTAACGCCTGCCGCCCCAGGTCGGTGAGCCGGTAATAGCGGCGACGCTCATCGTCCACGTCAGGATCAGGCCGCTCGTCCGCCTCCTCGATCAGCGAGTCCGCCAGCATGCGCTTCAGCGAGCCGTAGAGCGTACCGGTGCCCATGCTGACCTGGTCCTGGCTATCATGCTTGACCTGCTTCATGATCTGGTAGCCGTGCCGGTCGCCGCCGGCAAGCGCGAGCAAGATGTAGAATACCGCTGGGGTGAGCGGTGTCTGCCGCCTATTAGTCTCCATGCAGCCATTGTATGTCCGTAACGGACATACGTCAAGAGGTCAGATGAGCATGAATGGGTATCTCCTCCTCATGGCGGTGTGACGGACCCTGGCCGCTACGTAGCCTGGAGCCGTAGATGAACTAAAGGAACGCATGGATGTCCAGCAGCACCTTCACTTCACATACTCCTCAATGTCTGGCAGCGGCGCATCGAAATCGTCGGTCATGGTAAATGTGCCCTTGCCGCTGCCGCGGACACGATCGTGCGTGTGGCAGATGATCGGGACTAGCTGGATCTGATGCTCAGCATCCTGGGTGATGATGACTGTTTCCCCTCAAGCGCCACTTTGATGAGATGCCTGTCAATTTGTGGTATCGCTATAACAGCACACGCGCCAAACTTCATGAATCGCCATCATAGGTACTAAACTGCAGAGTATGTTCGCATAAGTATGCAGGCAGCTCGCTGATAGACAGACGAATTTGCTCCATGCTATCGCGCTCTCGCACTGTCACGGTTTGATCTTCCAGGGTCTCGAAATCCACTGTAACACAGTACGGCGTACCAATCTCATCCTGACGACGATACCGACGACCAATACTTCCCGCGTCATCATATTGAGAAACCATCTGGCGTTGTAACCGCTTATGGAGAGCCATTGCAGCAGTAACTAACTCCGCGGTGTTCTTTTGCAGCGGCAAGACTGCCACTTTGATCGGAGCAAGCGTCGGGTGTAAGTGTAGAACAGTGCGTGGCTCCTTACCTGCTGCATCTGGTTCCTCCTCGTAGGCATCGAGCAGCAGGAAAAAGAATGTGCGATCGACGCCGCCTGAGGTTTCGACGATCCAGGGAATGTACTTCTCTTTGGTTGCGGGATTTGTATAGCTCAAATCTTTGCCGCTATACTGGCTGTGACGCGAGAGATCCCAGTCCTGCCGCCAGTGAATACCTTCCCATTCTTGCCAGCCGAGGATACTGTGGTATTCGATATCGAAGGCTTGCTTTGCATAGTGCGCAAGTTCCTCAGGGCCATGGGCGCGGAGTCGTAAGCGCTCCCCATGTTTAAGCATGCCCTTGTACCACTCAAAACGCCGGTGCTTCCAGTAGTCGAACCAGTGCTGCATTTCGCTTGGGTGGACGAAGAATTGCAAATCCCACTGCTCAAACTCGCGTTGGCGAAATAAAAAGTTTCCCGGTGTGACCTCGTTGCGGAAAGCCTTCCCAATCTGGCAGATACCAAAGGGAATCTGCAGACGCGAAGAGTTGAGCACATTGTCGTAGTCCAGATAGATGTTCTGGCAGGCCTCTCCGCGGAGATAGGTTTTCGCTTTATCGCCGTCAATCACCCCAACGGACGTTTCCATCATGAGGTTAAAATTGCGTGGCTCAGTGAGTTCTCCTCCACACTCAGGGCAGCTGTTTTGCTCCAGATTCTCTGGTGGAAGATGATCTATACGGAAGCGCCTCTTGCAGTTTTTGCAGTCAACCAGTCGATCTACAAAGTTTTCGACATGACCGCTTGCCTCCCAGACACGCGGATGGGTAATGACGGCCCCTTCGATCCCTACAACATTATCATTGGTTTGTACCATCG
>JBKQTH010000395.1:0-13697 GCA_052143275.1 Ktedonobacterales bacterium | reverse complement strand
GTCAAAGGGGTGGGTCTTGTGGACTAGTCATGTGTCTCACCAGAGGGAGAGCCGTGGCCAGTTCTCTCATCGTCAGCCGACCCCTTTGTGTCGTCAGCAGACTCTCATCCAAGGTATAGCTCAGGGTCTCGCCCCGGGCAGTAACAAGACTCACCTCCGGTTTTGGCCCTGGGCAGTAGGTGATCTGGGCGCCTCATGGGATATACTCTAGGGATGCTGGCCGGCGGAGAGGCCTATTAGGCGCGGGCCGGCCGTAAGCGGCCGACGTCCGGCCCGGGTCGACCATCCGGGTGGTCGACCACCCGGGTGGTCGACTATCTACGAAGCGCGAGAGCAGGAGTAACAGCACAATGGCAACCAAACTGAGGGACCGGGCGGCCAGCAACGGCGTGCCCGAAACCGCGCCGACGCCGCCTATTGGGGTAGTTGGCGGTGTTCCAAGACACCATTTGAGTGTGGCGGAGAGAGCCGACCTCGGCCGTTCGCTGCGCACCCGTGTAGCCAGGAGCAGTCATGCTTTCTGGGCTGAGGCCCCGGATCGCACCGACCCTATCTCACTCCTGGAGCAACAAGCCACCAGCCGGCTGCCGGACCTGGTTCCGCTGCGCTACGCTCGCATGCGGGTCTCACCTTTTGCTTTCCTGCGCGGCTCGGCAGTCATCATGGCACACGACCTGGCACGCACCCCCTCGACTGGTATCTGGGCGCAGCTCTGCGGCGACTGCCACTGCGCCAATTTTGGCTTCTACGCCTCGCCGGAGCGAACGATGCTCTTCGACATCAACGACTTCGACGAGACGCTTCCCGGACCCTGGGAATGGGATGTCAAGCGACTGGCCGCCAGCCTAGTGGTGGCTGGTCGCGGCAATGGCTTCTCCGATGCCGACTGCCGCAGCGCCGTGCTTGCGGGAATAAAGTCCTACCGTGCGCACATGGCCCAGTCGGCGGAGATGGATACGCTGGATGTGTGGTATTCGCGCGTGACGGTGGAGGATCTGCTGAAGATGGTCACGAGTGGGCAGCGGAAGAAGCAGGCACAGCAGAATATCAGCAAGACGCAGCAGCGCACCAGTATGCGGGCGTTCTCCAAGCTCACCGAGGTCGTGGACGGCCACCGGATCATCGCCAATGATCCGCCGCTGGTTATGCGGGTTACTGAGGACCAGCTGGGTGTAGAGATACGGTCTCTCTTCGAACTGTACCTGAAGTCGCTGCCCAGCGCCCGCCGTTTCGTGGTTGAGCACTTCCAAGTCGTAGACGTGGCCCGTAAGGTCGTGGGCGTAGGCAGCGTGGGCACCCGGTGCTTTATCGTGCTGCTGACCGGGCGGGATGACAACGATCCGCTCTTCTTACAGATAAAGGAGGCGGAGGCCTCAGTGCTTTCGGCCTATCTGCCGGCGAGCATCTACCAGCACCAGGGAGAGCGAGTTGTGGTGGGCCAGGAGCTCATGCAGTCGGCCTCAGATATCTTTCTGGGCTGGATGACTGGGCCCGGCGGGCGACACTTCTACTGGAGGCAGCTCTGGGACATGAAGGGCTCGGTTGACGTGGAGAATCTCTCGGCGAGTGAGCTGGCCGCGTACAGCGAGCTCTGCTACTGGGCGTTAGCGCGGGCCCATGCCCGCTCCGGCGATGCGACTGAGATCGCCGCTTACCTGGGGGCCAGCGACAACTTCGACCAGGCGATCGCCGGCTTTGCCGCGGCCTACGCCGATCAGACCGAGCGCGACTACCAGGCATTTCTGGCCGCCATCAAGTCGGGACGTCTCACCGCCGCCAGCACCGTATAGCTGTCCTACGGTTCTTCGCCGGTGGGTCCGGACGACTCCGGACCCACCGAGAGAGCGGTGCCGCGGTGGAGCCACCAGACCTCAGGAGTGGACTCTTTCTCCGGTAGACGGCTGCGTTGTCTCTGGCTGCCCGGTCACCGGCTTCGCCCTGGCTGCCGGCGTCGCGGGCATTTTGGCCGCAACCACGCGGCGCTGCCTGCCAAGCGGTATCTGCACAATGTCCACCGGTGCGACGAGATCGGTGATCCAGTTGAGCGCTACCAGCACGCGGTCGGCCACGGTAGGCAGCTTGGCGAGGTAGATGCCGCGCCAGGCAAACCAGGCCGGCAGGCCGGAGAGCTGTAGCCGCCCGATCTGGGCTACCGCCTGGCGTTGGCCCAGGCTGGCAAGGCTGCCTATCGGCCGGTAGTCGAAGGCTTTGAGGTTACCTGAGTTGTGCAGCAAGGCCGCGATGTTGTCGGCGGCCACCGGTCCTTCCCGAATGGCGTTCTGGGCGGTGGGAGCGTAGAAGCCCTGGCCGTCGGGCACGGGCACGGCGGCGCAGTCACCCAGAGCAAAGATGTTGGGATGCCCGGCTACCTGTAAGCGGTTGTTAACCTGTAGCGCGCCATGACGGTCTTTGGGCAGATCGACGCCCTGGAGGAGCGGATTGACCTCGATGCCGGCGGTCCAGACCACGGTGCGAGTGGGGATAATCTCGCCGGTGGTCAGGGTGGCGGTACGGTCGGTGACGTCGCTTACCCCAACACCGAGACGAACATCGATATCTCGCGTCGAGAATTTCTTGACTACGTACTCGCCCAGGCGCTGGTCGATCTGCTCCAGCAAGCGGTTTCCATGTGGGGCAAGGATAAACTTGAGCTCCCCACGCCGGATGGCGGGATAGTAGCGGAGCGCCCCGTGGGCCAGGTCCTCCAGCGCGGCGATACCTTCAACTGCTGAGAAACCGCCGCCCGCCACCACGAAGGTGAGTAGTTCGCGGCGCTTCTTGGGATCCTGGGTAGTCTCCGCCCGCTCCAGCATAGTCAGTACCCGATTGCGTAGAAAGATGGCGTCGACCAGGTCCTTGAGACCCACCGCGTAGGTGCCGACGCCGGTGGCGTGGCTCCAGCTGGTGATGGCTCCCAGCGCGATAACCAGATAATCATAACTCAGCTCACTGGACCACTCATCCCAGTTGCCTTTGGAATAGGTCAGCTTAACCTTCTGGTCGGAGACGTCGATGCCCTCGACGTCGGCCTCCTGGAAGCGTGCCTTCTTCCGCAGGAACGCCCGTAGCGGCGGCACCGAGAATCTCGGCTCGATAGTTCCCCCGGCTACGTCGGCAAGCATTGGGGTATAGACCAAAAAATTGGTGTCGCTTATCAGTAGTATGTCGATATCATCATCGTGGCGAAACACGTGGTCCAGACGCTGGGCGGTGGCAAGGCCGCCAAACCCACCGCCCAGCACCACGACACGCTTGTTCATTGCACTGCTCCCTGTAACTTGTGCTCTCTCGTGAGAGAGAGCGATATCTCATGTATCGGCTGGTCCGGTCACACCTAGAGGCCAACGCTGCTGTGCATGAGGTCGCCGTCAATGCTCTACCGTCATGGCAGGTCACCGCTCTTTGGCTGAGCAGTAGGTCCTCACGTACCGCCCCGGCTTTAGGCGGCCGAAGCTGGCCGGCGGCAAGCCGGTTCGGCGCCGGGTGAAGCGGGTGAAGTCCGCCGACATGAGAGCTTAGACCTCCTTCAGGGTCAGGCGCATCATGCGGAGGGCTCGTCTGCTGGGATAGTTTTAGGCCAATCGCAGAGAGGGCGCGTGGCCTAGCCGATGAGTAAGTTTGAATCTATCCCTCGCTACCGTCCCTGCCGGTAGTGCGCTTTCGGGAACCGGTTCTCTATACTGTCCCTGTGCAGACCCGATAGCGCACCGACAGGATTGCCTCTGGTTACCTGCGTCCACCTATCGGAGAAGCGCGCCGTGAGTACGAAACAAGAAAGTGAGAAAGTGGAACATGGGAATCTTGCGAGTTCTGTCTCGCCGTGGTGATGACCGGGTAACCTGGCAGGCGCTGCAAGTGGAGACCGAGGATCTCGAAGCGCGTGCCGCGGTTTTAGAGGCGGAGCGGATCTTTCGCCTGCAGCAGAAGCGGGGAGCCACGGCGTTCCGCGTGGAGAAGGGTCAGGCGCCGGTACGCGTCGACAAGTTTGATCCCACCGCCCAAGAGATCATCATGGTTCCTCGAGTAGTTGGAGGCTAGCGGCGATAGACGTCGTAGCTAGGGCATGCTCTCCTTAGCCTGGTTGCTCACCAGGCGGAGAGGCGCCCACTTCTCTCTTAGGCTAGTAGAGAAATGCGCCCGAGGGATGCCGCCGCGGCACACTTCGCCTAAGGGGCACCAGAAGGCAGCAAACGCTGGAGCAGAAGAAGAGAAGAGGAGCAGGGTATGAGCAATCTGATTGTAGTTGCCTATCCGGATGAGTACCGTGCCGCCGAGGTTCTGGCTACGGTACGGCGTCTGCAGATGGAGTATCTCATCGATTTTGAGGATGCTTGTTATGTCACGAAGGACAAGCGCGGCAGGCTCAAGATTCACCAAAATACCAGCCTTACCGGGGAGGGAGCAGCCTGGGGCGGTCTATGGGGGATGCTGATTGGGCTTCTCTTCTTTGTGCCCTTCCTAGGGCTGGCGGTGGGAGCGGGCATTGGCGCGATCTCCGGTCGACTCGCCCATTACGGCATCGATGAAAAGTTTGCCAAGCAGCTTACCGCTACCCTGAAGCCGGGCTCCTCGGCTATCTTTGTGCTGGTGCAGCGTTCCACGCCGGATAAGGTACTGCCGGAGATTTCCCAATACGGCGGCACGATCTTGCAGACCTCATTGCCCAGGGAGACCGAGGCCAAGCTTCAAGAGGCCCTGAACCAGGGAGGCGGGAAGCAGGTGGCTCAGGCCCAGGCAGTGGCTGAGGCACAGGGCGCCGGAACTGCTTCACCGGCGCCCGAGACGGGTACGTCCGGCTCAGCGCCGTAGTTCGCTCAAGCTTCTTCAAATACAAGGGTCTGGGCCCCTACAGGCTGCCCGCGAAGACGAGCGGCGGCAGGTAAGCAGCCTGCAGATCGGGGACCCTGTGCTCCTCGTCGGGTCACCACCCTCATCTTGCTTCTAAGACGGATCCGAATGAAACGTTGGGCCACTATTCGGCTCTGGTACGCTCCTTACCCCAGAGTGACACCAGCCGCGCTACGATGAGGACCAGATAAATCTGGCCAAACAGCACTTCTAACATGGCAAAGGTCTGGCCGAGATTGCTAGCGGGGATCAAGTTGCCGTACCCAACGGTGGTGAGAGTAGTGTAGCTGAAGAACAGCGTGTTGTTAATAGTTGCGGGCGGATTCCCAATGAAGAAGGGTGACGACATCAAAAGGGCCGCGGCAGAATAAATAAAGGCAAATGAGAAGCCGATCAGCAAGTAGACGCAGATTGCCCCAAGCACCGTCTGGGTCGTCACCACCCGGTGGGTGCTGATGTGCCCCAAAATGACAACGGGCGTAACCAACAGCAACACTCCTGCCAGAATGGTAATCAGCTGGCTGAAGCTAGCGGCCCCCGGCACCAACGCACTGATCAGCGCGGAGAGTGTGCCCACCACGAGATAGGCCACCGCAAGCAACTGCCAGATGCGGCGAGACTGTGAGGCCCGAAGGGTAACCAAAAGCGTGGCGCCTAAGAAGAAGATGGTGAACACTCTGCCCCAGCTGCTGCTGAGCAAGGTGGATACCGCAATATAGTCAACTAGGAAGAGAACGAGGACCAGCCCATAGCTGTCGGTTAGGCGGTACGCCAGGCGTGGTTCGCGCCGGCGCCCCGTCTCCACCGTCGTCGATTGATTCTCCATGGCCGTGTCCTAACTACAGCGAGACCGCTGCTGCCTGGTAGCGGTTGAGAGCGGCTCCCGTTCCGCGAGCTTATCTCGCTCCGCTTGCTATTATCTTGAGACTTTCACCTAGTCACTGGTACAGGGGGTGAAGAGCACAGTCTAGACCACGATTCAGCCAGTGTGGCCCAGGTGCACGGTGGCCTACCCCGAGGACTGTCTCGATGACTCGTCAATGACTCGCATCGCAGAGACCGGCAGCTGGACGCGCCGGTGAAGCAGAAGCTTGCAAGCGGGGAATTCGAACCTGTGCAACGCCGGGCGCTGGGGACGGCCAAACGGGTAGGTGTCTGGCACAACACACCTGCGAAATGAAGAATCGGGGCGCATATGACCCTTCGAGTCTTCAGCCGGCAAGCCGGTGGTGCATACTGTATCTTGGGTATGGTTCCTGCGACTCTTCACCTGATCACTGCGAGCAGAGAGAGAGAGAGAGAGAGAGAGGAGGGCAAGACCATGGCCTGGATTCACGTACGGCACGGGGTTGCTGATTATGCGAAGTGGAAGACCGTCTACGACGAGACGGCGGATTACAAGCGAACCCATGGCTGGAGACGTTATCTGCTGTTTGCGGTGGGGGGCCACCGCAACGATGTGATGCTCATGGAAGAGTTCGACACGTGGGAGCACGCCCAGGAGTTCGTCGACTCGGCCTATCTGCGCGAGGCCATGGCACGCGGGGGCGTGACCGGGGCACCGGAGATGCTCGTTGTGGAAGAACTCGAAGAGGGCAGGAGCTAAAGGCACGACGCGTTCTCGCGGTTCGCACGGAAGGGTGACCCCGGATGGCTGGTCTATCCGGCCTCTCACGAGGAGGATGGAGACGAGCCACTGTCGGTCGCGAAGGAGGTACACTTTATTGACTGACCCGATGAGAGTCGGCACGGTTCTCGAGGTCGCGGCAAATCCCGGCGTGCGACCGGTCACCGTACCAAGCTATCAGCGTGAAGGCCTGACGCCGGGCATCATTCATTTCGGTGTGGGTGGATTTCATCGTGCGCATCAGGCTATGTACATCGACCGGCTTCTCTCGGCGGGAAACGGTGATGGCTGGGCAATCTGTGGCGCTGGCGTGACCACGGCCGACCAGCGGATGCGGGATGTGCTGGGCGATCAACAGGGCATGTATACCCTGGTCCTGCGGCACTCCGATGGCCGCGAAGAGGCCCGCATCATCGGGTCGATCGTCGATTTCCTCTACGCTCCGGACGATCCCGAGCGGCTACTCGAGAAGCTGGCCGCGCCGGCGACCCGGATCGTCTCCCTCACCATCACGGAAGGTGGATACAACTTCCATGCGGTGACCGGGGAATTCGATGCCAGCAATCCCGCCGTCCGCGCCGACCTCGAGCCCGGAGCGACTCCCGCGACCGTCTTCGGAGTGGTCGCGGAAGCACTGCGCCGCCGCCGTGACCGCGGCATGGCACCGTTCACCATCATGTCCTGCGACAACATTCCGAGCAATGGGCATGCCGCTCGTCGCTCGTTCACGTCGTTCGCCCGCCTTCTCGATCCGGAGCTTGCGGACTGGATCGATGACACGGTGCGTTTTCCGAACTCGATGGTCGACCGCATCACTCCAGCCACCACGTCCGAGGATACTCAAGCCATTCGTCGCAACTTCGGAATTCGCGACGAATGGCCAGTAGTCTGCGAACCATTCGAACAGTGGGTGCTTGAGGACGACTTCGCGAACGGACGCCCGGCCTACGAGACCGTTGGCGTCCAGCTCGTCGCCGACGCCCGGCCCTACGAACTGATGAAACTCCGGCTTCTCAATGGGAGTCACCAGGCCCTCGCCTATTTCGCCGCGCTAGCTGGCTGCCACTATGTCCACGAAGCCTCACAAGACCCAAACTTTGCCGCCTTCCTACTGCGATACATGGTCGAGGAGGCAACCCCAACCCTGCGTCCTGTCCCCGGTATCGACCTCAGCAAGTACTGTGCTACTCTGATCGAGCGATTCAGCAACGCTTACGTCCGAGACACCGTGGCTCGGCTGGCGGCAGAGACTAGCGATCGCCTACCCAAGTTCATCCTGCCGGTCGTCACCGACCAATTGAAAGCTGGGCGTTCTGTGGACCTGTGTGCGGCGGTCGTTGCGAGCTGGGCACGGTACGCGGAGGGACGCGCCGACGACGGAATGTCGATCGAGGTCATTGACCGGCTGCACGATCAGGTGGTGCGGGCGGCGGCGAACCAGGGAAGCGATCCGCTCAGTTTCCTGCGGATGCGCGACCTCTTCGGCGACCTCGTCGATCAGTCCGCATTCACGGTGCCCTACCTGGCAGCGCTTCAAGCCCTGCGCGACCACGGGGCTCGTGCCGTGGTCGCTTCACTGGCGCGTCATCAACCAGCTGCCGTCTGCCGTACCGGCAGCACCCGGAGCGACGCAAGCTCGGTCGAGAGCCGCCTTTACCTATGAACTCCCCTTTGGAAGCGCCGCCGCCAGTGGCGCTTCTGTTTCGTATAGCCATGCGCTACTCGCATCATCACAAAGGCTCATCAAGGCGAGCCGGCGCCTGCACCCGGTTGAGGCGGTTCCAGAGCAGGTAGTCCGTGTCTTTCTTAGAAACGTACGCATTCGCTCCATCGGCCACCATAGTGGATGTGGCAATGAACTCGCCCTCCTCGAGGTGCCTGAGGTCGATATACTTCGCGCCTTGCTCCAGGCGAGTTCCCGCAGGCAAGATCGTTATGTTCTTCAGCTCGTCGTCCGTCAAGCCCGCCAGAATGGCGTGCATGCTTTTGACCTCCTCGGCGGAGCGTGCACCGGGCAAGCGGGTCGGGTTCTCCCCGGTCCGGTCAGCAGCATGCAGATCTCCGGCAAACTCGGCACTGGGTTCGCGCACATTTACGGGCACGTTTTCAGCTCTATGACCTTCGTGCAGCCGGGAGCGCTTTCGACCGGAATGGGCATTTGAATCACTGCCGCTGCGCTTCTCGCCGCGTTTCTCCATACGTCGTGAGCTCGCTTTTGTGCTGGATTTTTTCTGGTAGGTTTCTGGTTGGTGCCTTTGTTCCGACATGTATCTCGCTCCCTCTGGTTGGCTGTTTCCTGACGCGACTGTATTGCCGCGAACATATCCAGGGAACCTGGGCAAGGGCTGCACATTCCGTGCCACACCTGACCAACCAGTAATGACGCCCGCGCTGGACCATCTCCAGGCAAATGCTTCTTGGAGGCAGTTGCTTACCTTTTGCACGTGCCGAACCAGATTGGCTTCACGTATCGTGCGGCACCACTTTGGGAGAGCAAGCAGCTTTCACCCGGAGTGCATTATGGGGTAACGTAAAGTGTAGCAAGCTTCTTCAAAGATGGGTATGAGCGGTGCCCCGGCCAGCGGTGCCCCGGCCAAAGGAAATGCAGATGCGAGTAACACTTGATGAGATGATTGTCTCTCTCCGCGAATCGCTGACCCAGATGGTGGAGGCACTGGATCGCCTCTTGGTTGCTGCCTATGACACTTCGCAGGCTCATCGCTCCGAGGTAGTGGCGGAGCAGCAATGGAAGATCGACCGCGACATGGTGGCAATGGAGGCCCTGGTCATCGATGTCCTGGCGACACAGCAGCCGGTTCTTGCCACCGACTTGAGTGTGGTGAAGGGACTGTTGGTAGCGTCGCGTGAGCTTGGGAACCTCGCACACGAACAGCGAGATCTCGCCCACCTGATGGACCAGTTAGGGATTCAAGACCCGCAGCTGCCTCCCGAGGTGGCCGCCGTGTTGCCGGACCTGCGGAAGGTAGTGGCCGACTCAGTCACCGCCTTCCTCCAAGATGACCGCGTCCTGGCGGAATCCACCTTCGAGCGCCTACGGCAACTGGGACTCATCTTGCAGGCCGTGCCAATGTCTCCGCACCCGCCGACACTGGTGCCCGTCACCCAACTCCACCTCTTCGCGCTAGGACGCATCCTGGCCGCCGCCGCCGACATCGCGCGCTCTGCCCCGATCTATCGCTACGTGAGCGCGCCCGCCTAACTCTCCCGTAGCAGCCGGGGCTACACTGGCCCACCCGATCCTGGCGGCGCACCGTGAAGAACTGGGCGATGTGCGCCAGCTTGGATCCGGCTGCGTATTGCCGAGCATCTCTCGCAGCCGTCGCCGCGGCGTCTTAGCGTGCTATGCCATGCCCCGCCGTACTGCCTTCGTTTGCGGCAGGGCGGGTCGTATTGCGAGCTGGGGAAATGAGGTACTCCCCATTGTCAAGACCGCCGAAAACCAGACTTTTAGGTGGAGCAAGGAGACAGAGATATCATTTTTGTACTGAGCCTGCACTATTCAGACGGGGACGCGCTGTTCGACCGCGATCGCGAGGTCGAACCCTGTTGCAGCCTGATGCTTCAGCCCAGCAACTGTGACTGGGCGATTTTGCCGTCGACGACATGATACACTACGACTGCCCTGAGCTCGGTGGGGTAGCCCGGCAGCACGAAGGCTGTAGTGTACTCATCATCGATGACCCAGGATCCGATTTGAATCCGATTGGTAATCTTGGCCTGTAACTCGGGGCTGTTGTCGAAGAGAGGTGCATACATCTGACGCAGACCGTTGTGCCCCTCGGCCATTACCGTACCGGAGGCATCAATGATCCGGGCATCGGCAGCGTAGCAATCGACAAAACCCTCAATGTCTCGAGCATTGAATGCGGCAATTTGCTGCTCGATCAGGTCGATGACTTCAGTCGTATCCACGTGGCACCTCCGTCTGTGGGTGTTGCTCAATCCGATCTCACCACACACGCAGGAAGAAGAGCTTTCTCCTCCCTGCTGTCGCAGCATAAGAATATCACAGAGCCGCGTTTACGTAGCATGATCCAAGACTTACGCGCCCCCCTTGTCAAGACCACCAAAAACCACATTTTAAGTGGTGCGAACGATCATAGGTGCAGGTACATGTGCCGATTATGTACTTCGGCTGGAGTCTTGTAATCCAAAGCCTGGTGCGGGCGCTCATAATTGTAGAAGTCGAAGTAGCGATGGAGCCCATGCCAGGCATCTTGGACCGAGAGGTATGAGTTGACGTAGACCTCCTCCCATTTCACTGACCGCCAGAGGCGTTCAACGAAGGCATTATCTAAAGCCCGACCCCGCCCATCCATGCTAATACGCACGCCTTTTTGATCCAGCCGATGGGTGAACTCGACGCTGGTGAACTGGGCACCCTGGTCGGTATTGAAGATCTGCGGCGTTGCACCTGCCAGAGCCTGGTCCAACGCTTCCAGGCAAAAGTGGGTCTCCAAGCTATTGGACAGGCGCCAGGCGAGCACGTAGCGACTGTACCAATCCATGATTGCCACCAGATAGACAAAACCGTGCGCCAGACGGACATACGTAATAGCCGTCGACCAGACCACATTGGGCCGAGTGATCGCCATGCCCCGCAAGAGATAGGGATACACCTGGTGTGAGAGGGCAGGTTGGCTCGTCTTGGGACTCGGATAGATCGCCATGAGACCCATGGCCCGCAAAAGACGCCGCACGCGCTTCTCATTGACGCCGTAGCCCTGCCTCTGCAGCCAGGCGGTCATCCGCAGCACGCCGTAAAAGGGTGTCCGGGTGTATTGCTCATCCAGCAGGCGCATGAGCTGCAGATTCACCTCGTTCTCGCCTACCGACCGGTAGTGCCAGCTGCCGCGGCTCAACCCCAGCACGTCGCATTGGCGCCGAATACTCAGGCATGGTTCGTCCACCTCGATGGCACGGCGCTTTTGGTCAACGCTCCACGCCAACTTTTTTTTTCAACCAGGCCAACTCATATTGGAGCTGCCCGATCTGTTGAAAGAGGCGATCCCGTTCTTCCTCGAGCGTCTTCTGTTCGTCGCCTGTGCGGCTGTTGAATATTTGCGGCAACTCGCATAAGAGGTGTCTCTTCCACTCCCGAATCAGATTGGGATGGACTCCGTACTCACTGGCCAGTTCGTTGATGGTGTGTTGCTCGCGGATGGCTTCCAGAGCCACTCTAGCTTTAAAATCGGCGCTAAAGTGACGGCGCTGTCGTCCCATGGACCTGCTCCTTTGCAGCCATTGTACTCCAGCTCGCTTCACCTAACCGCCTGACTCAGTTTTTGGGGAGCATTATAAAACACTGGCCCTTCACTCTTTAAGTCCACGGCACGTAGTTTGCAGCCATGGATGTTGGTGAGGGTTTTTGAGCAGCAGCCGTAAGACGCCAAAGCATGCAAGCAGGCTTACGGACACTGCTTCATTGTCGCATGCGGACGTGGGGTGCGTCCACTCCCTTCGCATACACGGGAGATAAACTACATCTATGGCTCACTCTCTCCCAATGTCTGGCTCATGCTCCGCGCCTGGGCCGTCAGATACTTCACGCTCCAATGCAGCGCAGCGCCTCTGGAATGATCCGGTGCTGCGGATCGCGTTCCTGGTTGTTGGGCTGCTCCTCACCTATCAACTAATTGTCACCCTGCTCCAACCCGACTGGATTGCTCCCGTCACTGACTGGCTGCGTGCGCTGCTAGGCTGGCTGGGACTGCTGGTGGTGCTGCTGGTCAGCGCCTGGAGCACGCAGACGGGTCAGCCGACAGCCCGCTCCTGGTGGCTGGTGAGTGCCGGCCTGCTCGCCTACGCGCTGGGGCGCACCATATGGTTGGTGGAGGATGTGTTCCTCTACCCCAACCACGTTCCGTTTCCTTCCTTAGCCGATCTCTTCTTTGCCCTCCAATATCCCTTCTTTTTCCTGGCGCTGCTTCTGGCGCCGAGTATTCGTCCTCGGATTCTGCAGGTGCGGGACGTGCTGGATGCCTGCCTCCTGCTGGGTGCCGCACTGGCCCTCTCCTGGTACTACCTGCTGGCTCCCCTGTACCAAACGAGTCCAGAGACCCTGCCGGGCAAGGTCGTGAATCTGAGCTATTCGGTGGGAGATCTGGCCCTCTTGTTTGGCCTGGCGGTGGCCTTGCTCCGCAACCGTGAGGATGAGATAGAGCGCTCGGCACTGGTAGTCTTGATCGCGGCCATTGTCTGTGTAGTGGTCGCGAATACCTGGGCCGCCGCCATCCTGCTGAGCGGGTCGAGCTACCACACGGGGAGCCCTCCCGATCTGTTCTGGATGGCCTTCTATCTGCTAGTCCCTTTGGCGGGCCTGGTACGGCTCCGGCTCATGCAGCGCGCGCCGCCAGGCGTGAGGCAGACGAACACAAAGGCCGCGAACCTCAGGCGGCAAGACTTCCTCGCTGCCATCCGATCCACCTTCCCCGTTGCCGCTGCCCTGGTCGCGAGCATCGTGCTGATCATCCGGGCGGAACGGGGATTCACGAGCGTACCGCAGCCGGCACCCCTGCTGATAGCCCTGGGACTGGTGGTTCTGGCGCAGGTGCGCCAGGGTCTGACGGTGATGGAGAATGAGCGGTTGCGCCGTGAGCGGGAAGAAGCCTTACACAAGACCACGGCGGAGATGGAGACCTTCCTCGGGATAGCCGGGCACGAACTGAAAAACCCGCTGGCGAGCATGAGGCTCAGTCTGCAACTGGTCGAGCGGCGCATCCGCCGCCTGATCCAGCGGGAGTCAGTGGGTGGCACCGACGTGGCGCCCCTCGTGGAGCAGGTGGTGCAGGCCGAGCGCCAGGAACAGCGGATGGACCGCCTGGTGAACGATATGGTGGACGTGTCGCGCGTCCAGTCAGGCATGTTGAGACTCCAGCTTGAGCCGACGGATCTGGCCAATGTTGTCTACGAGGCGGTCGAGGAGCTGCGCCTGGTCAACCCCGAACGCACGGTAGAGTTCATGTACCCGAAGGAGCAACCGGTGATCGTCATGGGCGATGCCCATCGCCTCGAGCAGGTCGTGACGAATTACCTGACCAATGCTTTGAAATATTCACCGGCGGATCGGCCGGTCACAGTGGGCCTCGCCGTGGAAGGCAAGGAGGCGCGAGTCTGGGTTCGTGATGAAGGACCGGGGCTGTCGGCCAAGGAACAGGAGCACCTCTGGGAACGCTTTCATCGGGTCGAAGGGATCGAAGCC
>JBKQTH010000394.1:0-3999 GCA_052143275.1 Ktedonobacterales bacterium | reverse complement strand
AGCGCCGCCGCCATCCACTTCAGCTTACGATGCGCACACCCAGCCATTAGACGGACCTTCAGGCACACCTGAGGCCGTGCCGGCTGTCACACCGTCTACCGGCAGCCGGCGCAACCTCTGGCTGGCTATCGCGGCGAGCCTGATACTGGCAACCCTGTTTGTGGTGGGAATCCTTCTCTCACAGGGCAGCGGCCAGTCCCGCCCACCTGAGGTTACACCGGTAACCGCGCCTACCAGCACGGCAACGGCATCTCTGCCGGCAGGATTCCTCATGAAGACCGACGCGAGTGACCTTTATAGCTTCGACGTACCTTCGGATTGGGTCCCGAAACCTCCGACCTCTGCATCACCCAATGTCGAATATACCATCTATACCGATCCATTGAATGATGCCACCTTCGAGGTTGAATCCTTTCCAACCCATTTGCAGGGGGCCGGTGCGACCCTGGATGAGCAGTTTCTGCTGAGAATCTCTGCCTTATCTGCTGGCGACATCAGCCAACCGGCCAGTGTCATGCTTGCGGGCGAAACCTGGATCAAAGAATCCGCACAGTTACCGCTTACCCAGAACGGTGCAACGCAGGTCCAGAACCTGTCAGTGCAGAGCGCCGCCTACAACGGCATGACCTTTATTATCTTTTACAACAGCCCAGATGCAGGCACTGGCAGCCAGGAAGGCGACGTACTGCAACAGATTCTCAATACCTTCAACTTTCTAGGCTAAAAATACGACTAAACTACCTACTTGACTAATCGGCACCGGCCGGAATACACTCAGCGCAGCCACTAAAACACTTGTTCAACTTCTCTCTCGAAGCCGCCACCGTGCCTGGGCATGGTAGGCCTATAGAAAAGGGAACTGCTCATGCCGCGGGGACGGAATCTGCCGCCACTATTGGCGCAAGCCTCTTCTCGAGCTGGTGAAGGGGCCAGTCTACTCTTTAGCCGTCTTGATGCTACCAGTGCACGCCATCACTACGGAGCCGAGGTGTTGGTGCGTCTGGCGGAGCACCTGCGTGCCGGCGCATGGAATAGTGATATCGCTGAACTGGTGGCCAGAGCCGAAGGAATAGAAAAACAGCTTGATACCGGCTCGGCACCTTCCAGTGCCGCCAAGGGTTGAGCCGGTTGGTACTACTGCTGGGGCGCGGCCACGCCTCATACTCGATGGTACGTATCTCATGGGGCGGCAACGGCTCCGGCTCGGACGAGTCCTGCAATCTCCTCCGGCGTGAACCCTGCCGCCGCCAGCGCGTCGGCGGTATGCTGTCCCAGTGCTGGCACGCTTCTCTCCGCGGTGAATAAAACGCCACTTATGACTGGAGCTATGCGTAGCGCCTCTCCTGTGCCATCCATCCGGCCAGCCGTAATGCCGCGTGCCTCTAGCTGTGGATTGGCTAGGGCTTCCTCGAAAGTAGAGACCGGACCCACACATACATCGGCATCGGCGAGTTTTTCCATCCATTCCTCGAGGGTGCCTGCGCCAAAAATCCTGGCCAGTTCCAAAATGGTACCATTTCGCTCATCGACACTCTGGGGGAACTGATGGGGAACAAGATCTGGGCGGTCAAGTCGCTGGCAGAGCTCTTCCCAGAACTTCGGCTCCAGAGCGGCAACCGTAAGATATCGTCCATCGGCGGTAGCATAGATATTGTAGCCGGGCAGCGCGCCGGCCAGGAGAGCCTCGCCCGGCAGAGGCTCTCGGTCACCAGCCAGGATTGACGAGGAGAGTAGGGGCATCAGCGCGATCGTACCATCAAGCATTGCCACGTCTATGATTCGTCCTTTCCCGGTCGCCTGGCGCCCGACGAGCGCCGCCAGGATGCCGATAACCGCCATCAGCGCGCCACCGGCAATATCGGCAAGCTGCGTGCCCGGCATCGTAGGCGGCTGGCCAGGTGACATGAAGTGCGAGAGTAACCCGGCATATCCGATATAGTTGAGGTCATGGCCGGCACGGTGTCGATATGGACCCTTCTGCCCGTAAGCGGTAATCGCACAGATGGTAAGCCGGGGATTCGCCTGGTGCAGCGTCTCATGTCCGAGGCCCAATCGAGCCAGCACACCGGGCCGGAAACTCTCGATCAGTACGTCCGCCTGCTCAGCCAGACGCAACAGTGCGTCGCGCCCAGCCGGATGTTTCAGGTTAATGGCCGCACTACGTTTGCCGCGATTTAGGGCAAAGAAGGCGGTACCCACGCCGTTGACCAGCGGCGGCATTGTTCGTGCATAGTCACCTACACCTGGCTCTTCGATTTTGAGCACGTCCGCACCGAGGTCGGTGAGCATCTGGGTAGCATAGCCGCCAGGAAGCAATCGGCTGAGGTCAAGTACGCGCAGATTTGAAAGAGGAGGCAAGTCTCCGGCCAGCATAGCAACCCCAAATCGGTGTGACGTTGGCTGCTCAGAATACGCAACGGACAGTTAAGCGGTCGTAACCGATGAAATATACTGGAAGAAAATGCCACTGTGGTTACGGGTACAGAGAGGTGTAATGAGAACGTAAAGTGCGATCCCCATAACCACAGCGCGCCACAGTTATAAGCCAAATCTCACTGGCGCGTCAAGGTTTGAAATGAAGCGGCCAGGCTTAAATTCCCCAGTGGCTCGCCGGTGATCGAAGGTCGAGTGAGATCATTGCATGCTCTTAGCCAGAGAGGCCAGAAACTCTTCGTTGCTGGAGGATTTCCCGAGTTGGGTAATGAGACGCTCGGTCGCCTCGATGCTATCTTGCTCGGCCAGTGTAGCGAAGAGGCGGCGCATCACTATCACCGCGCGCAGCGTCTGCTCGTCCAACAGGAGCTCCTCGCGACGCGTGCCGGTCCGTGCGATATCAATGGCTGGAAACACACGACGCTCGGACAATTTACGATCAAGCGTGATCTCACTATTGCCCGTGCCTTTGAACTCCTCGTAGATCACATCGTCCATCCGGCTGTTGGTATCAACCAGCACGGTGGCGATGATAGTAAGTGAGCCACCCTCTTCCACATTGCGAGCCGCACCTATGAAACGGCGAGGTGGAGTAATAGCTGCGGGATCCAGGCCGCCTGAGAGGGTGCGCCCACTTGGTGATACCGCTAGGTTATAGGCTCGAGTGAGCCTGGTGATGCTATCGAGGAGCACCACGACGTCATGGCCGGACTCGACCAGACGCTTGGCCCGCTCCAGCGACATCTCGGCCACGCGCGTGTGAGCTTCGGCAGGCTCGTCAAAGGTCGAACTGAAAATCTCGGCATGCACGCTGCGCTTTATGTCAGTGACTTCTTCGGGTCGCTCACCAATCAAGGCCATCATCAAGTCGATATCGTGATAATTGGCTGTCAGCGAATTGGCAATAGTTTTGAGCAGTACCGTTTTACCGGCCTTGGGCGGCGCAACGATCAAACCTCGCTGTCCACGGCCGATTGGAGCAATCAGATTAATAAGACGGCCAGTAATATTGCCGGCATCCGTCTCCAGATTAAACATTTCCTGAGGGAAAATAGGAGTCAAATTGTCGAAATGGGGTCGGCGCTTGGCGGTCTCGGGATCCATTCCGTTTACCGCTTCAACGCGCAACAGACTGTAATACTTCTCATTTTCCTTTGGGGGGCGAACCTGGCCGGAGACATAGTCACCGGTGCGCAGGCCAAAGCGGCGAATCTGGGTCTGGGAGACATATACATCAAGGTTGCCGGGCAGCAACCGCTCATGCCGCAAAAAGCCGAATCCCTCTTCAACCGCTTCCAGGACACCTCCGCTGAAAATATTTCCCTGGCGCTCAGTCTCAGCCTGTAGCAGGCGGAAAATCAAATCGTGCTTCTTGAGTGCGCTGTAGCCGGACAGATCCCAATCACGGGCTATATCGCGCAGTTCGGGCAAAGTTTTGGTTTCAAGTTCAGTAATATTCATGGCATCTGCAGGACGCCAGGCAGGCACGAAAATAGAGGAGAAACATTCCCACAGCTTAATTCGAGAATGGGCTAGCAGCGTTTCTTCCGTCGCATGTTGAGCTGG
>JBKQTH010000393.1:0-4598 GCA_052143275.1 Ktedonobacterales bacterium | reverse complement strand
TTTAGTAATCCGCGCTGCGTCACCAGTTGTTTCAACTGGACATACTCATTTGGAGAGGAGCGTCGGGCTGAGCCTCCTAAAGTGAGTTGAGCCTGTTGCATGACACCCTCCGTTGGTTTAGAGTATCGCCTATGGTGGTCTGTTCGAGCTCATTATAACAGGTCATAGAATCAGTAAGTGTTTGAGAAGCCTTCCTTTCTAGGCTTGTGCCAAGCGGACAAGGAGGAGACGAATCCCCACGAGATAGATGAAGGCCTCCTCGGTGCTGGCTAACCGTTCGTAATCTTTGCTAAGGCGCCGCTGCCGCTCGATCCACGAAAACGTTCGCTCGAGGACCCAGCCTTTTCGGGATCACCCTGAAGCCAGGCTCATAGCCCAGATCCGCTAAGAACTCGGGCGCATACCGTTTGAGTTGTCGATCTTCCGGGTAGACGACCTGCAGGGTCCAGCCATACGCCTGGGCGGCCCAGCGGACCAGGGTGCCCGTATAGCCCTGATCGGCCCAGATGTGCTGCAAGCGGGGATAGGTGCCGTTGCCTGCGGCCTCGAGGACCCGCTGGCCGCCTTTGCGGTCCGGTATGTTGGCCGCGTGGACCACCACGCTGAGCAAGAACCCTTGGGTGTCCACCAGGATATGCCGTTTACGGCCCACCAGCTTCTTGTTCCCGTCAAAGCCGCGCACTCCTCCCATCAAGGTCTTGACCGACTGGCTATCGATAATCGCGGCGCTGGGAGTCGGATCCCGGCCGGCATGCAGTCGCGCCAGCTCCCGCAGGTGGGTATGAATCTGCTGCCAGGTGCCATCGCGGCGCCACTGCCGAAAATAATAATAAATGGACTAATCACAAATGACAAAATGTGTGTAAGCCGGTAGCTCCGGCTCGAGCTCTCCTGGCAACGCCTGCCCCCCAAATGTGCACGTCCTCCTGTAACCACTTATCCTCCGCGCAAGAGACCATATCGCGGAGGAGCTCATGTCAGCACGTCAGTGGCGCCTGCGCCGTCAACCTCAGCCGCGCCCAGATGGGCAGCAACGGTGGGACCGCGCGTATCAACATCTGCTGCGCTGGACCAGCCAAGCCAGTATCCCGGTGACCGCACCTAACCCTCAGGAGGATTGCCATGCATGTCGCCATCTACGCACGGGTCTCGACCCGGAGCCAGGCTCAAGCTCAGACCATTGACCACCAATTAGAGCGCCTCCAGGCGCACGTTCGTGCCCAGGGCTGGGACCTGGAGGCCCACCATATCTTTCGGGATCAGGGCTATAGCGGAGCCACCTTGCAGCGTCCGGGTCTGGAGGGGTTACGGGATCTGCTCGCTGCCGGACGGGTGGAGCGCATCCTCATCACGGCCCCAGATCGGCTGGCGCGCAACTATGTGCACCAGGTCCTGCTCATTGAAGAATTGCAGCGCTTTGGGGCCGTGGTGGAATTTCTAGACCGCGCCATGAGCCCGGATCCACACGACCAACTACTCTTGCAGATCCGCGGAGCGGTGGCAGAATATGAACGCACCCTCATTGGGGAACGGATGCGCCGAGGACGCCTGAGAAAACTGCAGGCGGGTCTCTTGTTGCCCTGGACACGGGTCCCTACGGGTTTCGGGTGCATCCGGATCGTCCCCGTGATCCTGCTGGTGTGCGGGTCGATCCGGCGGAAGGCGCGGTCATAGGGCAGATCTTTACGCAGTATCTGCAGGAGGGCAGTACCTTACTGGGAATCGCCAAAGCGTTACAGCACCAGGGGATTCGCTCGCCCAGTGGCCAGTCCCATTGGACGACCAGTACCTTGCGCTGGCTCTTGATCAATCCGGTTTATGTCGGTCATATCTATGTCGGGCGGACTCGAGGGCGGCCCGCACAGAGCCGCAGATCCGCCCTTGAACCTCTGGGGGCGCAAGGGACCACGCTCGAACTCGTCCCTCCTACGCAGTGGACGTTGGTGGCAACGATCCCAGCCATTGTCAGTCAGGAGGAATTTGACCAGGTGCAAGGCAAACTCAAAGAGAACCGCGCGCGGGCGCGGCGCAATAACAAGACGCAGGACTACCTGTTGCGCGCCATGGTCAGTTGTGGCGTATGCGGCTATGCCTGCACCGGACGCAACCACGCACCCGCATATGCCTATTACCTGTGTGCAGGCAAGCGCCCAGGCCAACCTGCGGGACGTTGCCCCGCCCGCTTCATTCCTAGCCGTCAACTGGATGAGGTGGTCTGGCGCGATCTGTGTGACGTCCTGACTCATCCAGAAAGCATCCGGCATGCGTTGGAACGGGCACACGGGGGCGCGTGGGTTCCCCAGGAATTACAAGCTCGACGTGAGCAGCTCCGCCAAGGTCGACTCCATCTGGAGCGTCAGTGCGACCGGCTGACCGATGCGTATCAGGCGGGTGTGCTCCCGCTCGCCGAGTATCAGCAACGGCGGCACGCGGTCGAAGAACAGATGGCGTCACTGGAGCACCAAGCCCACCAGATCGCTTCCCAGGTGGAACAGCACAAGGAACTGGCTGGGGTGTTGAGCTCGATTGGAGCTTTTTGTCAGCGCATCAGAGCGGGTTTGGAGGAGGCCACCTTTGCACAGAAGCGTCAACTGGTGGAATTGCTCATAGATCGGGTCGTTGTCACCAATGCCGATGTGGAAATCCGCTACGTCCTTCCCACCAGTCCGGCGAGTGTGCACGTCCGCTTTTGTCATTTGCGTACAAACTATTTAGACCGTCTGCCAGGCGCCGTACTCCCGGGGCAGATAGCGCCAGGCGCAGCCGCTGCGCAAGACGTAGAAGACGCCATTCGTAATCCGCCGCATATCCGACGACCGTGGCCGTCCATGGGGTTTGCCGGTTGGAATCAACGGAGCCAGCAGTGCCCACTCCTCATCATTCAGATCGCTGGGGTACACTGGAAATGCCATACATGAGATGCCCTCCGAAAGATGCTGAACACACGTTTCGGATAGGGTATCTCCTGATGGCTTTTAAGCAGCATTCCCCATCGCACGAGGCCTACACGACTCCCCAAGCTAGCGTTCTTCACGAGAGCTGAATTCAAGCCTTCTCTAACAGTTACTAACCCCTACCCCAGAGTAGTACACGTCGGCCAACTCCCTATCGCTGAAAGCAATGGGCTCCAAGGCCAATCGCACAACGTTGTTTTGAGTGGCATCCCACTGGTGGTTTTGCCTGCAAAACAAGTGGATGTCGCCCGAGGAGTGCAAGACTGCAGTTTCCCCGGTATCTAGCTGATGCACCATTCTCGCACTCTCTGGTCTCACTCCGGGGAGCAGGCTAGTTCTTCTTCTCAACGCTCTGTGCCAACGATAGTATAGTTTCGCGCAGCGGTGGCTCATGTTCCAGCAATCTAAAGCGGCTGGTTGTTGAACCCAATGGAGCCGTAGAAGCAGGTGAGTGAATTATCCAGAGTTTTGTCCAGGTGAAGGCTGGAACTGTGTTCCAGTCTGGGCTATGCTTCCTCCACGACTCGAGACATGGGCAGAGAAGAGGATCTGGTCCTGTGTCTCTATAGGCGACCTCTGATGGGCAGACGACAACGTGTCGGGCCCACTTTCGCTGCTCCGTAGACGCCTAGGCCACCGAGGATGTACTGGGCCGTTTCGACGCGAGCGTGGCATCGGGGCGTCTCGTAGGTCCAGGAGGCGATTGATGTAGCCTTCGTCAGTACATGGATGCCAAACGTTTCGGGTACTCAAGAAACACGTGGTAGGTCTGTGAAAAGGGAAGAAGACTATGCTGCCCAGCGACGAACTCCATGTCATTTTTGGCACAGGAGCTGTGGGTCTGGCGGTGATGCGCGAACTCCACGGGCAGGGAAAGCGCATTCGCCTGGTCAATCGCAGCGGCACCGCTGTGGCACCGGAGAGCGTCGAAATCGTCAAAGGCGATGCTGCCGACCCCGCGAGCACACGCCAGGTGTGCCGGGATGCGACCGTCGTCTACAGCTGTGTCAACGCGCCTTATACCGACTGGGCCGCACTGTTCCCTCCCATGCAGGCCGCCATTATCCAGGGCGCGGCGTCGGCCCGGGCCAAGCTCGTCGTGGCCGAGAATCTCTATATGTACGGCCCGGTCTCTGGTCCCATCACCGAAACACTTCCCTTCCACCCCACCACCCGCAAGGGGCGGGTGCGCGCGAAGATGGCCCAGGATCTGATAGCGGCCCACCAAGCTGGGATCGTGCGAGCGACCTCCGGGCGCGCCTCCGATTTCTACGGACCTGGAGCCGGTTCCCAAGGTATATTTGGCGACCGGATCATCCCTCCCTTGCTCGCCGGCAAGAGCGTGTCGGTGCTAGGCAAACTGGATATGCCCCATACCTATACCTATGTCGGCGACTTCGGGAAAGGGTTGGTGCTGCTAGGCGCGCATGAGGAAGCGCTCGGGCAGAGCTGGCATATTCCTAACGCGCCGACGCTGACCACACGCCAGATGCTCACCATCTTCTTCGAGGAGGCGCGTCTTCCTCCCCGGATGAGTTCTGTCCCCGATATCGTGTTGAGGACGCTGGGCCTGGTCAATCCCCTGGTACGAGAAGTCGTGGAGATGCTCTATGAATTCAACCAGCCTTTTGTGGTTGACAGCAG
>JBKQTH010000392.1:0-3670 GCA_052143275.1 Ktedonobacterales bacterium | reverse complement strand
CTCCGATTTGGCAGATGGCTTACTGCTCATACTGCCACTGATGTCATTGGCAATCAGGACGCGCCGGCCCAGGTCTGGCATGTTGACAAAACTCTGCTCTAACGCAGCATTCACCGCCTGCTTGAGTGCATCCCCTGGCCCTCCAGATGCCTGTTCCAGAGCTTTCAACGCAGAATAGAACTGGAAGGGCAGTAGCTTACTCTGCGCCACTCGCTCAGGGCCAGCGAGCGTGTGAGTGATAGCTCGCTCATCAGCGATCCACGCATACAGACAGCCGTGTATGCGCAAATCTTCTCAGCGCAGGAAGGTTGGGCGTTTCCTGAGGGTCAAAATCCATCCTCCGGTAGTGGCATTCCTACCCTAATTGGCGGCGCACTGTGGCTGCAAACGGCCACTGGCAGAGCGTGCCCTGGCCACAACAGGAGTTCACGGGTATCGTTTCTATGGCGCAGGTCTCACCAGTCGAATATTGGGCGATTGCGTCGTATCTATATCCTGAGGATCCTGGCTCAACAGGGAAGTACGACGCAATTCTTCACTTCGTCAATGGCTCCTGGTCAGTGTACTCGTAACCCGATTCCCAACATGTGGCCATCGCTCACAGAGGATGAGTAGGCATCTTCACAAGATACGCTCCGATAGTCGGTGAGAGCCACCAGAATGAACCCAAAGCCTGAATTGAAGGCCATCTGGCACATTCCGGTAACCCGAACGCACGTGTTATAGTGAATGCGTACCGCGGGGGCCGGGGCACTGGCTAACCTACCCGACTTCGTTTCAGGGGACGCGCATGGCAGACGACTTCTCCGTGGACGCAGTGGTGATCGGCGCAGGTGTCGTCGGCCTGGCAGTTGCCGCGCGCCTCAGCGCCTCTGGACGCGACGTGGTCGTGCTCGAAAAGAATGACGGCTTCGGTCGCGAGACGAGCAGTCGCAACAGCGAGGTCATCCACGCTGGCCTTCAATACCCCTACGGCTCGCTCAAAGCGCGCCTCTGCATTACCGGCAACCGGATGCTGTATGCGATCTGCGCGCAGCACGACGTGCCGCACCGCAACACCGGCAAGCTCGTGATCGCCGTCGAAGAGGACGAGGTTGCCGGGCTCTATGAGCTGAAGGCGACTTCCGAGCGCAACGGCGTCGAAGGGGTGCGCGTGATCGGACGCGCCGAGATCGCGCGCATGGAGCCGCATGTGTACGCGCCCGCCGCGCTGTACGTTCCCTCCACCGGCATCGTGGACGCCCACAGCCTGATGGCCCACTTCGCGCAGAGTGCGCGCATGCACGGCGCTGAACTCGTCTACCGGACTACCGTACGCGCGATCGAGCCTCTCCGCGACGGCTACCGGGTCGCCGGAGTGGACGCCACTGGCGACAGCTTCGCTCTGCGAGCCGCTGTGGTCGTCAACGCCGCAGGACTCTGGGCCGACGCCATCGCCTCGCTCGCCGGCATCGACATAGATGCCGCCGGCTATCGCCAACACTTCTGCAAGGGTGACTATTTCAGCATTGTGCCTGCCAGGACCGGCCGCGTCTCGCGCCTGGTGTATCCACTCGCCGCTACCGGAGCAGAGAGCGCCGGCACCCGCATCCACCTAACGCTCGATCTCACCGGCCGCATGCGCCTCGGACCGGATGCCGTCTGGCTCCCCGACGCCTGGCGCGACGACCCAAGCTATCGGGTAGACGACTCCAGTAGCGAGCTGTTCTGGCAGTCGGCGCACCGCTATCTGCCCTGGCTCGAGCCGTCCGACCTGGCGCCTGACGGCGCGGGCGTTCGTCCTCGTGTCTCTGGTCCCGGCCAGACCCAGCGTGACTTCATCATACAGCACGAGACCGATCGCGGCCTGCCCGGCTTCGTTAACCTCATCGGCATCGAGTCGCCCGGTCTCACCTCCTCGCCCGCCATCGCGCAGTATGTCGCCGAGCTGTTGGGATTGCCGCCGTAGTGATCGGTCGCGATACCATCGTGACCCGCTATCTTCTCATTCTCCTACGCGGATGCTAGCTGATTGACTCATTAGTAGCCAAATGCCGTTGGCTCGATTGGTGAAACGATCACACTGCCCGTGCAGACGGGTACCATGCTGGCAATGCGAAAACTGACCTGGTCGCCCGGCGGTGTGACCAAGACGAAGGCAGCGCCTGGACAGTTACCAGAGCCGTTAATTGCCGCATCCCACTCCACGATGAAATAGCCGGAGGCGCCATGAGCTAGTGTCACCAGTTGCGGGTTCTGACTGTTGAACAGGTATGCGGTGGTCTGTTGACTGAACGTAACGGCCACAGGTTGCTGGCTCGCATCGAGCAGTTGCACTCCTGGATACCCATCCAAAGTACACGTTTGTTGAGATATGTTTTGCAGACTGTAGATGTTGGCGAAATTAGATAACCCACTCTGCTGACTTTGAAAGGCAACAGTGAGCTGCGTTGCCTGGCAGTTCGTCGCGCCT
Organism: Ktedonobacterales bacterium; assembly: GCA_052143275.1. GTDB lineage: Bacteria > Chloroflexota > Ktedonobacteria > Ktedonobacterales > JADMIN01 > JAJPKE01. The sequence continues at coordinate 1,218 of JBKQTH010000392.1, read as the reverse complement.
GTCCCGGTAGCCGTATCTGAAGGAGTAGGCACGCTTGCTGTAGCTGTGGGTGTACTTGCCTGGGCAACGGGTGTCGAGGGTGGTGAGCCTGCTGTGCTTGAACAGCTGGATAGCCCCAACAGGACCAATCCGATGCCAAGCGTCAGTGCGAAGCCATATTTTGCCAATCGCGCAGGTACAAACATGGCGAGCTGCCCCTTTCTGATTCGTTGGTGGATATACGGTTCACGTCTTGCTGTCACAAACGAGAACTCTTAGTCTCACATCAAGTAAGACGTGTAGAGAAGCTCCATAAACTGTGAGGGTCGTCACTTGTCAGATACTCACCCGCCTGGAAGGCGAATGAGCTTGTGACCAGACTCCACCGCAATTCTGCATACCTTTGCAGGCGTGCAGCTTTGGCTTCAGTGTCCGCCACATCGCGGGCACCTGACCTCCATATGAAGAGCCAACCTCTACTACGCAGCAAATATGTAAACCCGCGCCAGCATCCGATTAGATGAACGAATGAAGATCGGCCTGTCGGACTTTTTCGTAACGGTCCGGGTAACGCTCTCATCACGCACCGCATGCTACCGTGAGTCTAGACCCTAGTAGAGCGTCCTGATGAAGTTCCTGGGGCGCACCCCTCTCGAAGGAGAAAGTCATGGTCATAGGCCCGAACAATACCTTTCGGATTACAGTTGTGGCAGTTACCATCTCAGCATGCTAGTTCTGACCTGCAACCAGAGCATGACCTGGGATTCTGATCACGCGGCCGGTCGCACAAGCTACCACAGTGATACGCTTCGACAGGAGGCTTATACAATGGCTATCGACGTTCCAAATGTAGCCACCACCACCGCAGGCATGCTCGGACCCGACACCGAGCAATTGATTCAGGACCGCGTTGACGCCCTGATCGGCGAACGGTTCAATCAGATGATCGCGGAGCAGGTGGCCGCGGCTATGAAAAACGACCCAGCCAAGAGCAAAGTCGCGATTATTATCTCTAAAGGCACCCTTGATATGGCCTATCCGCCGCTGATCCTGGCCTCGGCGGCGGCAGCTATGGGGGAGGACGTTACCGTGTTCTGCACCTTCTACGGGCTGAACATGCTCAAGAAGGGGGGAGCCAGGCACCTCAAAGTCGCGCCGATTGCCAATCCCGCCATGCCGGTGCCAATGCCCACTATCATCGGCATGCTGCCCGGTATGACCTCTATAGCGTCCTGGATA
>JBKQTH010000391.1:0-8483 GCA_052143275.1 Ktedonobacterales bacterium | reverse complement strand
ATCATATCCTTTATCAAAAAGGTATTTGGTTATCAGCGGAAGTTGATTTACAGTAAATGGAGTTTTAAAACTATCAAAGCCAGAACCTAACGCCAAACCATCAGCTCCAAGGACATTAATCAAATGTTCAATGGCTGTCAACACATTCTTTTGACTGTCTCCGCCAACATAATCCGTAACAAAACACAACCCGACAATTCCTCCTCGTTGAACAACTTCTTTCAGAATTTCATCCGGCAAACATTTGGGGTCAGAGTTAACAGTTCTACTCCCAGTGTGGCTAATGTATGGAGCCTTGTCAGAGTATTTCAGAACGTCTTTAACCGTATTTGTTGATGCATGGGCCAGATCAATTATCATCCCTATGCTGTTCATAAATTTTACTGCCTCCAGACCTTTTTCCGTCAAGCCCGCCTTTCTTACTCCTGATGTGGACAAGGCAAATTCGGAATCCGTCAAATGACATAGTGAGCAGGTTGAATATCCAGCTCGAAAAAGGTACTGTATTTCCTTCAAACTGTAGGAAGTCGCATCTGTACTTTCTATTCCAAGCAAAACTCCTTTATAGGTAGTATCGCGCTGTCTTTTTTCAATAAGTGCTGCCAGATCAGCAGAAGTTTGAATAAGGCTTATCTTTCCCTTTGATTTATCACAAAACCGCTTTAGCCTATTTCCAAAATACAGGGCTGTGCGATTCTGATTCACGATGCTGCCGATGGGCCATTGGTCAACTATTCCTAATCTTGTAAGTTGATTGCTCTTATCGCTGATGTTGTCTCCCTGCGTGATGTTAGGTATCTCAGTTACCGAAAGAAACCCCTGAATTGCCGTACCTCCTGCTTCCATTTTAGGAAAATCAAAATAACCCCGTTTATTCTGTCTCAAGAGGTTTCGCCTCCATTGCAATGTATCGGCATGCATATCTGCCACGATGATTGATTTGTGAAAATCTACTATCTCTTTTGAAGGCTCTACATCGCTTTTACTTGGTAGCGGTAACCCAGTATGTTCTCCGGTCCAAATTTCAAGCCGAACAATAAGTGTCCATAAAGCAAACAGTGCTGCAAAACCTAGTATGCAATACAGTACTATCATAGGTCGTCTCCCTCAACGGAACTGATTCATCTACACTCACGTAAACTGAGATGTGCACATCGGAAACTTACTGGTTTCTATGCTATACTGGAAAGTATCTCGTGTCAAGGAAACTACCACCCCTAAAAGGCTAGTCCTGGTCCCTATCACGAAGAGCGGCAACGGTAGTTGCTGTGACGAACTGAGAATCTCCCGCATTCATGCGGTGAGAGTGTCAAGGTTGACAATGTATACGTTTGGGTATAATATGAATACTTTCAAGTTTCCAGGGAATGTGTTCCGGATTACATGCTATGGATCAATCAACCTTTAAAGTGCGTCAGTGGCAATTGCGGGAAGACATGATAATTGACGCGACCAGAACGTTGCTAGCCAGCGAGGATTATGCCGAACTCAGCATGGATGCGATTGCTGCCAAAGTTGGCATTTCCAAAAAGACGCTGTATCTGCATTTCCAATCTAAAGAAGAACTGGCTGTCCAGGTGATGGTCCGTGCGCTGCAACGTACGGAGCAGCGTCTTCAGGAGCAGGAGCGCACTCTACCCGCCATCGACCAGCTTGAGCGTGCGTTGCGTCAAAGCATCGAGGACCAAGCGGGTCTGACCATCGCCTTCAAAATCGCCGCGCAGCCCGAATATAAAGCACACCTCAATCGCCTGAGGGATGCTTTGATGGAATTGATCGAGAAGGCAAAAGCGGAAGGAGATATACGGCCCGAACTGCCCACCCCAGCCATCGTGGGTCTCATTACGCGGATGTTCCGCGATCCTTATGCGGACATGCTGCCTTCTTGCCCGATTCAGGAGATCAGCGATGCGTGGTTGTCAATTATTCTCCACGGCATCCGCCACCAATCTGAAAGCACCTAGAGCCCGAAATCTGCCCCGGGTGACGTTAACGTATCTGTAAAAGGAGGCGGCCTGGTGTACCTGGGGTGTACTTTGCGCCACTTTATGCTTCCAATTTGTACTTTGTGCCACTTTATGCTTCCAAAATCTGCGCAGAGTCCGTCTTTAACCAGTCACAAATCGGCTTAAATTGTGGTGGTCGGCGACAAGATATGCTTCCAGAAGGCAACAAGTTATGGGTATAGTCACCTAGTGCTTTGGCGCTTCGGCGCTCGCCTGTGCCAACAGGTGCTCGATGCTGTGCTGCAAGCGACCTGGGTGCGGTCCCACCACCTGTCCAACTGGCCTTCCGCCGGCGAAAAGGACTAGGGTGGGAATGCCCTGTATGCCAAAGCGGGCAGGCACCCGCAGGTTTTCCTCCGTATCCATCTTCGCGAAACTCAGCCTGCCGAGGTAGTCGCTGCTTAGCTTGGCGAAATAGGGCGCCAGCACCCGGCAAGGCGGGCACCAGTCCGCGGTGAATTCCACGATCACCGGTAGCGCAGACCGCAGTACCCGCTCTTCAAAGTCACGATCGCTTACCGGCACCAGATTAGGATAGAGTTCCGCCATATCTGTCTTCTCCTACATCGCTGAAGTGCTGGCCGATAAAGAATCCATCGGCTAAGATGGAGTGTACAAGTTAAAGTTGACTTTAAGTCAAGCGGTGTAAAGGTTGGCTGCCATGAGCGAGCTTACTATCGGCGATGTGGCCAGGCAGACCGGTATTCGCGCCTCGGCGATTCGATTCTACGAGAGCGAGGGACTGCTGCCGCGGCCACGGCGCGTGAGTGGACAGAGACGCTATCCAGTCGACATCCTGCGAAGACTGGCGTTCATTAAGGCGGCTCAAGCGGTCGGCTTCAGTGTGGCGGACATGCGGACGCTGTTTCAGGAGCTGGACGGCGACGCTCCACTGTCGGTGCGCTGGCAGAGTCTGGCCCAGCAGAAGCTGGCTGACGTGGAAGCGTTCATTCGGCAGGCGCAGGGTATGAAGCGTATGCTCGAGCAGGGGCTACACTGCAGCTGCGCGGATCTCGAGCAGTGCATGGACTGTGTGCTCAAGATTCACGGCCAGGGCCGGCGCTGCCGCACCACGAATGCGTGGGCTTAGTGAGCCTCTACCAATTGGATGCGATACATCTGGTCCAGTGACGGGTATCCCAGCGCCGTCACCTCAAAACCGGCAACCGTAGACTGGACGATGTAATAGGTCTCCTCCTGCATGATAGGTATTGCGGCCACGTTGGTCACCAGCAGCTGCTCAGCCCAGTTATAGAGCGTGGCACGCTCGCCGGCGGCGAGCTCCAGATCGGCGGCGCTCATCAGGCGATTGGCGGCGGGAACCACCACATCGGGGTTGCCGGCAATGGGAGAGTCGATCGATCCGGTGCCGAACGGCAGAGACAGCCAGTCCTGGGGATCGGCGTAATCGGCGACTATGGTGGCGGCAGCGAACTGCGGCAGATAGAGTGGAGGAACCGAACTACTAATTAACGGGCAGCCGATGTCGTACGCCAATGAGATGGGATAACCAGGGAAAGCCTGATGCCACATCTGCACCGCTGCCTGCACGTATGCCGCGGGCGAGAACACATAACATGTCGATATGTCAACCGCGGGACAGTTGCTCAGCCGGCCGCCGCAGCGTTCAGCGGCGTACTGCTGCAGCAGCGCTCGCGCCTCGGTGAAGTCACCGCCGGTCCCGGCGCGGCCGTCCGGCCCAACCAGGCCGGGGTCGTACCCATACATCCCTTGCGGCACCAGGTGGTTGGTCGGCAGTGAGAATCCCTGATCGACCTGCTGGGCTAGCTCATCCTTATCGAGCGCCAGATCGAAGGCCTGGCGAACCCGTAGATCGTCAAACGGCGCAATGTTCCAGTTGAGATAGAACATAGTGATCGCCAGAGCCGGAACCGCCTGGAAGGTGGAACCTGTTGCGGAGTCGCGATACTGTGGACCCGGCACCATCTCTGCATCCAGCTGCCCCACCTCGTCTGCCTCGTTCTCGATCACTGAAGCGGTGTAAAGCGTGACATCCAGCTCGCGCAACACTGGTGGAGCAGCATGACCTCCCCAGGCCGGCAAGGTACCTTTCTGGCAATCCGCCCGGCAGTACAGGCTCAGCTGGCCTAGGTCGGTGGCCGGGTTTACCTCCCAGGATTTGACCAGGTACAGATTGCCTCCGAAGCCGCCGTTGCCAGTGAGATGCTGGGTCCAGTTCTTGGGTCCGTACCGGGTGATAAGCTGCTGGGGCTGGGCGAAGGCGACCGGCGTGGTCAGTGCTTGCAGCAGATAAGGCGCTGGCGCCGCCAGCCGGAGTATAAGTGTCTGGTCGTTGGGCGCGAGCAGTGAGGTTCCGATCAGAGTCGGCAGCTTGCCGCCGACGGTGGTGCCGTCGGCGGCGCAGGTTTCGTCGGCAAAAGCCTGGGCGTCCAGGATCGGGTAGAGATACCACCGGTCCGGTGCGTTGGTGCAGGGGCTCAGCGAGCGGTTGAGTGAATAGGCATAGGTAGCGGCGGTGATCGGCGTGCCGTCGCTCCAGGCTAGATTTGGCCGCAGCGTAAAGATGTAGCTGTTAGTTGCGGCATCGAAGGTAGGCATGGCGGTGGCGGCCCAGGGCTCCACCTGCAGGTTGGCGTTCACGGTCAGCAGCGGCGGAAAGATGAGCAAGGTCAGGAATGCGTCGTTCTGGTCGGCTGCCTGGGCAGGATCCAGGGTGTAATATTGCGGTGGCTGACTGGCCAAGATACCCAGGCGCAGCACTTGCTGTCCGGCGGGCAGCGGCGTGAGCTGGCGGGACGCGGCCGCACTGCAGCCGCTCACCCACAGCAGGCCGAGCAACGCCAGGAGGGCGGCCCGCATGTGCCGCAGGGCTCCGGGATGAATGGCTTGCATGGTACCGTCTCCACTACAGTCCGGCCACGTTCAACCGATCTATGATGTTTGACGGTACATCGTACGGCCAATTTACCATCTACGACAAGCGGTCATCCCGGCGACTGGGTGCGACGAACGGACGTATCCAGTCGCCGCTCCAGGCCGTCCAGCAAGATCTGCAGGCCGATGTCGAAGCAGCGATCCATATCCAGCTGCGCCAGGTAGCTGGAGAGAGCCCCCCAGGTTGGAATATTCTTCCGGCGGCTCGGTGGCGAGCCGCGCCGGTTGAGCCATCTCGTGCTTGACCTTCCCGAGGTTTCCCATCCATCGATGGCCCTCTCCCCGCGGTTGCGCGTGCGGTGGTCGGCACTTACACAAGTGTCTATGGATCAGTAGCGGTGACCTGGGGAGATCATACGCTCTATCTGCACCGAAAAGGCAAACACGCGCTTATTCCCTGCGACGAGACCAGGTTTCACCGGGCCGATGACCTGGATGTAGACGTCTCCTTCGAGAGCCGGGACCAGCGAGGTCTCTATACGCGCCTCCGGGTGGTCGAACCATTCTTCTGGTTCACCGCGGAGCGATCGACCCCTCCACACGCCTGAGGCCGGACACGACAAGATTGGAGGCTACGCGGTAGGCTCAAGAGCGACAATGTCAGGAGCGTGTCACTCCGCTCGTCTCCCAAACTGGTCTGGATACCTCACAACATGGGGGAGAGTTCTTCCGGCATAGGGTCCTTCGCAGCGGTTGCCGGTTGCTGAAGTATGAGCGCGTTGCCACAACCCTAGACGTCGCCAAGCTCGTTGCTTACTGCTATGCCGTTCAACTGCAGATCATGTGCATAGGTAGTGCGAACGTGCTCAAGCAATCTCTCAACACGCTCCGGCGTTGTGCGCAGGAACACGGAGTTGACAGGAATCGCGATGGAAGCTTCATGCAACGAGCGGTGGAAACGCTCGGCAGTAGTCCAGAACGCGTCTCGCGTCATTTTCCTTCGGTCTTTGCCGTAAGCGACGAGATAGTACGTATGTGTGGTGCCGAGTCTGAATAGGCCCGGTTGCCCCATCCACTGCCGGTAGATGCCTATGCGTTCGATGTCCGGCCAGGAGGCTGCCCGCTTCTGGAGCAGAAGGTTCCGGGAAGTCCATCCCTTCTCATCGATTTGTAGGAGCGGTAGCCGAAAAATGACGTTGCGTACGATCATGAAGAGGACTGCGGCGGTTGCCAGGCCGAAGAATATCAAGAAGACCCAGCCGGCCAACACGAACAGCGGATCCGCCTCCGAGTTTTGCTGCAGCCAGAAACCGGCCAGTGTAAAGACTCCGGTGATCAGCAGGTAGAGAAGGAGTTTGACTGTATTGAAATACAGGCGTAGTGGCCCGCCTACGCTCATACATTCCTCCATTCGTCTCGTCATTGTATGGGTCAAGAACCGGTAGCCACCGCTACCTCTTACCCGGGCATGTGACCCGTCACCACCGGTGCAGTTACTGTACCGCGTCCGGAGGCTAATGGTGAGATCATCAGTCGAAACGCACAATCAGCTCGCCCAGCGGACGGCGAGGACGCCGCTTAGGATCCTGGGCGGCATAGCCGACCGCGATGAGGGCGTGTGGGATTAGCCGGCTGCTATCGAGGTCCAGTGCGGAACAGACGGTATCAGGGCAGAATAGCGGCGCGCACATCCAGCCGCAGTCCAGACCAACCGTATAGGCGGCAAGCAGCATATTCTGCACCGACGCGCCCAGGCTTTGAATGGCCATGACCTCCTCGGCGCGCTGGCGACTGGGATCGGGATACTGGTCGAGACCTTCAAGGTAGAGACAGACCAGGACCAGAGCCGGTGCGCTCCGGATGCGCTCACGGGATTTCTCCAGCCGAATCTGGGTGATTTCCTCCGGCTCGCCGTCCATCGCTAGAGTGCGCTGCCATTCTGTGCCCATCGCCGCCGCCAGTAGCCCTTTGGGCTGCTCATGGGTAAGTACGACAAAGCGCCATGGCTGGCGGCCATGCGGCGAAGGCGCCCATGCCGCCGCTTCAAGCATAGTCTCCAGCGCCGGCCGCGGCACCGGTCGCGGTTGGAAGACGCGCACCGAGCGGCGATTCTGTGCCAGAGGAAGAAACTCCAGCCCGCGCCCAGACTGAAGCCACTGGCTGGTAGGTGCAGCGAAATCAGGGTGGAGTGCGGGTCCCCACGAGACGACGTGAGTGGGGGTAAGGGCAATGACCGGTTGCTCCTCGAGGTTCATAGTTTGATACTGCGGATAGCGGTCGTGAAGCAGCGGCAGAGCGCGGGTGTGCTGCTGGCTGCCTGGCTCTACCAGCTCAGCCTTGGTCTGGATGAGAAGGTATCCGAGCCGCGACCAGTCATCTTCGTAGTGGTCGATGAGGAGGCTAGCCTCCGCTCGCGCCTCGATGTTTCGAACTCGCCGCAGGTTCCGCGCGGCAGTGCGTTTGGGCTTTTCGTCCAGTGGCGAGTAGAAATGCGCTCCGTCATAGGCGTAGCAGACCGGTACGACCCAAGGGTGGCCCTCCACGTCGGCGGTGGCCAGACGCGCCACTCGCTCGGCCCTGGCAAACGCCGCTTCATTCTCGGTCAACTCTGCTCGCTGTGCCACGCTTGCCTCCACAGTCTCTCCCATTGTTGCGATTGGTGAGAAGGAGAAGTATCCTCCCTCTACAAAACTTGTTCCTCAAGATAGTAGCACGCATTCGGCGACCTTTGGGGCAGCAATCGTCAGCGGCCGACCGAAGATTGTTCGCCGCGAGTGGCTTCACGTACGTACACTGGGCAAGCCGCTGGGTAAGCGCGCAGCGGATTAGAGCTTGACACCTTTGCGCCTTGCGGGCATACTTGCTCCAAGAGCTCCGGGTGAGGCAGCCGGTGTAGTGCCCAACCAGTCCGGTAGTCCATGGCCAATCGAGACCCGTGCACACTGCAAGTAGACAGAAAGGTACAAGGGATACCGCATGAACGTTTCAAGGCGAACTCTCCTGCGTCTGGCCGACGGGCGAAATCTCGACGTGCGCGTAAGCGGCCCGCCGGATGGCCGGGTACTGGTGTTCCATCACGGCACGCCGGGCTCCGGGACGACGATCCATGCTATCTCAGACGCCACGGACCGCCTTGGACTGCGGCTGGTGACCATCTCACGTCCTGGGTATGGCGACTCGACCCGCCAGCCGGGGCGGAGCGTGGTTGATGTGGCCGCCGATACCGCCGCTGTGCTTAACTTCATTGGCGTCGGCCGCTGTCTAGTCGCTGGCTGGTCCGGAGGTGGTCCCCATGCTCTGGCATGTGGAGCCCGGCTGGCCGAGCGCGTCGCCGCGGTGGCGATGTTTGACAGCGTGGCTCCCTATCAAGCTGACGGCCTGGACTGGATGGCAGGTATGGGTGAGGACAACGTCGCGGAGTTTGCTGCCGCCCTGCAGGGAGAGGCGGCGCTTCGTCCATTCCTGGAAGGACAGCGTCCAATGCTTCAGCAGGCCACGCCGGAGGAAGTGGTTGCAGGGCTGAGCAGCATCCTAGCACCAGTCGACCAGGACGTGCTCACTGGAGAGTTCGGTGAGGACTTTGTTGCCAACATTCACGAGGGCTTGCGGGTTGGAGCGGAT
>JBKQTH010000390.1:0-13402 GCA_052143275.1 Ktedonobacterales bacterium | reverse complement strand
ACGGAGGGCAGAAGCGAGTCTATCTCCAGTGCTGTAGTCGCTTGCAGCTGCTTCATGGTTTCGATTCTCGTCTTCACGGCATCAAGGTATTTGACAATGTGCTGCTGCTCAGAAATAGGAGGCACGGGGACATGGATACTGGCAAGCTTCTTTCCATTAACATTAGCCTGGCCAGTCCCAGCCGCCCCACTCCCAATTTGCAGCCAATAGCTCGGCGTTTGGAAATAGCCGTATAAGTACTCCGGTATAACTCGCTCTCGCACTCGGAGTCGGATAAGATATGACGCAAACACCGCAGGCCCGGGTGTGGTTTCAATGAGGAAGCTCTTGCCTGTAGTTGCCCCAGTTCGGGCGAATAGCAAGTCATTCGGCAGTAACAGATACTTGGCGGGTTCCGGGCATGAGCAGTATGGGACAGATTCCCAGTCAACCCTTCCGTTTTGAATGTCGGTAATGCGTAGAAATTTTGGCCCTATGCGGTCAAGGGTAGCTGACTCGGTGTAGCCGTACTGGGGAGGTTCACAAATCTCGGAAACGGGCAACTCTTTCCAATAGTCTTCACGCCTAAATACACGTTCAATACTGGACATATATAGGCCCTCGATGTCCGTCATAGCTTCCCGCCGCAGCTCACGCGCTTCCTTAATACGTGCAGCCAGCTCCTCGATACGTGCCACAATGCGCCGTTGCTCATCCAGCCGCGGCAAAGGGATCTGTAGTGCAAGAAACTGGGGTTCCTTTAGACGGAGCCGGCTTGTAGGCGTACTGCCGCTGCTTTGCCCTGCGACATAGTCCCAAATGCTTGCCTGAGAGAAGTACCAGCGCAGGAATCCGGAATGCAGCCTTGTGGTGTCTATGCGGAAACACGGAAACTCGTTCGAAACATGGCAGCCACCAACTTCGGCCGTGGCAACTCCAAATGACCCTTTCCAACCAAACAGACGGTTGTACACAAAATCGCCGTCTTTGACCTCATAGAGCGTATCTGACTGTATCTGTGCACCAAGTTTACGTTCTTTGACGTATAGGCCCTCTGCATACCAGTGCATACCGAGCAGCGAGTAAATCTGCGATGGCTCTATCCGCACAGGGCGGCTTACAGGAACGAGCACTTCGTCAAGTGCCACCGTCGGCCATGTAGCACTGCTAGCCACACTGTACTCCCTCAGCAAGCACCCGCTGGATATCAGCGACTATCTGAGCGATGCGCCGCTCCTTCTCGAGAATACTCTCTGCCAGCACTTCCGGCGGCAGATGCGCAATGTGTTGCTTGGCATTTGGGTTCTTGATATCCAGGTTGCAGCCATTGTCCAGGATAGCCTGTGCTGGTACCTTCCACGCCCGCTCGTTTTCCTCGCGATGACGCCACCAGGCCAAGCACTCGGCGAATTCCTCGAAGCGCAGCGGGTGGGTCTTGGTGTAGCCCTTACGCCCTTCCGGCAGCGGCTGCTCATAATACCACACTTCTTGGGTCGGGCCAGAGCGGTCGAAGAAGAGGATGTTCGTTGGAATGTTCGTATAGGGTGCAAATACGCCGTTCGGCAGTCGGACGATAGTGTGCAAATTGAACTCGCGTAACAGCTCCTCTTTGATGCGTGCCGCGACCCCGTCGCCAAAGAGCGTCCCATTCGGCACCACCACGCCAGCGCGTCCTGGCTTCTGTCCGCCGATTGGCCGGCGAAGTTTGCGCATGATGAACTGCAAGAACAGCAGTGCCGTCTCGTTGGTGCGCTTATCGGCTGGGAAGTTATCCTGAATGCCACGCTCCTCCTCACCACCAAACGGGGGATTGGTGAGAATCACGTCTACCCGCTGGCCATCGCCTATCTCTCCGAGTCGGAAGCGGAGCGCGTTGAGCGGGTCAATCTGCGGTGCTTCAAGCCCGTGCAGCAGCAAGTTCATTTGCGCAAGCAGGTATGGCAACGATTTGGCCTCGATACCAAAGATGCTGTGTGCTTGCAGGATACGGCGCTTTTCGACGGTGTTGGCCTGCTGTTCCAGATGGGTAAACGTCTCGACGAGGAAGCCCCCAGTCCCACAGGCGGGGTCCAGCACTGTCTCTCCAAGCTGGGCATCAACGGCCGCCACGATGAACTTGACCAGGGCGCGGGGTGTGTAGAACTCACCGGCATCTCCGGCCGCATCGCGCATCTCTCGCAAGAGAGTCTCATATAGGTGACCGAGCGTATGGATTTCATCGCTACTGGTGAAGTGAATGCCGTTGACCTTGTTGACGACATCCCGCAGCAAGTAGCCGTTGACCATACGGTTGGCGACGCCACGAAATACGGTGGCAATGACATCACGCCGGTCGCCCGTTGTCGTGGTAGTCAAACTGCGTAAGTAAGCAAAGAGTCCAGGACGCTTCGAACCATCCGGAAAAGTGAACTCGTCATTATTGATGAACTTGATAAGCTCATCGCCGGTGATGCCATCCTCCTGGGCGGCCCAATCCCGCCAACGGTATGGTGATGCGATCGCCGGGAAGAAGAGTTTGCCTTCCATCGAAACCTCGGCCTCGCGCTCCTGTTCCAGGTCATCGAGAAATTTCAGGAACAGTATCCAGGTCAGCATCGGCAGCCGGTCGAGGTCACCATTCAACCCTTTATCTTTGCGCATGATGTCCCGAGCCGACTTGATGATGCTGCCGAGCTGCTGAGCCGTTGTGGTTCCCTTTGCAGTCGTGCTGGCGGCCGTTGTTGCCATGAGCGAATATCCAATCTATTACACGATAGTGATGTGAACGAGTAGCTGTAGATTAGTCAAGGTATTCTGGACCACCGGTACTTGTACTTACGCTGCATACAGGAGAGTCTGCAACTCAGTAACCGCTTCCCGCAGCCGCTCAGGACCGCCGAACAACTCCGCGATTTCAAGCACATTGCCCCGCTGAGCAATAGCCGGCAAGCGCAACACGTCCGGCAGCACCAACTCGGTCGGGCCGTAGGTTGCATACTGGTCGAGAATAGCATCCAGGACAGCACGAGCCTCAGCGGCATAGCGAGCGAAGAATTGGCGCTGCTCTTTGCGAAGGCGGTCTGCTCGCTCATGTCGCGTGTGGACGTGGGCAGAGAAGGCCAGATGGCACAACAGGTCGAAGGGGTCAGCCTCTTGTTGCTGCATCACCGCCGCCAGATGCTCCAAGTCGATGCCCCGCTCCTCAAGTGCGTCAATGATAGCAGTACGTTGCTGTACCTCCACCCACCGGTTCCTCAGGTCATCAACACTGCGTGACAGCGTGCGCACCTGCTCACCGGTATATTCTGTCAGCTGCACGGTGCGGAGCTTGCGGCCACTTGCGTCCAACTGCTGAACCGTCTCGTGGATGATGGTGACTTCGACGCCGTTTGCTAAGTAAAACTTGCGCCGCTCAGCTTTCTGCTTCGGCACGATAATGCGGGGTGGACCAACGATGACGACCTCTGGCTCCTGTTCACCCGCATTCTCCTCGTCCTCCACCGGTACGGGAAGCTCGGTCTCCTCCGTCACCTCGCCTGTCTCATCCACCTGCTCGACTGTAGCCCGGGTAGGTTCCCCATCGAAGGCGGGGTCGGCAAACTTCTGCGTTGCGGTACCGGTGTAGTCGAGGATGGTGAAGTACAGCTTGCCATAATCCTCACGGACCCGTGTACCGCGCCCGATGATTTGCTTGAAATCGGTCATCGTGCCGATATAGCGAAACAGCACGACGTTCTTGACCAGAGGTGCATCCACGCCAGTCGTCAGCAGCTTCGAGGTGGTGAGGATGGTTGGTGTGTTGGTCTCTACATCCTGGAAGGTCGAGAGCAGTGCCTTGCCCAGGTCGCCCTCGTCCGAGGTCACACGGGCCACATAATCAGGATACTGGCGCACCAGGTCGGCGTTGGCATTGGCCAGCGCCTGGCGCATCTGGTCGGCATGCTCCTGATCGGTACAGAAGATCAGCGTTTTGGCAAAGCGGTCGGTCGCTTTGAGGTAGTTTGTGAGATGTTGGGCCACGGCTTGGGTGCGCTGCCGGAGCGAGAGGATGCGCTCAAAATCCTTGGAGGCGTACTCCTTGTCGGGAATCTCACGGCCATAGTCATCGAGTTGGCCAGCGTACGGACGATAGCCCTCCACGTCCACGTCAATGACGATGCGTCGCACCTGGTAGGGGGCGAGGAAGCCATCCTGGATGCCTTGCTTGAGGCTATAGGTGTAGACGGGGTTGCCAAAGTAGGCGTAGGTGTCGCGGTTGTCCTCCCGCAAAGGTGTCGCGGTCATACCCAGTTGCACCGCTCCTGTAAAATACTCGAGTATCTCCCGCCACGAGCTGTCATCTCGGGCGCTGCCCCGATGCGCCTCATCCACGATGATGAGGTCGAAGAAGTCGGGTGCATACTCCCGGTATAATCCTGGGCGCAGCTCATCCTTCGCAAGAGCCTGGTAGGTAGCGAAGTACATCTCACGGCTCTTGACGGCCTGTCCGCCGCTGATTTTGTGCCGCGCCTCGCCAAAGGGGGCGAACGTCTTGTCTTTGGGGTCATCGACCAGGAATGAGCGGTCAGCGAGGAAGAGAATGCGGGGCTTGCGCCCTGGTTGTCCTTTCGCATTCCACCCAGCCGTCCACAGCTTCCAGGCAATTTGAAACGCAATGACGGTCTTGCCGGTGCCGGTGGCAAGTGTGAGCAACACTCGACGCTTGTGACCAGTGAGGATGGTCTCCACTGCACGGTTGATGGCAATCTGCTGGTAGTAGCGTGGAACTGTATCGGAGATATGGTTGGAGACGAGCAGTTTATCTTCCAGTTCCTCGCCGAGACCCTTGGCCTCACGGTAGCGATTCCACAGGTCGTGGGGGCTCGGGAAGGCATCAACGGTGCGCTCGATACCAGTGCTCGCATCGAATTCGACAATGCCAGTGCCGTTGGTGGCATAGGCAAAGAGGAGCCCAAGCGTCTGGGCATAGTCCTTGGCTTGCTGCATGCCGTCGGTGGGATTGTGGTAGGTTGCCTTCGCCTCAACCACCGCAAGAGGATAGCTCGGCTGATAATACAGCAAGTAGTCGGCACGCTTTGGTTTGTTGCGCCGCGCGACGCCGCCAACCACCAAAATGCGCCCATCGGTGAAACTGCGCTGCTCGGCAATCTGAACATCAGTCCAGCCTGCCTGATACAGCTTGGGCACAACGTATTGGCGGCAGGTATCAGCTTCGCTTAGCATAGGCTACTGTTCTCCATCCTCGGTCGTGCCACTCTTGGGTGTTTTCCACCTCAGGTGGAGGTCATTGTAGCAGGCAGAACGGCAGTGCATAAAGACCGAGGCCCTCGCATGGGAGAGATGCCCTATGCCAGACGGGTCCTTTCTCCTTTTGCTCATCGCTCTAGCGGTACATGGCATGTAGATACTCTTCCGCTTTGATGGCGCTCGCATGGAATATAATCAGAACTGTCATTATCCCTCCCTCCCCATCTTTGCATGAGGTTATCTACTATGGATCAATTTTCTCAGGTCTTGCAGCGCGTCTGGGCGGTAGTAAAACAATGGTCGTTGGCTGCCCTAGAGACGCTCGGCGAAATGCCAGTTCACTGTCACCGGTGTCACACGGAATACAAGCTTCGTGAAGGCAAGTTGGGACCATTGTCCGAAATTCGTGAGCATCGGAGCACGTTTCATTTCTTCTGCGATGAGTGTAAGGAGGCTCTTCTCGCCGAATATTGCTTCCGCTGCGCCCAGTGTGGCGAGCGCCACAACCTGGGTAATTCGAGCCTGTGTGCCTATTGCTTAGGCGAGCGATACCCGCTTGAAGTAAAGCGGGTTGCGAACCAGAACGCGCGAGCCTGGAACCACGGCACGATGGGTACGTTGACTGCGCCGCAGTGGTTTAAGACGGGTCAGGACTTTCAGTGGAAGTGCTGGCGCTGCGGGGCACCAATGGAGGCGCTGGACCACTATGTTCCTGTTGCACTGGGCGGAGACACTGTAGCTGAGAATTGTTTTCCCATCTGCAAGAGTTGCAATTCCAGCAAAGGGGCGACAGATCCCGACGACGAGTTGAAGGCGGCGCTAACCATAGTGCTCGCACATCGGCGATTACGGCAGTACCAGAATACGCGCTGGCCGCAACTGCCGAGCGCCCCTCAGGTTCCCTCCGCCGACATCTGGCAATTGCCGCCGAGCGATAGCACAAACATGTGGAGCCTGTAGTTGGGTGGACGGCCGCCACGGCAAAACTCTTCAACTGGTCGGATCTGAACCAAGATACCGCCTGGCAAGATTATGATTCGGCCTGGGCGTGCACCTCATAGCTAGCGACTGCGACACAAAATAAAGCGGGTGTAATGAAACATCTACACCCGCTTTCTGTTTCTCCTCACGGCCTAGAAGCGTGAGGGGGCACGTCCGTCCCAGCGCCTGAGTCGCGCACCACAGGTGCGGGCTGTTATCCGCAACACGACGTCACCGCTTAGGGTTTCACCCACACGCGCCGGTGGCGTCGTTCTCGTTTACCGTGGCGGCGGTTACTGCAACTCGAGCACGCCGGGGCTGTGTACTTTATGGTAGGCTGTCGACATCGCGCTTCAGCTTCTGCCGCCATTCCTTCTCGGCGGTGATCGCCCGTTTCACCGCGTTCGGCAGCGACGCGTTGAAGGTCTCGACCTCGGCGCGGAGCTTCTGTGTGTTTTCCTTTATGCAGGCCAGCATCTTACGGACGTAGTCGTCTGGGGTAAGACCGTATCCGGCGTTCGGAAGTTCGACGTCGAAGGCGATACCGGTGGGCATATGTACAATACGGATTTCGGGCATCACCTCGGAGAACGCGAACTGCGCCGACCGCGGCGAATACTTCAACAACTCCAGGTCGCCGGAAGCCGGCAACGTGTATTCGACGATCTGTTCCGGATCGGGTCCTGGCCTCGTTCGATGATATCTGAACCATTTATTATCTACCGGCGCGCGCGAGCGGTTCTCCGTGTCGACTTCGGGGGCGTCGACCTTCCACTCATTTACCCGGTCTGCGACTAGTTGATCCTGATCTTTGCGGTTAAGTTCGGAGTCGGAAAGATTGTGTACTTTCGACGTGACGTCTTCATTTCGCTGCTTAATCCATAAGATGACGCTGTTGTGTGTGTCGAATGCCTTAAACTTCGACTCCAGATTGTTCACGAAGGTCACTCCCTAGCCACGATTCGATGAGACGCGCCGCGACATCTTTTCCGACTTTACCAAAGAATCCCATGGTGCCGTACGTCGTTTCGTTGTTGGTTACCGGAACCGGACGTCCTCAGCGAATGGGACCCGCGGCGTGGAAACCTGTTGCGTCAGATTCTCCTGCGTGCGCGCCTGAGGATGCCCATCATCGGTCGGACGATACTCGTCGAACTGCTGCTGTTGCTGTTGCTTCTTTGCCGCCTCAGCCTCGACCAGTGAGTCGAGTTCTCGCGCCGTGCTCACTACGCTATACACCTTCACTGCGCCCTCTAGAAACTCCGTAGCCATGTGTCACCTCGATCCCAATAAAAATGGCGGCCAACGCCCCACTCTTCGTGGCCGCGCTGCCGCCGATACCTTGTACATTAATTCTACACGATCGCGGGTGCCTTGTCAAACACCCGCGCGGGTCCGGACGAATCCGGAACGAATCTGAGATTGGTCGTCTTTCCTTGTGTACATTTAGTGACCTACGTTGTACAATTCTAGTGTCAAGAGAATTAGTATCGCGACAGTAGATGGAACCGAACGAGGAGAACAACATGACCACGCGAAAATCCACCATCCACCAACAGGATTCAGAGATCCTTACCGAGCGCGGATTCGACGAGGAAGATTCCCCTGAACTCGACGAGCCTACCGTGACGGAGCTCGGACCCACGACCGATCTGGAGTACCTCAAATCGCAACGTAAGGCGCTGGACGACCAGATCAAATCGATGAAATCGACCACGCCCGGTCAGACCAAACTTCAACACGTGATCAGTAAGCAATACCAATATCGCGGGGCGTACGTCTGGGAGACCGTCGCGGGTCAGGTGATCCAGCGCATGGACGCCGGGCAGGACCGGTCCGAGGCGTTCGCTGAGGTCGTAAAGATGCACCTCGACCGCGCGAACGCCGAGATCGAACGCCGCCTGGCGGACCAGGAACAAGAATCATGAAAGGCCTCTGGAGCGACTTCTTCCACACGACCCGGTCTGTGTTGTGTACCGGGTCCAGCACGCCGCGAGGACGTTCCTGGCGTTCGCGTCAGGTTCACCGAAGCGGATCGCGAAACTCTACGAGCGCCGGTTGTTCTACAAAGCGTTTGTGCGGGTGGCCAACAAAATCTTGAAATAACGACCAGCGGCGAAAGACGGGCCATGGGGTATGCTACCTGTGGCCCATCTCTTCACCGCGAAGAAGGAAGGTGGCAGCAACGTGACGAGCAATTTCGAGGGGCAGCCATGCGGCATCTACCCACGCGTATCGACCCAACGGCAGAGCAAGAAAGACCGGACCAGCCTTGACGACCAGGTACAAGCTTGCCGTGACTACGCAGCCGAACATGGCATGGTAGTCGAGGAAGCTTGCGTCAAAAAGGAAGCCTATACCAGCACCGTCATGGACCGACCTGAATTGAACGAGTTGCTCAAGGAGATGAAAGCGCGACACGTTCCGAACCTGATCATTGATCGCACGGACCGTATGACTCGGCAAGGGCAAGCCGTTGCTTTGGCCTTCCTGGAGCAGTTCAACAAAGCAGGAATCACGTTGCATATCGTCTCGATGGGGGAAGACGGCCTCGTGGTGCGCAAACGTAACCACGAGACACTGAAGCGTTACCTGGATGCTGCGTACCAGGCACAGCTCGACAACCTGAGCCGCGCTCGCATAACGCTCCGGGCCAGGAAATCCCACGCCCGCAACGGGCGCTACATGCGGGGCGCTTCCGCACCATACGGCTATCGCTACGTGGCATGCGCCTGGGACGAGGAAGGCAACGTTACCGACAAGAAGGTCATCCCCGACGAGCGGACCTTCGCCGAGCTTGGCTACTCTACAGACTTCGCGGAGACACCCTTTGCTGCACGGAAGGAGATCATCCGACTGTTTGCCGAAGAAGGGTTGAGCTGCGATCGCATCGCTGCTCGAATGAACGTCGGGGGAGTGCCCACGCAAGCCCAGTTCCGTCATCGCACCGATACGCGCCGCACTTGGTATGCCGCGACCCTGCGGTACATTATTGACGACCAGATTAACCTGGGTAAATTGACCAACTTTCGTACCGCCTATGAGGATGAGCCCCGCGATCCCGACGCCAACCATGAAGACGAGTGGTTCGCCCGGAAGCATATACCCCTCGACAAGCAGGTTGTCGTGACTCCACCACACGGCTCACCTGCGCCGATAGTAGACGAACGCATGGCTAGCCTGCTCGCCGCGCGCCGTGACCTAGCTCACCGAGTCCAGCGTCCCAAACCTTACACGTACAGCTACAATACCCTCCTTGGTGGTGGCTTGGCCAAGTGTAGCCAGTGTGGAGGCACGTTGCGGGTCCACAGCGTCAAGTATCAGCCTAAATATGAACCGGCAAAGCGTTATCTCTATTACGAATGCCACATGCACGAGATCACCCCCAAAGAGTGCTCAGGACTGGTCCTGTCGGTGAAAGACGTAGACCCGTTTGCCTGGAACTATGTGGTCGGTAAGATGGCATCAACCTTCATCCCTACCGAGGGCAAATCCTATTTGGACGTGCTCGATGATCTGAACGCTGAGCGATCAGCTAAAGAAAAGGACACAGGAACTAACCCGTTGGACCACTGGCGCACCGTACGAGCTGACCAACAAAACCGCGCCGAAACACTTGTAAAAGAACTTAGCCAACCAGAAACTGCCGACTACCTCCGTGTAATGATCAGGAGCGAACTTACGAAGATTGGCCAAGTGATAGACGAGGCCAGCCGGAAGATCGCCGCCATAGAGCAGCAAGCGTCTCGCAAGAAGCAACAGGAGGACCTCTTACGCGATTTCGCCCAAAATTACTACTACGTGTACAGCGACCTAATCGATGTCCTGGATCCGTCTTGTGAAGAGGATATTCCCATTATGGCCGCAATCCTGCACGCCGTAGGAGCCAAGATCACGCTTTACCCGGACACGTTGAAGGCCAAACCCACCGGTGAGGAGCCCAACCTCGATGTGGAATTGACCCTAACGCCTATGGCAACGCAACTTGTGTACACTCGGGAGCAAATGATCCAGCTTCGCGACGAGCGGAACGAACGGTTCCGGGCCAAACAGCAGGCCGAGTACCAGGCCCGACAGGAAGCCAGTGGGCTCGATCCCGAAGCGTACGCGGCTCATACTCTCCAGGTGTTCCGAGCCCACTTGATTAAACCCGGTGCACTTGACAACCAGGCTAAACCTGTGGTACACAAAGACGACGAGCCTGCGCAGGATAGCGCTAAACACCGCTTGCAAGCCACATCAGATAGTTCGCCCCCACTCGCTACCCAGGAAGTCATTGATGTCCTGGCTGATGGTCACCACCCCTAGGTAGCGCTTGCGGGCTCTGCGCACGAGACTGGAGAGGAATCGTCCCCCTTCGGGAAACTGGAGCAGACTCCAGGCCTCATCCACCAGCAGCAAGCGGGGGCGAGGCGCCAGCTCTTCCCGCCGAACATGGGTCCAGATGCAGTCCGAGACCAGGTAGAGGCCAAGGGGGCGTAGCTCCTCATCCAGGTCAGCAATATTGAAAACCACCAGGGGATTGTCCAGCTCGACATCGGTGGGCGCGGCAAACAGTCGGGAGAGACCGCCTTCCACATAGCGATGCAGCCGGTTCGCCAGCCCAGTGGTGTCTTCACGCTGGTAGGCCGGTCCAGTCAGCACCTGGTGGACCTGGCGCAGTAGTGGGGCTGGCCGCGAGTGGGTGCGGCGATCGCTAGTTATACCGGCCCGCAAATAGGCGACATAGATTACCTGATCGAGCAGGGCCTTCTCGTTACGTGAGAGCGTGCCGGGCTGGCCGGGACCGCGGTCAGCCAAGAGAAGATCGAATAAAGCATGCAGCGACTGGATCTTGTCAGCCAGCGGATCTTCGTCGTCGCTCGAGTAGCTGACGAGAGTGGCCTCTCCTGATCCGGATTGGTCGCTGAGGGCGTCTTCTCGGGTGGGCAAGTCGAAGGGATTGATGTGCTGGTTCGAGCCTGGAGCCAGACGAATGGCCTGCCCACCAAGCTCGAGGCAGAGCCGCTGGTACTCGTTCTCGGGGTCCACAATGATCGAGGAAATACCGGCGATCAGGGAGCGGATCACGCGGAGCTTGGCGGCATAGGACTTGCCGCCGCCACTCACCCCGAAGACCACCTGGTTGGCATTCTCAAATCTGGGCGAGAAGGGATCGAGAATGACCAAACTACCGTTGGCCGGCACCAGCCCACAGAGAATACCCTCCGACATCGACATGCTGCTAGTCGAGAAGGGCCAGGTGGTGGCAATGGTTTCGGTGTCGAAGAACCGGGTCCGGTGCAGGGCGTCTCGGTTCTGGGGCAGAATGGAGGCAAACGCCAGATCCTGCTCCCATCGCGCGGGTCTGGCCACCATTCCCAGATGGTCGAGGGCACCATAGACTTGCTCAGTGCGGTACTCCAGCTGAGCGAGTCCTCCCTGGCGCGTCGCGTAGAGACGGATGTAGAGCCCGAAGTCGAAGACGTGCGTGGTGCCGCGTTCAATGCGCTCTTGCAGGCGAGTGACATCCTCCACGGCGACCCGGCGCTCCGGGTCGGGGATACGCCCCATCCGATGGTCCAGCGCGGCACTGGCCTCGTACTGGGCGAGGTGACGGCGCAGTGTTCCAAGGGCGGCGCGGGCGTCGCGTGGATGGATGTGCAGCGACGCGTCCAGCGGCATGTCCACATCGATGATGCGGGCAAGCCAACCGGCAAAGACCCTGCGGGGGTAGCTGGTGAGGGCCAGTACCCGACTGTACTCACCTTCCAGACACAGGTGGTCCGGGGAGAGCTCCACGCTGGCCGGTGCCAGGAGATCGGCGAGGGTGGTAGCGTCCCGCTTCTGGTGCGCCAAAAGGGCGGCAATCACGTCACTCGGCAGTGGATGCTGTGTCGCCCGCTCCGGAGTCAATGCCCGATAGTAGAGGCTCGCCAGCTCTGCCCCATCTAGACGCTCGACCTCCAGGCTCAGCCGCTCGAACTGCCGGGTCATCTCGGCGACGCGCAGATCCAGCTGCTGCTCGGCCGAAGCCTGCCGCTGCCAGGCCAGGAGCGTCTCCCCAGAGAGCCGGTCCTGCCGGATCTTTCTGCGACCACCCACTTCTCCGCATGGTCCGCCGCCCAGAGAATTGCCGGTTACGGCTTCCGCGCCGCGGCGGCAGCGGCTCGTCCAGCGCCGCTGAATCTGCTGCCCGAGACTCGCGCCGGCAATGGCGGCACTGGTCTCCCCCTCGAAGGTGAGCAACACATAGAAGTGGCGCTCCAGGAGCAGCTTCTTGCGGGCCAGACTCTGCACAAAGGAGATGTGGTCGGTGGTTACCTGGACCCAGCGTTCCCGCGCGGCGCTCTGCGCCTGCCCATCCTCGAAGGCCTCCAGCTGTGCGGTCACCACGGCCTGGAGCCGGCTCACGTACGGCCCCAGATCCAGCCGGCGCACCTGCACGAGAATCTGCACCGGAAAGCGGAGGGCGTTGAGCCAGGTTTCAAAGCCGGCGATTATGTCTGCCTGTTCTTCCTTGGAACGCAGTAGAAAATTCATGGGGGAGACTTCGAGCACCGCGCAGTACGAATCACGCGAACCAGGGGCCGGGGTGACCGGCGCCCCGGTAGGACGCAGGCATAAGAGATTCCCGTTGACAATCGTTCGAGCCGAGACGTAGGCACGTTGCACCTCACCGACCAGGCGTGGGCGAGGTCGCTTTTTGGGCGGATTTGACATGCGTTCGATTCTTCTTTCTAATCCAGCCGCTCTACCGGCTCATTGGCCGCAGGAGCGATTTCCGCACGGGCGAGCAGGTACACTTTAGGCTGGACCAGGTAGCGCAGCAGAATGAAGCCCCACTGGTCGAGGGAGCGCTCTTCCGGACGGATCAGGCCCAGCGAGATCAGCAGGAGACTGGCCAGTGCCGCAAGCGGCAGCGAGGCCAATACGGGCAGTCCCAGCAGCAGAAGGCGTTTCCATAGGCTGTAGCCCACAAAGATGCCGGCGGCGCTGAAGAGGGTTTGGCCGGCTGTCAGGCCAAAGACCAGTTTGTCGGCAATTTCCAAATGGGTCGGCACGTCATGCATGAATGGTCTCCTCACGTAGTTCATGAGTTGTCTGCAGGGTCTCCGGTTATGCCGGTGGCGTGGCGCCGGGAATGGCGCTGGTGACCAGACTGGCGATGGCTGTTGCCAAGAGCAGGACGCCCAGACCAACTAAAGCCGACATGATGGCAAATTTAGCGCGGGAG
>JBKQTH010000389.1:0-12900 GCA_052143275.1 Ktedonobacterales bacterium | reverse complement strand
CTATTAAGAGTTTAACATTAGCTACCGATATAAACAATGAGAGCAATGCACGTCCATTCATTGGAAGTGCGGAATGATCTCCTCGGCGAACCAGTGCAATTGTTCATGGTCGTAGGCCACACGTGGGAACGAGGTAATCACATAATTTATGCCGGCGTCAACGAGAGTATGAATATACGCCCGAATCTGATCTGGTGTGCCGATTTTTACATTCGCGGCAAAGTCCTCGAAGGTACGCCCCATAGTCTTGTAGGCTTTCTCAGTTGCCTTCTCTGGGTCTTCACCCGGCTTAATCAGAAAGATATTGGTGTTACCCGAGCGGATGATGTCGTCATAATTTCGGCCGACGGTCTCGCAGTGGCCACGTAACACCGAGAGCTTATGCTTGATCGTATCAGGGTTACTACCGATATTGCAGGCATTACCATACTGTGCCACCAGCTTCAGGGTTACCTGCTCACCGCTGCCGCCGATCCACAGGGACGGGTACGGTTGCTGCACACCCTTAGGCTCGTTGATTGGCCGGTCAATGGAGTAATATTCCCCCTTAAAAACCGGGTAGTCCTCGCTCCACATCTTCACCAGAATCTCGGTGGCCTCGCGAAAGGCTCGCATTCGGTCGCGTGTCTCGGAGAAGCCATAGCCGTAAGCCCGCCATTCGTGTTCGTACCAGCCGGCACCGATGCCACAACAGAGCCGGCCATGACTCAGGACATCCACAGTTGAGGCCATCTTGGCCAGAAGAGCGGGATTACGGTAACCAAGACAGGTTACCATCTGCCCCACCTTGACTCTCTTAGTGTCACGCGCCAGCGCCGCGGTAATCGTCCAGCACTCGAAAGTCGTCTCCAGCTGAGGCGTAGGTACAGTATGGAAGTGATCAAAGAGCCAGATCGAGTCATAACCGGGTAGTGCATCCGCCGCTTTCGCTACATTGGTCATTGCCTCGTATTTCTCAACCGGATCAGAAATCTCGACCAAATCCATACGCCACCCTTGAGGGGCGAATGTACCAAACCTGACAGCCATAACTCATCCGTCCTTTCCGTGTTCCGTTAGGAATACACGGTCGATCCCGGCTTGTAGTGGGGAATAGTCGGGCGTAGAATTGCGTGCGCTTTGACACTCGAAATCACAATACTGTCAGCAATTCCGGCCCGTGCTCGGTAATGGCCATAGAATGTTCAAACTGCGCGGAGCGTGTTCCATCAGCAGTTACGATGGTCCAATGGTCGTCAAGTGTGCGAATTTCAGGTTTGCCCGCATTAATCATGGGCTCGATGGTGAACACCATACCAACCTCGATACGCAGCCCGGTGCCCGCCTTGCCGAAGTGTAATACCGATGGCTCCTCCCAGAGTGCGCGACCCACCCCATGACCTGCCAGCTCACGAACGGTCGAGAACCCCTGCGCTTCGGCGTAGGTTTGGATCGCTGCGCCTATGTCGCCCAGGTGATGGCCAGGCTGCGCCTGCTCTATACCCAGCTCCAGGCAATGCTCGGCGACATTGACCAATTTCTCTGATGCCCGGTCCACCTGGCCAACAGTAAAGGTTCGGCAGGAGTCGCCAACCCATCCTTTATACAGAGTGCCTATGTCGACGCCGATGATATCTCCATCTTTCAGGACTTGCCCGGAGCTTGGGATGCCGTGGCAGATGACCTCATTGATAGCTACGCAGATTGTAGCCGGAAAGGGAGGCCGAACGATCCGACCACGCCGGTCGCGCAAAGCGCCGTAGCCTTTGTACATGGGCAGCGCGCCGCTCTTGCGAATGAATTCCTCCGCCATATGGTCAAGGTCGGCGGTGGTAACTCCAGCCACCACATGTGGCCGCAGCGCCTCGTAGGTCTCGGCTACGATCCTCCCGGCATCCCGAAGCATGGCGATGTCCTTGCGTGACTTCAAGGTCACAGCCATAGCAGAGCACTTCCCTTCTATGTCTATATATGACTATCTATCTCACTATCTATCCATGGCCATCCATGGCCATCCATGGCCATAGCGTCTGCTGTCCCAAGTTTAGTGTGTCGGAGTCTGTGCGCCGTCCTCCGCGGAGGTGTGGTCGAGTGCCTCTTCTATCTCCGGCTCGGTCGGCAGGCGCAACATGCGCGCAAAAGAAACAAAGCAGGCCACAAATACAATTGCCCAGAAGAACACAATCAGCACGATGGGAACTACCGGCGTCAAATTCATATAATCTCTTTCCAGGAAACCCTCTGGTCTTGAGCCAGGGGACGAATGAAAAGCCCCTCGAAAACGAGCTGACACTCATGCCCGATAGCTCGGGCCTCCGGTTGCCCGGGTAACGTTTCCCTCGACAAAGTTAGTGGGAGGTTTGTTTGCCAAGAGCACTGACTCTTAAGATAGAGCCTATCATAGTATACATTTTTGTGCGATATTCTCTCCAATCGTCTTAAATGAGCTCTCCTAGACAATTTGGTTTACCGTCTACTATAAAGCATCTCTACGTAGCAGAGAATCGCGCCTTTTTGCGACTGCTAGGTAGCCGGACAGTACCGGCTAATTCATTGGACACCAGATTATGATTAAGTTGCTACTGGTTGAAGATCACAAATCAGTGCGCCAAGCGCTACACCAGGGATTGGAGGCAACAGGCGAGGTCTTGGTTGTTGCCGAGGCCTCAACCGCCCGTGAGGCGATCGCCGCGGTAGAGACCACAGGAGGCGATACCGGCACAGTAGAAGTTGCCTTGATGGACGTGGAACTTCGCGATCCAGAGCTGGGAGCAGGAGCCCAGAGCGGCGTGGGAGCCGCGGTGGCGATTCGCCGTGAGCGCCCGCGATTCCCGGTGGTCTTCTATTCGATCCAGGATGACGACAGTTACTTCCGCGAGTTCCGCGCTGCGGGAATCCTGAGCCACTACGGATACGTACGTAAGAGCAACTATCTGCTGCCCGCCATGCTGGTACCCCTGCTGCAAGATGCAATTGACGGCCGCAGCTTTATCGATCCAGAGATCGAAGATCGAGTGGATGAGGTTCGCGAGCGTGATGCGAGCTCACCGCGCGCTCTACTCGAGCCCAATGAACTACGCGTTGCTGAGTTAGTGGCCCAGGGGCTGACCAATGAGCAAATAGCTCAGCGGCTGGGTCTGCGCGATGCACGGGCCGTGAGCCGCACCAATGGGCGGATCTACGATGCCTGGCGGCTTAGCGACAGCACTACTGATGAGAAGGTTGCCCGTGCAAGGGCCACCCTGATCTATCTTCGTGACCGCCCCATCATCTGGGACGAGGAGGGCCGCGCCCTGGTCCCGGATCGTAAGAACGGCTGGGTACCGCTATTCGAGGGAGAGAGCGAGGGGAAGCCATAACGTGAATCTAGCAGATTTCACTCTCCAGGCTGCACTGGCACAGATAGCCATCGCGCTGTCAGTGTTTAATCTCATCACCTACCTCTGGCTGGGACTTACAGTGCTGCTGATCGGCAATCGATCAAGTGTGGTCACCTGGACCGGCGGGTTGGGATTGCTGATGGCAGCACTCTTCTTCCTATGCCATGGAGCCTTGGTCGGCGCCGGTGTGCCTGGGGGACCGTCGCCTACGGACTTCTGGTGGCACCTCTCCTGGGTGCCGGGATTCATCGCACCATTCCTCTGGCTGGCAACCGGATTGCACTACACTGGTCTCACCGGGACGATGCGCGGCTGGCGGGTACCCGCTCTACTAGCCGTAGCCACGCTTGGCTGCTTATCGGCCCTGCTAGTTCTGGTGAACTGGCCCGCGATCGAGCACTATGGTGATTTTATCCGCTTACTTGGAACAGCGCTGGGAATGCGTGAACGGGCACCTGTCGATATCCAGATTTCACCGGCGCTTCCGGCTCTTGGTCTCGCATTTGTGCTCTACGTCACCACCTGCGCCGGCCTGCCATGGGCATCCCTGGCCGCGCGCCGGCTGCGTCCAACGCCTGCCAATACCGGAGCAAGCGTGCTGGGTGGCACTCCGGATGCGGTGCTGCTCTGGGACCCTGTTGATGCCTGGGTGCAGGCCAGGCCGGCGCTGCTCTTGGCCTCGATCTGCATGATGTGCGTAGGCGGCGTGGTAGCGCTCATTGGTATTGCTTCATCATTGGCTGAACATGCCATGCTCGGCAATGTTGCTCCGAGCGTGCTCCCCGTTGCTCTACCAAAGACTCCGCCCGGGCACGTATCTGTTATCCTGGTAGCGGCAGACTCGCTGGTTCAGCTGGCCATGGCGGCACTTATCCTGCTTGCCGGGTGGGCGGTCATGCGCCAGGGCGTACTGGTGGAGCGTCGTCTGCCGCAGCGTGGTTTCCTGAGTCACTGGCGCGGAACGGTCGCGGTGGCTCTGGTACTCGCCGCTGTCGTCTCGGGCATGGCGACCCTCCAACCGGAAGCGCTGCCGGATTTTCTCTTGTTGGTGACCCTAGCCACCGCAATCTACGCACTATTCACTCGCCAGTCGTATAGTGAGCATGACCGGTTACTGGGGCAGTTGCGTCCGTTCGTCGCCAGTTTGGCTACCGGCCATACCAGCTGGCTTACGCCAGAGCCGGAAGAAGTAGAACAAAGCGTAGGGGCCCTATTTACCAGCCTTTGCCGAGATGTACTCGGTGCCTCACGCGGCAAGCTCTCCCTTACCGCCGGCCGGCTGCACCGCACCTTTACCTACACTGCGCCCAACCTGTCCGGGATGGCGGCACTGGGTGAGCGCGAATGGGTGCTGCCGGTAATGGACGAGCGGGGCGTGGTGGCACGATTGGCGCTCGGACCAAGGTCGGATGGCGCCGGTTATACATCCGCCGATCTGGAGATGGCGCGGGCGTGTGGGCAGCGCATCCTGGACGCGGTTGGCGAGTTCGCCGCTACCCAGGCAATCGTCTCGCTGGCGAGGCGCCGAGGGCTGGAGACCGAACTGAGCGCCGCGCTTCCACGCCGGCTGCTGCATGATGACGTGCTCCCTCGGCTGCACCTGGCTATGCTCCGCCTTGAGTCCCTTCGTGGAAAGGTGCTGGTACAGGGTGCAGCGCCGCCGGTTCAGGCGCCGGCCTCTCCTCGTTCTGCTCGTGCCGGCGGTGCGCCGCTAGCGACTACTACAGAGCTAGCCCCAGAGCCCTTGATTGATCTGACTGAACTCCAGGCAGTAGTACAGGAGCTTGGCCACGTCCATCACGATTTGGCGGCGGTGATGCGTGCAGCACCAGCCGCCAATCCGCGCCGGCTGGAGCATGGACTGGTGGCGGTGCTGCGCTCGTCGCTAGATGGCGAGTTTCGCGGCACCTTTGACCAGGTGGAGTGGACGGCAAGCCCCGACGCCTGCGTTGCCGCCGACAAGCTGCCGCCCATAGTAGCCGATCTGCTTCTGGGAGCGGCACTGGAGGCGATACGCAACTCCGGCCGCCACGGTCGTGGAGGTGATCTGCACCGGCGCCTCAGGCTCGCGGTGGAGCTTGAGGCAGACCAACGTGCCGTGGTTGTGCGAGTCAGCGACGACGGTGTCGGCATCCAGAGTGAGGCGGCTAAAGCCGTGCACGACCAACACGACCATAATGATTCTACTTCGCAATCTCAGGAGTTGCCGGGCCTCGGCTCCGGCAGTACGCGCACAGGCCTCCTGACCCACGGCGCTCTGGTAGCCTTGGTCGGCGGCTCACTGGCCGTACGCAACCAGACGGGGCCTGGTACTACAGTGACGATACGAGTGCCTCGCTCCGAAACCGGACCCTCATAGAGTTCATGCGTTTACCAGCGGGATAATCTCTAAGGTTGCCTTTATCTGGAAGCGTAATCGCCGGTGAGCCTCGCGGAGCGCCGCCTCAACGGTCGCTGGATCAGCCGCATGGGCAAAAATGAATCCCAGATAGCTGCTGCCCTCGGGAAGCGCAACTATGGGACCTCCTACTTTAGCGGTAATCTCGACGCCATCTATACATGGCACAGCGGCCGCTTCCTCGACTCCGCTTACCTTTTTGAGCAAACCGCTGCGGGGAATCGGTATCATCATCACCCCTACCGCCTCGCCTTGCCGGTCGAATGATGCCACATCAAAACCAAGTGCATGCCGCAGAAGCAGTTCCTCCAGGCACATGCCGGTGCCGAACTGCAAGACGGTAGAGCAGAGACCTCCAATCGAGCGGCCGGCAATCTCCAACATCCAGGGGCCTTGCTGATTGACTCGTAGTTCGGCATGGACTGGCCCATCGGTGAGTCCGATAGCGGCGGCGGCTCTGGCCGCGCAGTCGGCGATCGCCGACTGAGTACCTTCTGGCAGGCGAGACGGCGTGGTATAAATCGTCTCTTCAAAGAAAGGGCCATCCAGCGGATCCGGCTTGTCAAAAAGCGCTAGTACCTGGAGTTCCCCAAAGCTTAACAGCCCTTCGAGAGCCACCTCGAATCCAGGAATGAAGTCTTCGACGAGAATGTCAGTACCCGCAAGCGGGTTGCCGTCTAAGAGCAGCAGCCGCTTCAGGCGATGGAAAGCGGCGACGAACTCGTCAGGCTGGTTGGCGCGTATCACGCCCCGGCTACCGGAGAGCCGGAGGGGCTTAACGACGCAGGGATAACTTACCGTGCCGGCGATCTGAGCAGGATCATCGGTCAAGGCGAATCGCCGGAACACCGGCGAAGGTACCTGGTGATTGGCGAAGCATTCACGCATAATGCCTTTGTCACGTGCCGCTTCGGCCGCCGCCGGAGAATTGTGCGGTAGGCGGAGCGCCTCCGCCGCGTGGTTGGCCAGCAACGTAGCGCTGTCGTCAACCGCAACAACCGCGGAAATGGGCGCCTCGGCAGCGTACTTCAAGATGGCGTCTATCGCTCCTTCCAGGTCAGTGAAGTCCAACGCCAGAGGTACATCCCACCATTCGCTGAGTCCCCGCGGCACGTCTATGCCGCGTACCACTTCGACTCCTAGCTTACCGGCAGCATCCAGGAAGGCACCGGCTCGGTAGGTGGTGGGTGAGACCAGCAACAGAAGGCGGCGGCACTCTACATCCTGTTCACTCATCATCATCGGCAGTTTCCTTTCCGGGATGCTGCTACGCTACCTGGCCGCAAAGAGTCTGGCCACCGGCTCCCGCGAGGATAATCCACCAGCGGTGAGCTTGGGGGTTCTGATAGATGACTCCAGTTGGCTTAGCTGTCTTGGCCTCAAACGAACCGCTAGCCTGCACTGCACCGGTACAGCTGCCGGTGTGAACCGCCCAGGCAACGGGCTGAAAAGTGCCGCGGGTAATGCTAAAGCTCAGGGCCGTCGCGGCAATAGGGCTCATCAGTGCGGTTCCCAGCGCGATCCCGGCATTGCCAACCTGGGGAGGATAGAGATCGAAGTACTGGTTTTGACCGGACAGTGGAGCGCCACAGACCAGATAGCCGGTAAGCAGATTAGCCTGCGGATTCAGTACGACCACGTATAGATTTCCGCTGGGCGCTTCTGAGATATCCATGCCGCCGGCGGGATCAGGGGAATAGCTAACCAGGCTGGAGGTGGAGCCCGGTGCGGTGGCGCCAAAGGCACTGACCGTGATTGGCGCAACCACTGGGCCAGCGCAACTGCTCTCCCGAAGCTGCGCCGGAGTACGGGCATCAACGGTCGGTAACTTATTCCCCCGGTAGTATACGGTGACATGCAGCGCGTTAAACGGCTTCAGCACGACAGTGGCCACTGCGCCACTGGAGCCGGCTGAAGGAAGTGAGGTAAGAGTGGCATTCGCCGGTGTACCAAGGGGCGGAGCGTTTCCCTGCGTTCCACAGCCGACCAAGCATAGTACCAGCGCAAGCATCGCAAGCATAGCCGCCAGTGAATAGCGAGAAGATACTCCAGGCCGCATGAGTCGTAATCCTTTTGGGAACATAATCCGTTTTCTATCCGGCAGCAAGTGTCGCTACCGCGGCGGCAAACTCGGCTGCGGTCTTGGCGAAGAGCACCCGTGCCGTCAATCGTTGGCGAAACTCGTCCACAGTCATGTCGTCGAGGAAGCGGCTCCCCGCATTATCAAGCATAACGCGCGGCAACATAATCAGGTCATCCGGCGAAAAATCATCGCAAGCTTCAAGAATGGTGTCGAGTACGTCCTGGCCACAGAGCAATCCAGCTACGGTTACCAGAGGTCCAAAGAAGCGATTGGCCACCGGTACGACTTGAAGCTGCAGTCCAGGAATCGTCTGGAGGTCACGTGCGAGCCGGGTAATGACCGGCTCTGCCATGACCCCAGTGATGATTGCCAGCTTACGTACCGGCTCCACTTTCCTGGGAAGCTTATGCTTGAGCCTGTGCCAGTCGTCCAACAGCTTTCGCGTCATACCGACGCCATTTTCGAGCTGGGCATATTCACCGTAATGCCGGGCTTTAGGAAAAGGACGCTTGGTTAGATAGTACCATTCATCTGAGAGATAGCTAAACGGTAATCCACCCGAACCTGGCAGAGCGGCGAAGTGCCTCTGCCACCGCTCGACCCGCTCAACCACTTCCTCCGCTTCTGCCAGCTGGAAGCTGCGCATCGCCGGTAGATCGCCGACCTTGAGCAGATTGTTATACCTGGTCAGCCCTACTGGAACCACCGATATGGAAGCCACGTTTGGTCGTAGTGTCGCCAGGTCGGCTATACTACGCTCCAGTTCGTCGGCATCGTTGATACCAGGGCAGAGCACCAGCTGTGTATGGCAGACTATACCAAGCGAACCCAGGCGCCGTAGCTGCTCCATTATCTCGCCAGAGCGAGGGCCGTCCACCATCTTACGACGCAAGAGCGGGTTCGTAGTATGCACCGAGACATAGACCGGGCTCAGCCGCTGCTCTTCGAGGCGTTTCCAGTCAGTTTCTTTTAGGTTCGTCAGAGTAATGAAATTACCAAAAAGGAAGCTATAGCGATAGTCATCGTCCTTAATGTAGAGCGTATCGCGCATGCCCAGCGGCAATCCCGACAGCGGCTGCTTACGCTCCGGCAAACCCTTGATGAAGCAGAAGACACATTTGTTGGCGCAGATGCGAATGTAAGGAGCTGGCTCCTCGCCGAAACGGATGCCCATCTCCTGGTCAGTCTCCTTGGCCACCAGTACTTCAATTGCGCGTCCATTGCGCACCACGCCAAGCAGCAACTCCTCCTCCGAGGTATAGAACTGGTAATCCACCAGATCACGTACCGGATTCCCATTGACGGTCTCAACGAGATCACCGGAGACCAGTCCCGCCAGATCGGCTGGACTCTCCGGCACGACCTCGTGCACCCATCCATATAGCTTTGGCATAACGTCGCATGATCCCGTTTTGACTGGCCACCGGCGACACCGCGTGGCACTTAGCGCTTCGAGGTGGTAGTGGTGATGTATGTATATAGGGCTTCTAATTCTCTCGTAACCTTTGAATTATAGAACATCGCGCGTTGGAGCCGCCAAACCGGCTGGTCTCAGCATCCGCTACCAGTACCATCGGCTGAGCGCTTTGACAAGATGCTGGCGGGCAGTGTACGATACCAAGCGTTCACGGAACGCATACGGCCGGCCGCATCATATAGGCGTTCGCAGTACCGGCGAGGAGATTACTATGACATCCCACGAGACTGAAGGCAAAACCAGCACCACTGGCAAAGAGGTCAAGCACGCTCTGGCTGAAGAGCACAAGGTGGCGCGCGCGGCACACAAAGCGGACAGCTCGATCTACATGGCGGAGGTCGTTGCCAGCGGCAACCCCAAACGCATAGAGCGCTACTTCCTGCGCAAGTGGGCTTATAAGCTATTCGGCAAGTTCATGGGCAAGACTGTCAACCGCATCTAGTGCTCCGTACGTTCTTCCCAGCTCTTGGCTTCATGCCCAGGCCCGGCCTTATGCCCCACCGGCTGGAAGCGTTCGAGTTCTATGCGTTCGGCGGCGGCCCGCTCCGCCGCAGTCCAGCCGCCGCGGGTAAGGCACACACCCAGAAGGGCGGCAAGCAGGTTATGGGTCGCATCTCGCAGCTCTCCAGCCGCTATGCTGCGACCAGCCATTTCATCTATTCCCGCCGCCGAGGCGCGCAAGCGTGGGATAAGAGATCTGCGCTCATCTTCGGAGAGTGCCAGGAGCGCCACCAGAGCCTCAGGTCGCCACTGAAGATGCGCCCCTACCTGGTACAGTACCGCGGAGCGGCGCCGCACCTGAGACAGACCGATCACTTTCTTCAACCCAACCACCGGCTCATACGGCGACAGTGTGCCGTAACAGGCCAGCCGCACCGGATCATCCTTGGCGAGAGCCGGCAGGTCGCGAACTTCCTGAGTGGGAATCGCCCGCGCCTCCGCAATCCCCAGCACCTGTAATGTCTGTGCCCAAAGTTCGCCGATCCACTGATAGCTATGGATGATGTCACCGCCGGCCAGAGGGTGTCCGATAGGGAGTGCGACCTCCATGCTGACGGCATGGCGGTCGAGAAGTACGGCTGTGCCTCCAGAGGTTCTGCGCAGGACCTCCACCTCGTGAGCACGGCAGACACTCAGATCAACCGCGTCCAGTGACTGGCCGTTGCCCAGCACCAGGACCGGCCGCTCCGATACGTACCAGCGCAGCACTGGCAGGGATCCTTCATTCATCGTTGCCAACAGCGCTTCACTCAGCGCTAGCTGGCGCTGCATTGGCTCCTGGCTGGAACTCAGTAGGCGCCAGTTCTCGCCGTTCAGGCTGCCGACCGACATTCGCTCCCTCACTCCCCGGCATGCGCTCAAAGTACTCCAGAACCAGTAGACACTGTCTCACCTGGAAGCACTCGTCGTCAAGCCGGTTACGCCGGTAGGTAGCTATTAGTGAAGATCTTGGTTACATTTACCTTCTTCCCCAGCTGTCCCTCTCCGTAAAGGAAGTTGTTCATCTCCTGCCAGAGAGTGGGATCGCTGTAGCCCAGTGGCTTGCCGTCGGAGCGCTGCCAGAAAGGAATTGTCGCATGGAGAGTCGCCAAGGCATCGGCTACCTCCGCGGGGTCATTCAGGTCAGGTATGTAGGAGCTGCTGAGCTTAACCGCTTGCTCTGGGTGAGCCATGGTATATTCCACACCTTGCAATGTTGCCTTGATGAGCGCCCGTATGTCGCCGGGACGTGCGCCGAGCACGGAGTCGCGCACTGCGATGCCGTTGGAGACGATTGGCTGACCTAGGGCAATAGTGCGCACCGGAAAGTTATCCTGCTGGTAGGCATATACGCCGTCATTCACATAATCGATTACCGCGTCCACCTTATGGCCAACCAGCGCCGCTGGCTGAGTATAGCCAATCGTCTCGATGTTCACATCCGACGTGCTCAGGCCGGCGCTCTTAAGGAACGCCAGGAGCGCGGTATAACTCGTGCCGTAGGCTCCGGGTATGCCAATGGTGTGACCGCGCAGATCGGCGGCCGAACGGATCGGCGAGCCGGCCGGTACGATCAATGCTACCGGATACTGGGTATACACCTGCGCCACATAGGTTAACGGTATACCGGTGCTGTACGCCTGAAGCACCTCGTCGCCACCAGCAAAGATGGCATCTTCCTGGCCAGCGGAAATAGCGCCAAATTCACTCTCGCTCACACCCTGGTGCTGCAGCGTCACCTCCAGCCCAGCAGCCTTATAGTAGCCCAGCGCTTCAGCCACGTAAAACGGCGCGAACTGAATATTGGGAACATAGGTCAGGCCGACCGTAAGATGATGAAGCGAGCTGTCATTGCCGCTGGTGGAGCTGCAACCGGCCAGAACTACCAGCAAGGAGAGCGAGAGCAGAGCCGGGGTAAACAGGGTCTGGAACCGCGGACCCTGACGCTGACGAATTAGGTGAATCATGATGGGGAAGATGCCTCCGCATACGAAAAGCGCCGTTCAATCCAGCGCATTCCACCATAGAGAACGGTCGCCAGAGCTACCAGGGTTAACAGCGTGGCAAATAGACCCGCCGAATCCAGGGACTGTAATTCAGCCACCAGCAGTTCACCCAGTCCCTTGCCGCCAATGACAAACTCGCCGACAATAGCGCCGGTAACCGAAAGCGTCAGGCTGGTTCGCAGACCAGCCAGAATGCTCGGTAAGGCCAGCGGTAGCTCGATATAGCGGAGCATAGCCCAACGACCAGCACCGGCCACTCTGGCGGCATCCAGAAGATCTACGTCGAGCAGCCGCAGACCCAGCACGGTGGTGACGACCATGGGAAAGAAGACAATCAGCGCGCAGAGAACAATCACCGGTGTAAGGTTGTAGCCTAGCCAGAGCGCCAGCAGCGGTGCGAGAGCTAGAGCAGGCAAGGCCTGGCTACCGGCAATATAGGGTTGTGCTGCCTCGGCCACCAATCGACTGCGCGCAATGCCATAGCCGAGAGGAATAGCCACCGCCGCTCCCAGCGCGCAACCGAGCAGACTCTCAAGCAAGGTAATGGCCGCATAACCAACCAGACTGTTATTCGGGCTGGTCAGCGAGAACCAGAAGGAGCGCAGCACCGCAGCGGGAGTTGGCAGGAAGAGTGCAGGCACCGCTCCAGACTGGGCTAGAAGCTGCCAGGCGCCAAGAGCTACCAGTCCGATGACGACCGCCGGCAATGCCTGTACTAGCGCGCGGCGCAACCCCTCCCAGCCGGTGCCAAATCGGCTGCGGCGTCCGGCTCCCGCTGAAGCGGCCAGCGCCACCTCGGAGTCAGTCTCTTCCGGCGGAAGGAAGCGATTCTCTTCCACGTCTCTTAGTGAAGAGACAACATGAGTATTCATACGTCTTCTGCAAGCCTCCTTCAGAATCCCCGGCGGAGTGAGAGGCTCTAGAGCAGAGAAACCGTTTGCTCATAACAAAGCCGCCCCGACCGGAGCATCCCGACCTGGGGCGGCACGCAGGCGAACACGCCTTTCCCTATCCCGCGATAACAGGATAGGGAAATGGCGATTCGACCTTCTTCCATCCGGACTTTTACCGTCGGCTCCGGCCTCTCACCGGATCTG
>JBKQTH010000388.1:0-5950 GCA_052143275.1 Ktedonobacterales bacterium | reverse complement strand
GTGCCCCAGAACCTGGAAGCAGACCTGGTTCAGCATCTCCGCCATCGACGGATTGACTTTACCCGGCATAATCGAAGAGCCTGGCTGCACCGCAGGTAGCACGATCTCATAGAATCCGGTAGCCGGCCCGGAAGCCATCAGCCGAATGTCATTGGCGATCTTGGTGAGATCGGTGGCCAACACCCGTAGCGCTCCCGAGACTTCGACGAAGGACGCCATACTTGGCGCAATCTGTACCAGCGAGTCCGCCCGGCGGAGAGGTAAGCCGGTCATCTCCGCAAGGTGCTTCACCACGCCATTGATGTAATCGGGCTCAGCATTCAGTCCAGTTCCCACCGCCGTGCCGCCGACATTGAGTTCATATAGCGTCTGGCTGGCCTGCTCCAGCCGCTTGATGTCCTGCCGGAGAGTCAGCCCGTACGCGGCAAATTCCTGGCCCAAGCGGATTGGGGTAGCGTCCTGAAGGTGAGTGCGCCCCGACTTGACAATGTGGTCAAATTCACGACCTTTGGCGAGAAAAGCTCCCGCCAACCGGTCCATTGACGGCAGAGTCTCCTGGATAAGCAAGAGTGTCGCCACCCTCATCGCAGTGGGAAAGATATCGTTCGTGGATTGAGCCATGTTGACATGGTCATTAGGGTGCACCAGCTTATAGTCTCCGCGTTGTCCACCCAGAATCTCGATGGCGAGGTTGGCAAGTACCTCATTGGTATTCATGTTATGCGAGGTGCCCGCTCCCGCCTGGTACACATCCACCACGAACTGCTCGTGCCACCGGCCGGAGAGTATTTCATCCACCGCCTGGCAGATTGCCTTGCCAATTCGCACTTCGAGCCGGCCGGTCTCCATATTGGCCAGCGCCGCCGCCTTTTTCACCAGCACCGTAGCCCGAATCATCGCCGGATGAGCATGCATTCCGCTGATAGGAAAGTTCAGAACCGCCCGCTGGGTCTGAGCGCCATAGAGCGCTGCGGCCGGCACTTCAACATTGCCGAGTGAATCGTGCTCGATACGGGTCTCGATGGGGCTTGAATTAACCCCTCCGCCACTTAGATATGCCATTACTTGAAATCTCCTCGACAAAGCCTCGTCGCTTGCCCGAAGCCGCCAGTCTCTCACTTACTCGCTCTTGCATACTCTAGACATAACTCTATTCTCCAGGTTCCAGGTATGCAAGAACTCAATATCATGGGAATTCTACCATCTCCAGCCTTTGCTTTCTATTGTCCTTTACTGCTTTGGGCAATCCGACTCACCTCGGCCGGATTTTTGAGCTGAGAGAATAGTTGCTGTGAACCTTCATTGCATGCCACAATGTGCTGCAAGGGTAGTGCGTCTAATTCAGTCAAATTCAAGCTTGAAAGGATACGGAACAAAGATGTTCTTCCGACTCAGCGATGAGCAGAAAGAGATACTCGACCTGGTGCATCGCTTCGCCCAGAATGAAATTGCCCCGAACGCCGGGCGCTGGGATGAGGAAAGCCATTTCCCACGTGAAATCTTGCGGCCGCTGGCTGAACTGGGACTGGCCGGCATCCTCGTGCCCGAGGAACTGGGCGGCTCGCAGCTCTCCCGTCTAACCGGCGCCCTCATATATGAGGAGATCGGCAAGGCGGATATGTCTACCGCCGTGTGGCTGGCAGTCCACAACATGGTAGCCGGCCTGGTCTCTATATACGGGAACCGGGCTCAGCGCCAACTCTGGCTTCCGGGAATGGCGGCCGGTGACCTCCTGGGAGCGTTCTGCTTGAGCGAAGCGCATGCCGGGTCTGACGCTGCTAACATTCGGGCATCCGCTAGACGCGACGGAGACGACTACGTGCTGAACGGAAGCAAGTTCTGGGTGACCAGCGCCGGAGTTGCCGATATCTACGCCGTCATGCTACGTACCAGCGACGATGGCGCGCATGGCATCACGACCTTCATCGTAGAGAAGGATACTCCAGGACTTAGCATCGGCAAGCGCGAGCGCAAGATGGGATTGCACTCCAGCCCAACCGGCGAACTGATTTTTGAGAATTGCCGCATTCCAGCAACCAACCGGCTTGGCCGGGAAGGCGAAGGTCTGAAGATCGCCCTCTCCTCACTTGACGGCGGACGTATTAATATGGGCTCGATCAGCCTGGGAGTCGCCCAGGCGGCTTTTCAGGTCTCCACAGGTTATGCCGCTGAGCGTAGCGCCTTTGGCCAGCCTATCGGTGCCTTTGAGGGGATACAGTTTCTGCTGGCTGATATGGCAATGAAGATCGAAGCGGCACGTCTCTTGGTCTATGAAGCGGCGTTTAAGATGGACGAAGGCGAGCCCGCCTCTAAGCACGCCGCAATGGCCAAGTGCCTGGCCACCGACACCGCCATGCAGGTCACGACCGACGCCGTACAGGTGCTTGGGGGAGCCGGATATGTTCAGGACTGGCCAGTGGAGCGCTATATGCGAGACGTGAAGGTGAGCCAGATCTTCGAAGGCACTAACCAGATACAGCGTCTGGTGATTGCCCGGGCTCTCTTGGGTGAATCGGTCTCCAGGTAAAGTGCTGACATGACTTTGGGCCGGCTCTTAGGGGAGCGGGTAGCCGGCATCTATAGTAAAGGTAGTCGTGTACGCGTGTGACGGATCTTGCTGGGTTCGTACGACGACCTGTAGTCGCCAGTTTCCCGCCATAGGAATATTGCCGTGACCGCTGTAGGTGCCCGCGGTGGTAGCTGGAGTCAGCGCGATGGTGTTGGTGCCCATATCCATTAACTCCATAGTGGTTACGATACTCACACTGGCACTATTTGCCGGAGCGCCGTTCGGATTCTCGACCAGAATGGTAAAGGTATTATTGCCGAATTGTCCTGGACTGACACTAAGAGTTACCGCCAGGCCGTCGACTTGGCGGGTAAAGGTCTGTGCTCCGGCGCTAGAGCCAAAACTCGCGCCGCTGGTGGAGGACACCGGCAGCGCACCGGAGAGCGGACCCAGCAGAGCAGCGCCGAGCAGCACGCCGACACCTAAAATCGCCTCGAAGCGCAGCCACTTCAGCGTTACCTGCGCCAGCACCTCGGACTTCTTTTCCGCCAAGCTGCCAGCCTCATGGCCACCGCCGATGCGTACCTCCTGGTTCAACGCCCAGAGCTCAGAGGCTCTGTCATCGAGCTCGGTTCCGGTGGAGGAAAGGGTCGACCGGCCGCCGGTGAGCGAGGATATGGCGGAAGGTGAGGCTCGAGAGAGGATATCGCCTCCTAGATCGCGCGCAATCTTGCCGATGACCGGCGGCCCGTGGAGCTTACGGCTTGCTGTCTCCGAACCGGCGATCTGCGTCACGCCGGTGGCCCGAGTCAATTGCGCCAGGCGGGGGCGGAGAACGAAGGCGTGATAGTAGCTGATCGCCACTATGGCCAGGAATAGTCCGGTTATGATGAAGAGCAAGGCGCCGTAGGCGGTGGTCCACAATTGCTGAAGGCTGCTCATCCGCGCGGTAGCGTCGAGTGGACCGGTAACGATAATAAAGGTCACCGCGAGTAGCGCTGGAATGCCGAACTGGGAGATGCTGGCGGCAAGATACCCCTGCCGCTCCCGGCTGCTGCGAGTCTGCAGAGCGGGTATTACTACCGCCGCGAGACACAGCAAGCCGCCTAGCCATATGCCGTTGGCCAGGAGGTGCAGATAATCGATGAGTGGACCCCACCATGCGGTGGAGGATACGGCGGGGCCCGAGTACTCAAAGGCCAGCGCCAGTACCGCTCCATACGCGAGCAGCAACAGACGCTGGTGACGTGGGTCGCGCGGAGCCACATTCAAGGTCTTCGGCCAGCGCCAAAGGGCCAGCAATCCCGCCAGCGCAAGAGCAGCTCCCGCCAGAATCGCGTGCCCAAATCGGCTACCCCACAGGCTACTATCTGACCAGGACAGTAGTGAGTTGATTGCAGCGACAAAGCCGGCTGGCCCGAGCGCCTGGGCAGCTACTTCTAGCAGACTGGCCACGAGTATCAGGAGCAGCGCCAGACTGGCCGCCTGCCGCATACGCCGCTCGATCTCAGCGGTCAACGTCAGGCTGAGATGCTGGCGCGGCTGTACCATTGCCCACCAGAAGAGCATACCAAGCAGCGGCGTGAGGCCGAGCAAACCGAGCCAGCGCGAGGCCGCTCCTAAAATGGAGGGACCGGTCACGTTCTGGCTCGGCGCCACGACTGAGCCGCCGACAAGGGTATCTTTGGGAAGTGGTCCGCTAAGTGCCGGTACCGTGCCGTCAGCACGGGCAATGGAGAACTCATATGAACCGCCGGCGATGTGCTCATCTCGAGCAGAATCGCTACGCCACAAAACCACGTAAGTGCCCGCCGGGAGCAGGGGTAGGGTAACTGTCAGGATATGCCCACCAGCGCTAAGCCGGCTATCTTGGTCGTCAACTTCCTGGTTGGAGGCGTTGACCACCACGATCTTCGACAGCTCAGGCTTGATCTGCTCGCCGAAGGTGATCTGGACCTTCTCGGGCGGGACCGGAAGAATCTGATTGGGTGAGGGATCATAAGCAGTTGGCAGCGCATCGGCCGGTAGGTCCGGCCGCAGGCGGAGACCGGCATGGGCGTTGGCCGTTGGAAGAAACCCGGTGAATCCAGAAGCGGCGGCGAGAGATTGAGCGCAGAGTAACAGGATTAGGAACGCACCAGCAGCACCTATCCTGATCCATGGCCCTTGCCGGAAGCTATACATGCATCTCCTCGCCTCTACCGGTTCCTTTTCCTACGCCCACACCAGGCCTCTCAGCCGCTCTTCACTAATTTACTTTACTCGCATATGGTTGGCAACATTGTTACCGCTTCGGCATACAGGTCGTACAGAGCCGAGGACCGGTTGCGCGGTGCGATTCTAGACGGAGGTGCTTAGGTCCCACGCTGCTTGACGCATTTGCGCTCGTCATGGTAGCCTGCGAACGCCTGGAGTATGCGCAGAACAGGCGCGGCCGGTGGCCTGGCGGGCAACCGGTGAATCATCGGCGGAGGGGATGAGAGCTAGCATGGATGAGAACAACGGGCGGCAACGATTCGTTTCACGTCGATCGGAAGGATCCAACTCAGGTCCTTCACCACGATCGGCCAATCCGTCGAATAAGCCCGGAAGTGGATCAGATCCTGCCAGTGGACACGGAAGCGGACTGCTCAGTCGATACGGCGCGTCAAACCTGGACCGGGGGGAGCTGCGGCCGCCTTCCGCGTCTGACAACTCCCCCACTTCTCGATATGAACCCTCTCGCCTGTCTATGCCAGCCAAAGATGCTCGAGACGCTAAAGATTCTCCCCGGAACCGGGAAGTCCGCCACGGCCCCTTGCAGGCCTTTGGGGGGCAGGCACGGCGCCTGGGAGATAACTTCCGCCGCGCCGCCATGCGTAACCGTAAGCCGCAGGCCGGCAACTGGCGCGCCACCGATTTTGACCCGGACGTCCTGGAGGCCTGGGACCGTCATGGCTCGGTGCCATTCGCGTTACCGCGAGATCCTGACGGTCCCGGTTCTGATGACGACGACCTCTATGACGACACTTACGATGCTCCGCCCCGGCGAACCAGAGGTAACGGCAGAAATTACAACCCGGATGACGATTGGGATGAAGACGAATACGAGGAAGCAGGTTGGGAGACTGGTACCTGGGATACCGGCTGGGCCGCCGACTATCAGCCCAGCCTCGACGACGATGACGATAACTGGGATCGAGAAGAGGGCTCTCGGTTCCCCATGTATTCTACCAAAGCTCCTGGCTTCTGGGACCGTGCCGGAGAAGGCCGAGGAAGGTATGGCCGGGCAATGGGCACGCTCGCGGCTCTGGGAACTGTGGGGGGATCGCTGGGCCGGGTGGCACGCCTGCGCCTGCTGCTCCGCCGCCGTCCCGCCGCCGCCGCCCTCCTCGCCTTCTTCCTGCTCGGCCTCATCCTCACCGCCACCGCTCCCCTCCTTCCCCTCCTCCGCCTGGGCTT
>JBKQTH010000387.1:0-21281 GCA_052143275.1 Ktedonobacterales bacterium | reverse complement strand
TTCCCTTAATGACCCCGACGATGACGAGAGCGACGATCGTAAGGAAGACTGAGACTGGGAGGGCAATGCGAATGGGAAAGAAAAAGTAGGAGATCAGCGGAAAGATCGAGCCGACAATGTAGGAGGCCGACATGGTCAGGGCTTCAGGAATTTTGACGGTAGGGGGATCGATATCCAGCCCAAGCTCCTTCTCGACCATGGTCCGGTGGTAGGATTCGGGATAGTGGACCAGCGTATTGGCTATGCGATGGGCGTCCTCACTGGCAACCCCTTCAAATTGGAGGAGTTGCGCCATCTCTTCCAGCTCAAATGCCGGGTTGTCATGTATCTCTTCCAGCTCCTTCTTCACTTCGGTCAGCTGGACCTGCGCTTCGGAACGGCCGGAGATAAACTCGCCGGCACCCATGGAGAGCGCTCCGGCAAACGACTCGGCGATACCGGCCACCACTACCGCATGCACATTGCCGGTGCCGCCAGCGACTCCACTCACCACCCCGAGTGGGACTAGTAGACCGTCCAGAGATCCAAACACCAGCTGGCGAATTCGGCTTAGCCGGTTGATACGTTCCTTTTCGTTGTACAAGCTGGCGCCTTGCTCTTGCGATAGCTCTGAAGCGCTACCAGCACTTGGCTGCTGCATGGTGTTCTTGCCCTTTCAGTAGTCCCAGTATTCCGGACCCCCGCTACTACCCAACAGGCGTCGTAGGTTAATCGCGGCTGGTATCCCGGTACCCAATTCTCCTCTTAGGGATATCAGGCACAGTACGAACAGTATAGATATGAGGCACAGCGTGCACAGTATGGATATCAGGATGGATATCAGACATATTATGGACACGCGTGAAGAGTATACGTCTAGCGCGGTGCACCCCACTCGGCTTACCG
This sequence comes from Ktedonobacterales bacterium, assembly GCA_052143275.1. GTDB lineage: Bacteria > Chloroflexota > Ktedonobacteria > Ktedonobacterales > JADMIN01 > JAJPKE01. The sequence goes on along the minus strand of JBKQTH010000387.1, from coordinate 20,396 downwards.
CAGAATTCGTGCACCGGTGGCCTGTAATCCCGCGTGGACGACCGCGAACAAAATAATGCGGCGCTGGCGGGCCAGAGCATTCCCCTAGTCGCAAAAGAGTCGTGGGCAACATCGTCGATCACCGCTGTTGCGCTTCACACCGTGGTGACCAGCCCGCCGTCGATGACAAAATCTGAACCGGTAACGTTGCCGGCACGGTCACTCGCTAACACCAGTACGAGATCAGCGACCTCCTCCGGACGGGTAAAGCGGCCGGTCAGCATGTCCTCGGCGGCGCGTTTAGCGACGGCGTCCGGCTCACCGCCACTGGTATGGGCGATTATCGCGGCGACACCGTCTTTGCCAAGCCACAGCTCCGTGGCGACTGGCCCAGGACTGACGGTATTGACGCGAACGCCCCGAGGACCAACTTCTTTCGAGAGTGACTTAGAGAAGTTAAGGAGAGCGGCTTTGGCGGCGCTGTAGTCAATAACCGCTGGATCGGGGAGGAACGCATTGACAGAGCAGATCGTTACAATGGCGCTCACCTTGTGGTTGAGCAGGTGCGGTAGTGCCGCGCGGGTCGTGCGCACCGCAGGTAGAAAGTTGATGGCTAGCGCCCCGGTCCAGTCGTCGTCAGTGACCGAGAGAAACCCACCCAGCCGTGGGTGCGCGGCCCCGACGTTGTTTACCAGGATGTCCAGCCCCCCGAAAGTGGCGACTGCCTCCTCGATCAGGCGCGCGGGGCCGTCGGTGGTAGTCAAATCGACCGAGACAAAATGCGTCTGAAAGCGCTCGGCGAGTTGGGAAAGTTCATCGGTGAGCTCACGCGCTCCGGCAACAACATGGACGCCCTCCAGAGCCAAGCCCTGCGCCACTGCCAGGCCAATGCCTTTGCTGGCGCCAGTGACGACGGCGATCTTACCAGTTAGATGTAGATCCACCGGACCACACTCCTTCCATTTCCCGCAAAACTGTTTCCCGGAAACGAGCATTATCACATTCTTAGAGCGCCACTCACCGACCACGGCGGGCCATCGATCGGGGAGGTGGGCGCTAGAGAAAGTGCGTCGCCTGAGTACGAGGTCCTATGACGCGCGCGGGATCCCTTCCAGATTGGATGTGAGCCGTGCGTGCTGAGCCTGATAGCGCTCCCCTTCTCCTGAGCGAATCACGCGTACCCATTCGGCGAACGCCTCGAGCAGCTCGCGCAGCGCGATTCGCGTGTCCTGATCAGTGAGCTGTCCAGCGTTATCAAACGCCTCTCCGGCTCGCGAGAGGGAGAGTTCGGGCTGGGAGAGCGTGCAGGAGCCAGTGTAGACGAGTGCCGAGCGAAGCTGCGCCTGGGCTTGAAACGTTGACCCCCTTCCCGCGGTTGCCCCCATAACCGCCACAGGTTTGCAGTCAAGCGGAGATCTCCCATGCGGCCGCGACGCCCAGTCTAGGGCATTCTTGAGCACCCCTGGAATTCCGTGATTATACTCGGGGGTCGAGATCAGCAGCGCGTCGGCGCCACGTATCGCCTGCTTGAACGCGACCACCGGCTCGGGATCCCCCACCGCTTCCACATCGGCATTGTAAAACGGAACGGTGGCGATGTCGTAGAGTTGGATCTCCACGCCGGGCGGCACTTCCTCCTGCGCCGCCCGCACGAGGCCGCGATTATACGATCCCGCGCGCAGGCTGCCGGCAATGCCGAGTATGCTCACATTAGCGGAGAAAAAATCTGTCTGGGCCATGGTTATCCTCCCAAGTACCTGCCGAAATCGGCTTGATGTAGCAAGACGCCCCTTACCTCAATCGGTTTGCCGGTAGGCAGTGCACCACTGTATGGGCCGGTTAGGGTTTCCGCGCCGCCGGATCCGGATCACCTCTTCGTCTCGCACGGCTATCACCTCCTCTCCGACCGTACTGAGATCCTCGCACACTTCATGCCCCTCGAGGCCGGCATGTCAGGATCAATGGATCAGCGCCAACTGGACCAAGTGGCGGCTCCAGCCAGAGGACGACGAGGGTAGATGGCGGCTACGGTCCGGTTCATAAGGCGATGAATTCTCGTGCAAAGAAGCGTAGCGTCTCGAGGTGCAGCACGTCGGGAAATCCAAGTATCACTTCCTGGACGCCGGCGGCCTCCAACTCGGCCAGTCGCCGGCGGATCGTATCCGGTGTGCCGATAACTGCGCCGGCAAAAGTCGGGCGGCCCAAAAGCTCGGCGGGAATCTTGCCTCTTGCCTGTTCCTCAGTTTCTCCCAGGGCACAGGCGACACTTACCGTACGTCGGATACTGTCATAATCACGTCCCACGGTTTCGCAGTGCTGCTTAAGGACGGCGAATTTGTGCTGAATCGTTGCCACGTCGCCCGCTATGTTGCAGGCATCGGCGTACTCCGCCACCAGCTTGAGCGTCACCTGCTCGCCACCTCCGCCGATCAGCAGAGGGATATGGGGCCGTTGGACACCTTTGGGCTGGTTGATGGCCCCGCGTACCTGGTAGTATTGGCCTTCAAATACCGCTTCCTCCTGGGTCCACATCGCCAGGATCACCTGCACGGCTTCGCGCAGGCGCCGGAGCCGGCCAGGCGTGTCGGGATAGTCATAGCCGTAGGCACGATATTCATGCTCGTACCAACCGGCGCCGATGCCGAAATTGAGTCGTCCGCGGGAGAGCACATCGACGGTGCTTGCCATGTGAGCGAGCAGCGCCGGGTTGCGATATCCGTTGCAGGTGACCGTCTGACCAATGCGAACTCGTCTTGTATCTCGCGCCAGGGCTGCCGTGGCGGTCCAGCACTCGAACGTCACCTCCTGCGATGGGTAGGGAATCGTATGGAAATGATCGACTAACCCCACGGAGGCGAACCCCAGTTCGTCGGCGGTCTGAGCTACACGCGTCATGGCGTCATAAGCTTCAACCGGATCCTTGATACTCGCCAGATCCATGGTCCAGCCCTGTGGCAAGGAGACACCAAATTGCAGAGACATGAATGACTTCCTCTTTTCCGAATGCATGGGGAAGAAGGACGTTCTTCCTGGTTGTGGACGCCGCGAGCCATCCTGCACGACCCCTGTAGGTATCACCTGTAGGTATCACCTGTAGGTATCATCTTGACGCAGGTGCCCCACCTCAGTATGCTCTGACTGTGCTCCCGGGACCAGGGTTCTCTGATCATAGGTCTGTAACTACCAGCATAAGGCGTAGCTAAGATGCCAAAAAGCGAGCGTCGTCAGGCCCTCGCCGATTTCTTGCGCAAGCGGCGGGCGAGCCTCACTCCTGCTGACGTGGGGTTACCTCCGGGCACTCGCCGCCGGACGCCGGGGCTGCGCCGCGAAGAGGTCGCACAACTGGCGAGCATTGGCAGTTCCTGGTACGTCTGGCTGGAGCAAGGACGCGAAGTACACCCCTCGGCGGAAGTGTTGGAGAGTCTGGCCCACGCGCTCAGACTGACGCCGAATGAACGTCGACATCTGTTTCTCCTTACCGGACAACCCCTTCCGCCTCGTGGCTCCCCTTCGGAAGAGCAGGTGAGCCCAGCTCTCCAGCGAGTGCTGGATGACTTGCACCCGAGTCCAGCGTATGTCATGGGACGGCGCTACGACTACCTGGCATGGAACCAAGCCGCTGATGATCTCTTTGACCTTTCGGAGGCTTCGTCGGCCTACGAGCGCAACTTGATCTGGCGACTCTTCACCAGCCGGACGATGCGAGAACGTCCCCAGTGGGAGCAACTGGCGCGCGCAACTCTCGCGGAGTTTCGCGTGGCGAGCGCCCGCTATCCGGGCGACGGCTGGTTCGAGGAGTTGATCGAAGATTTGAAGAAGATCAGCCCAGAATTTTGCCAGTGGTGGCCACAGCACGATGTGCGGGGCACGCTTGATGGTTACAAAGTCATTACTCATCCTATCTTAGGAAAACTGGAGTTCGAGCACCTCAACTTGCAGATTCTCAGCGACCCAGATGTCCGGATCATGATTTACTCTCCCCTGTGGGAGACACGAGCCAAACTAGAACAACTCGGCACAATGGGAACCGCTTCCACCCGAATAACTAGACACACCCAGAGCTAGCCTCGCACACTTTCGAATGGAGTTCCGCACCTATAGAGCGGCGACCCGGCGTCGCTCGCGGCGACGCGCCCCGGCAAGCGACACTGGCGAGAGGTGAAGGCGAGACTTTCCGGTGGATGAGACTCACCTTCTTCGGGGCCGAGAGACTATGGCGCCCAGCCCGACGCCGCAGGCGGCAGATCCCGCGCCATAACCGTGACCTCCGTCTGGTGGGTCCGAGGTGCCTCTGTCGGCTCCGGTGTCTCAGGGTAGTTAGCAGTTGACACAAATGCTGATCATACCTATACTTGTGTATATATGAAACCGCCTGATCAACAGATGCTTCGCATTGGGGCTGCCGCCAAAAAACTGGGATTCCATCCCCAAACCCTCCGTCGCTGGATGAAAGAGGGACGGCTTGTTGGCGTCCAGATGGGGAAGGAAGTGCGGATACCGCTCACCGAAATTGAGCGGCTGCTCGGTGAGCAGACCGAGGGGATCATTGTGTTGTATGCCCGCGTCTCAGGAGGAAGCCAGAAATCCGATATGGCAACCCAGCGGGAGACGTTGCGTCAGTGGGCAGAGCGAGAGCGGCCCACCGCGAACGTGCTGACGTACAGCGATATTGGGAGTGGACTCAACACCGAGCGCAAAGGACTGGCCCAACTGATCCGCCAGGTGCAAGATCAGCAGATTCGCGAGGTGGTCATCATGTCTGCGGATCGGCTGACCCGATTTGGATTCGAGTATCTGCGGACGTGGTTTGCCGGATATGGCACACAAATCGTCGTGCTGGCTGAGGAAGACAGCACATCCCCTGAACAGGAATTGGTGGATGATCTGATGGCCATCATCACCTCGTTTTCGGGGCGGTTGTATGGCATGCGCAGTCGCAAACAACAACGCTTACTGGAATGCGCCCACCATGTGCTGGAAGAGGGGGAATGAGTGATGGCGAACACGCAAACCCTTTCGTTTCCCATCCGCCTACCTGACGCACTTCAGGCCCCGGCCTTGCGGCTCATCGATGCCAGTCGCCTCGCCATCAACACCATGATCACGCAGCTCTGGCCGCAGCTCGACTGCTTTGCCGGGGAGCGGACCGGGCCAGCCTGGAAGCAAGTGGAGCGCTATCTGGTCAGCCGATCGGGCCATGGCAACCGACAGGAGCGCTGCGAGATGGAGCAAGTGGGGCGCATCCTGCGTGCCCAGGCCAGTCGCAAACAGGTCTTTGAGTCCATCGTGTCCGTGCTTTCTGAGGGACTCATCATCCCCACTCAGGGCAAGAAGCCCGCCAGAAAAGACCATCGGCAGATCAGGAACCAGGTCGCCGCCCTGCGAGCGCAGATGCACGACGCCGGGGAGGATGCTGAGGCATTTATGGCTATGACCAATCTTGTCGAGCAGGCATGCAATATATACCTGCGGACTGGCGTATTTCCCACCACCTATGAAGCGCTGCAGCCCATTCCCGTGCTCTCGGTGGGACTGTTGCCCTTTGCGGGAGATGACGGGATGAGTGCCGGGCAGACCTATCGCGCACGCATCGAGGTCTCCCACTGGTGTGATCTGCAAACCAAACAGGAGCACCTCGGGGCCAGTCTGTGGGTGAAGCTCCGGTGTCCCGATGAGCAAGGAACCTGGGTCTGGGGCGACTGGAGTGAGGAGATTCCCCTGCCGCCCACCGTGGTCTCGTATCTGGGGCAGGGAGCCACTCCACAGGCGCCCACACTGCGTGAGATGAGGAGTGCAGATGGCGGTCGCGTGGCGGTGCTGGATCTCATGCTGGAGGTTCCGGCCACATCTCTCACGCCGCTCGACCAGGAGAGGCGGGTGGTGGGATTTGACTGGGGAGTGCGGTCACTGATCACGGTCTCAATCCTGGAAAAGCCAGAGGGCGATGTCCCCTACCGGCAGGTCAGTCGTCCCATCGTCCTCGATACCGGCGGCCTCGATGGGCGCCAAGCCCGTCTGAGGCGGGAAATTGATCGCCTCAAAGCGTGCCGCACGCGCTACGTCACGCTCATCACCCAGGCGCAGGCTCGCCAAGAGGAGCCGCTGCCTAGTCATTTTGCTGGCTGGGGGGAACGGGTGCGTGCCTATGAAGCGCGCATCTCGCAGTGCTGGCAGACGTACGAGCGGCGCAATCACGAGCTGGCCCACCTGGCCGCGAATCTGCTGATCCTGCTAGCGTTGCTGTCCGATTGCCGTCTCATCTGTGGCGAAAATCTCGCGACGCTCAAGACCGAAGGACGGGGACGAGGCGTGCGCGGGCGGTTTCGGAACTGGCGGAATACCACGACGGTGCGGGGTGAGTTGTGGCGGGTCCTCAAATACAAGTGTCACCTGTTGGGTATCCGGGCACGCCAGGTCGAGCCCGAGGGCACCACGCATACCTGCCCACACTGCCACCAGCCGGCCAAAACGTATGCCTCGTCGGCTCCTGCCGATCGGCGCCGAGCCATCGCGTGGGGACCTTGGCTGTGTTGTGCCAACCCGCAGTGCTTGTGGAATGGGGCACGGGATTACGCAGCGTCCCTCAACATCGCCGGACTCGGCATGGCGTTTCTCATCACCTATCACCACACCAAGCGATACTCTGCGTATCGCATGACTTCTCCGGAAGTCAACTCTTGTTTGTATATCAGGCAAGAGGCGACGCTGCTGTTGCCGTCGCAGGGGATCACACCCCGCCCGTTTGAGGGCACCCATGTGAGCTATGCTGGGTGGTCGCGTACCACCTCCTTACGCACGTCCCAATCGTCTACTGTGCTTGCCATTCTCTCCACATCTGCGCTGAGAAAATGGACCCGTCAGCAAGCACTCACGTCTGTTGCGTAATCGGCATATGCTCACTATTTTTGCAACGGTAAGGTCAGGAAGAAGGTAGTTCCTAACCCTTCGGCCGACTCGAACCAGATGTGGCCGCCGTGCCGCTCGACAAGTTCGCGGCAGACGAAGAGGCCCAACCCCGAGCCCGGGATCTGATGTTCGTGCACATTACTCGCCCGCGCGAAACGCTGGAACATCTGCGCCTGCTCCTTTGCGGGTATGCCAATCCCAGTGTCGCGTATGTGCACCTCGGCCACACCGGTCCGCCGGTCCGCTCGCACGGTAACTCTGACCGGGCCACCCAGAGGACTGTACTTGACCGCATTACTGAGGAGGTTCCCGAGCACCTGTTCCAGACGCATCTCGTCAGCCTCCAACATCACCGGCTCGCTCGGTATTGGCGCCTCCACCTCCAGCGAGAGAGAATGGCGATGCGACGTCATTTGGACACGCAACATGCAGCGATTCACTATCGCCAGCAGCTCCACCGGGACCAGGTGGAGCTCTACCCGGCCCGCCTGGATGCGAGTGACGTCGAGCAAGTCATCGATCAGCGCATTCATTCGGGCAGCGGCGACCTCGATCTCACCTATAGCCTCGTGCTGCCAATCGGCGAGCTCTGGTCCGCGCCCCGGCCGCACTTGCGCTTCGAGCATGCTGGCGAAACCTAGAATGGTCGTCAGAGGAGTGCGTAGTTCATGCGCGGCGACACTTATGAAGTCATCTTTGAGCTGGTCGGCGGCCAAGCGTTCGGCTGCTTCCAGGCGCCTACGAGCAGTGAGATCCCGATTGATTTCGAGTACGGCGGTTGAGTTCCCGGTAGCGTCCCTCACCACAACCTGCCGGCTCTCGACCAGAACGACACTGCCGTCGGCTCGCGTATGCTGGACCTCTCCCTCCCACCGGCCCTCGCGTGCGAGTTCCTCCTCCACTGTGGTTAGACTCGTCAGGACTTCCGTGAAATGCGTCTGGAACAGAGTATGCGAGACCTGCCCCAGGGCCTCCAGCGCGGTCCACCCATAGAGTTCTTCAGCACCGTGGTTCCAGGAGATAATGCGGCTCGATGGGTCCCTGACCAGCACCGCATCATGGGCGGCATCGATGAGCTGCGCCTGGAGGCGGAGCTGCTCGGCCTGCTCATTCCGCTCGCGCTCCAGGCGTTTGCGCGCGGAGATGTCGCGAACTATGCTCATGACTACGAGGTCATTGTCCCGCAGCACAAGACTCAGGCTTACCTCCACGGGAAACTCGCTGCCATCCTTACGTTGACCAAGGAGCTCCAGCCCCGTCCCCATCGGTCGGGTGTGCGGCATGGCCAGGTAGTGCATCCGGTGCTGCTCATGGACAGTACGTAGTCGACCGGGTAGAAGCACCTCAACCGGACTCCCCATGAGCTCTCGCCGCGCGTAGCCGAAAAGCACCTCGGCCTGGTGGTTCACCAGCAGAATTTTCCCGGCCGCGTCGGCGACGATGATGGCATCGGGTACCAATTCAAGGAAGGCCTGGGGCAGTACACCGACCGCCGCGGCATCCATGGGGTTCGCAGGGTGTGAGGGCGCGTTCTTGCGGCCGGTCCGGATCTTCGTCGTGTAGGAAGGCTGCTGGGTGGCCATAACCTGATCCTTCCCCGCTGAGGGCGCCTGAGCGGAACCCTCTCGATACACGGTCTTGGGCTCCATCAGCGCCGGAGCAACCTCGTGGACGCCGGCCGGACGACCGCGAGCCACAGTAGGACGCTAGCAGTCTACTCCACGTGGCAACCGCAGTTCAAGAGCAATCTAGAATCGCCATGGACTCGACCGTGGCCTGACTGTGCTCGTATACCTGATCTGCTCTACCTCCATCGACACGGGACGCCACGGTTCCAAGGTCCCGGCACTCAGTTGATCAAGAGTCTGGCACACTTCTCGCAGAAAGCGAACCGGGAGATATAGCAAACTGGTAACCCACGCGAGACATTTCCCGGTGTTGCTCCGTCAGCAGAATACAAGACGCAGTCTGCTCGACATCCTGAACAGCGCAACGCGCCACAGCAATCTGGAGGCATACCATGACCACGAAGCAGGTAGCTGAACTGGTTGCCAGCGTCCTAGACCTGGCGGGGATAGCTGCGCTCGTCATAGGCACTATCGTGGCAGTCGTGCTGTCGGGCAGGATCCTGCTGCAGGCCAGGGATGCTTCGCAAGCGTATGTGGGCCTCCGCCAGGGACTCGGAAAAGCTATTCTCATGGGGTTGGAGCTGTTAGTGGCCAGCGACATTATCCGCACTGTTGCTATCGAGCCCACATTCGAAAGTGTCGGCGTCCTCGGCCTGATCATCCTCATCCGTACCTTCCTCAGTTGGTCGCTTGAGTTGGAGATTACGGGGAGATGGCCGTGGCAAAGTTCGCGGACCTCGCACGAGTCGGTATAGATGTCCACCCTGGGGCCCGCGGCCAGGGCTTGCGGCCATCTTTGGTTGAATAAGCTATTCAGCTCTGCGCGAGGCCGACAACGGCACTCTACCTCGGCTGGCTGATGGATCTGGGCAACGTACCCTTTGGAAAGGATCTATTATCATGAATGTTGACCCAGCACGCGAGCAAACCGCGGTGATTGTCGGAGCAGGGCTAGCCGGCGGCAACGCAGCCGTGACCCTGCGGGAAGAGGGGTGGCGCGGCCGCATCGTGCTTCTCGGCGCGGAGCCGGGCATTCCCTTCGGCCGGCCACCGCTCTCGAAAACCTACCTGCGGGGTGAGGAAGACCTCACTGCATGGTACGTCAAACCGGTAGATTGGTATGGCGATCACGACATCGAGCTACGCGCCGGGGCGGTTATGCAGCAAGTGGACACCGCTCGTAAGCAGCTGCAAATTGCCGGTGGAGAAACGCTGGACTACGACAAACTGGCGCTCTGCTCCGGTGGAAGGAACCGGCGCCTTGACGTTCCCGGCTCGGGGCTGCCGGGCGTCTATCAACTGCGTACAGTCGCGGAGTGCGACGCCATACGGCAGGCGGCCAAGCCTGGTGCGCGCGCGCTCGTGATTGGCATGAGTTTCATCGGCGCCGAGGTTGCCGCCTCGCTGCGCCAGCTGGGCCTTGACGTGACTGTTGTGCTACCGGGCACGGCTCCGCTGGCCACCGTGCTTGGTGATGAGGTCGCCGGCGTACTGGCGGCGATACACCGCGAACATGGTGTGCGCTTGGTTACGGGCGACCGGGTGGTCGGCATTGAGGGCACGGACCGGGTTGAGCGCGTACTGACCGCTAGCGGAACACAGCTGGACTGCGATCTGGTTGTCGCTGGCATCGGAATCGCGCCCACCGTAGACGCACTGGTAGGCAGCTCAATCGCCCTGGAGAACGGCATACTCGTCGATGCACACTGCCGGACCAGCGTGCCCGACGTCTATGCCGCCGGTGACGTAGCCAATGTAGCCCACCCAGTCTTCGGGTGGGTGCGGGTAGAACACTACAATAACGCGGAAAAGCAGGGCCGTGCCATGGCGCGCTCCATGCTTGGCAACCCGCAGCCATATGACTACATCTACAGCTTCTGGTCCGACCAGTACGAACATAACCTTGAATACGTGGGCTACGCCAGGAGTTGGGAGCGTACTGTGGTGCGTGGCAGCTACGACGCCAGAAAGTTCATAGTCTTCTACCTGACGCAAGGCATTCTCCAGGCGGCGTTTGGACTCAACCGTGGCGGCGATCCAGAGCTCGACGCCGACTCAGAGCTACGCGCCTGCCAGCACCTGATTCACGCCCGAACTCGACTGTCGGAAGCCGCACTGTTGGACGAACGCGTCGACCTCCGGTCGCTGGTCAGCGTGAAGCCATGAGCCGGCATCGTCACAACGGAGCATTGCCGCCACATGGCGATAATCGCCGGCCGAAGGAACGGATGATGCTATATCGACAAGATGAGGTTAGGAAGCAAGCTGGAACAAAGAACCTCACGAAGCAGCGTACCCGGTGCAGAAGCGGAAGTCGTCCGCGACTGGCCTGAGGTAAGAGTTGCTGCTCACGAAAGAAAGGGAGACAGACATGCAAACTTCAATGGATGGTCCAAGTAATGCGCGGAGTGGTAATGGTGTGGGCGGGGGACAGGTGGCGCCCCCATTCGCCCAGGTGTGGTGGCTGTGGCTCCTTCTGGGCATCTTCTGGATTGTGGTCGCGGTCGTCATCTTGCAGTTTCGAAGCTTCTCGCTTACGACGGTCGGTATCGTGGTCGGCCTCTTATTCCTTATCGCCGGAATAGAGGAGTTCTTTGTGGCCACGGTCTCCGGTGGCTGGAGGTGGCTCTGGATCGTCATGGGCATCATCCTGGTGATCGCCGGTATCGTGGCTCTCTTCAATCCTGTAGGCACCTTCCTAGCCCTTGCCGACATCATCGGATTTCTGTTCGTGTTGATCGGCGTCTTCTGGATGGTCGAGGCCTTCGCCACCGAGCCGGTCAACCCGGTGTGGTGGCTCGGGCTCATCTCGGGAATCATCATGGTGATTCTAGGGTTCTGGGCTGGCGGCCAATTCTTCGCCACCAAGGCGTATCTCTTACTGGTCTTTGCCGGGATCTGGCTGCTGCTCCGCGGGATCACCGATATAATCAAGGCCTTCCAGATCAGGAGGGTCGGCACCTTTGTCGCCACGTTGTGGTAGCAGCGCACGTGCTGACCGGCGCGTTGGCCGGTCAGCAGCATCAAGCAACGTTACTGGAGCCATCCGGGCGTATCATGGTGGCTGACCTGGGCTGGTCCGCTGCCAGAGACAGCTCATAGATGGCCGTACGCGGTACTATCGTGATAGGCAAGGAGGGCACATGACCCACTGGAGAGAGTATAGTTAGATTTGGGGGCCGGTACGGCGGTTGCTTAAGAATCCTCTCTGTCTGGTAAGCTCGGCTGTCGCGGATCCAATGGAAGGAGCGAGGCACAATGCGATGTCCCAACTGCGGACGCGAGACGCCGGCTGGTGAATATTGCGTCCACTGTGGCGCCCGCTTGCCCACGGATACGCAGCCCGTTGACGCTCGACGGACCCACGCCTACGCCGCGAACCCGCATGAACATGTGCTGCATCTGAGCGTCGTCACCACGCTCTTTCCCCACCTGACGCCGCGCCAGAGCGGGCGGGCGCGCTGGCTGCTGCTGGGGAGCGCCGTAGTGATTTTCTGTATTGGGCTGGCACGCCTGGTGCCGCTGGCGGTTCTGCTGGGTGCGCTGCTCGTGCCGGTACTGTATCTGGCGTACTTCTATGTCGCCGAGCTCTATGAGGATGAGCCGCTGCCGGTGCTGGTCGGGACATTTGTGGCAGGTGCCGTGTTCGGCACATTGGTGAGCCTGGGCTTCTACCACATAATCCTCAGCCAGCGCAGCCTGGCGTTCGGCTCCTCAGCCAGCTATGTTTTGCTTACTGGCGTGGCGCTGCCTCTCCTTTCGCAGGCGCTTATGCTGGTCGGACCGCTCGTTCTCTATGTGACGCGACCCCAGTTCGACCATCTGCTTGATGGTCTCTCCTTTGGCGCGGCCTCCGGCCTCGGCTTCGCCGCCGCCCAGAGCCTCATCTATTCCTGGCTGCTCATACAGGGACCATTCCGACAAACTGGTCCGGACTACTCGTGGGCTCTGCCGATTCTGCGCATCGCGATCGTCGTGCCCTTGCTCGACGCGACGACGACTGGTTTGATCTGCGCCGCGCTCTGGCTGCGCCGCGACCGGCAGGCCGACGTGAGCAACCTGGGATGGCTCGCCGCTCCACCGGTAGCCGCTCTGCTCGGCGTGCTGGGCCAGATCATACCAAGCCTGGGCTACAATCTCATCGGCGGGCAAATTATGGCATTGCTCTGGTACGGTGTGGCCGCCGCGGTATTTCTGATTCTGCTGCGACTACTCATCCATGATGGCCTGTTGGAGGAGGCGCGCACGGCCGGTCCCGGCGCCGCACACGCCTGTCCATACTGCCAGCACATGGTGCCGGCGGACGGTGCCTTCTGCCCGCACTGCGGCCTGGCGCAGCGACCGGGCGCGCGCCGCCGGCCACCCCAGCCGGCTCCAGCTCCTAATGAGACCAGAAATGCTCCCTCCAGCGGCGGCTTCGAAACAGGTCCGGCGGAAGGCGCAGGTGCCCCATGAGGAGACGCTTCGATCACTGGGCCATACCGGCGGGGCTGCTGGCGCTGCTGTTGGGCACGCTAGCCTGCGCGGTTGGGCCACTTCCCAGCGCCGGTGTGACCCCCACCCCCTGCGCCGCCACCTGCCCGCCTCCACAGCGCACCGCCTCGACGCCGCACACCGTCTCGCTCTCTTTGGTGCGTGTGACGTACTTCGATCCCTGGACAGTCAACTCGTCCTCGAGCCATGACGTCGTTCTGGTGGCGCAGACGGATCTGGGACAGGTCTCGGTGGAGGTTGCCACCCTGTCCGTCACCGCCGGTACCACCGCCGGCCAGCTGGTAAGCCGCTCGGCCCAGCAACTGCTCGATCCCAACGATTACTCAGGCGTTCAGGATAACGGACCGATCCTGGGAGCGGAGATCGGCTACGTACCAGGTGCCGGGGAAGACTACTCCGCCACCACTGCCGATCCCAATGCGCCCACGACCCCCGTCTACCTCGAGGTGATGGCCTGCGTGCGCGGCAATGTCGGCGTCATCTTCGCGGCGCTCAGCCCGCTCGACCCGAGTACCGCCGATCCCAGCGGCGCACCTGACCAGGCGTACGATGCATTGGTTAACAGCGTGAGGTGGACCTGATGAAAAGAGCCCTCGTCGCCTCAGCTGCGGCAGCGATCTTGGTTGCGCTGCTGGGAATACCGGGAGGTGGTGACTCTTTGCGCGCGCGGTTTGGGGCATCTCCAGCTGCGCGCGGCACTCACGCGACCGTCCGAGTCGCGCCGCTTCCCCCGACGTTCCCGATGGAGATCTCGCTGGTGCTGCGCGGCCAACATCCTACCGCCTTGAGTGCAACCCTTTCGGCTCTGGAAGATCCCCGGTCGCCGCTGTACCACCACTTCCTCACTCCTAGCGAGTTTACCCGGCTCTTCGGTCCATCAGCCGCCGGCGTGGAGCGCGTAGCGGGGGTGCTGCAAGCCTCTGGCTTGCAGGTCGATTCAACGAGAACTTCCAACTCGTTGCTGGTGGCGCACGGCCCGGCGGCAGCGGTCGAGGCGCTCTTTGGGGTGGAGATCGACAAGTACCGTACGCCCAGCGGAGAGCAGTACTACACCGCGAGCGGAACTCCCCACGTTCCCGCCACGCTCGCGGCCTACGTCAGCGGAGTCATGGGTCTGGACAGCCGTCGCCACATCCAAACTCGGCCACTGCTCGCCCACAGCTCCGCGCCCGGACCCGGTGAAGGCCTGGAGCCTGCCGACCTCGCGCGGGCGTACGACTTCGCTTCGCTACAGGCAAATGGCCTGAACGGCACCAATGAGACGATCGCGCTGGCGGAGATTGACACGTTCAGCACCACCGATATCGCGGACTACGACAGCGCCTTTGGTATCAGCGCGCCGCCGGTTCAGGTAATCTCCGTCGGTGGCGGCGCACAGGGTAATAGTCCGGAGGCTACCCTCGACATCGAGGTGGTACATGCCGTCGCGCCGCACGCTCATATTCTGGTCTACGAGGGTGGCCAGGACTTATCGCAACTGGCGCAGATCTTCAACCAGATGGTGACCGACCACCGCGCCCAGATTATGAGCATCAGCCTGGGCGCCTGTGAGGGGCAGCTGGGAGGGTCCGACGGTCAGAGCTTCATTAATTCGCTGACCAGCACATTCCAGCAGGCTGACGCGGAGGGCATCTCGGTCCTCGCGGCCAGCGGCGACAGTGGCGCGTACGGGTGCCAGGATAACACGCTCTCCGTGTCGCTGCCCGCCTCCAGCCCCTACGTCACTGCGGTGGGCGGTACGACTCTGTTCCTAAGCAGTGACGGCAGCTACGGGTACGAGGCCGGCTGGGAGGGCCCGCTGGAGGGTGCGGGCACCGGCGGCGGCCTCAGCCAGATTTATTCGCGCCCCTCGTGGCAGACCGGCCCCGGCGTGCTGAATAGTTACACTAACGGCATGCGCGAGGTGCCGGATGTAGCGGCCGATGCCGATCCGCTCACCGGCTATCTCATCTACTTCTCCGGCTGGCAGGTCGCAGGGGGTACGAGCGCGTCGTCGCCGCTCTGGGCCGGGCTGATCGCGCTGGCCGACCAATCGGCGGCCGCGAGCGGCAAGCCGGCACTGGGCTTTCTCAATCCCGCTCTGTATTCGCTGGGCAACAGCTCCGGGTTTCACGACGTGACCATCGGCGGCAACCTGTACTACAGCGCCACTCCTGGCTGGAACTATGCCACCGGTTGGGGATCGCCGGACGCGGCCGTGCTCATTCCCGCGCTGGTCAGGCGATAGCTCCGGCGGCTCCCTAGCTTCATACCGGCAGCACCGCGTATGAATCCCACTATGTCCGTGCCCTGGCACGATACTTGGGATACCCATTGTGGCTGGCTCTAGATCTCTTGGTATCGCCATCCGCTCTACTCCATCGACACCGAAAAGCGGGCGCTGCTAAGCCAGCTCTGCGTGCTGAAGGCATTTGCTTGTCTCTTGGCCCGCTAGGCATTCGGTAGCCGTCGGGTGTGCATGGTGGAGCGAGAGGGATGGCGATCGATTGATGAGACAACAGCAGTCTAGCCGAGAAGCGAGTTTAGAGAAAGCGAGCGAATGTAATGGCAAGAACCCGAAGCGATGCAGACATCGAATCGGATGTGGAAGACGAACTGGAATGGGCCGCCAATGTCGATGCGGACGACATCGACGTGTCGGTCAAAGATGGCGTGGTGACTCTCACCGGCGAGGCCGACAGCTATTTCTCGCGGATAGCTGCCGAAGAGGCGGCGTTACAAGTCTTTGGAGTCGGAGCGGTTATCAACGAGATCGACGTAGTCCTACCTTCGTCAGCGGAACGCACCGACGAAGACCTGCAAGAGGCCGCGCTCTACTCGCTCACCCGGGATGTGGCAATTCCCAGCGGCAATCTCTTTGTCTCGGTGTCGCACGGCATTGTTACCCTGCAGGGCCAAGTCGATTGGAACTACCAACGCGAAGATGCTGAAGATATCGTAGAGCGGTTGGCTGGGGTCAAGGGCGTAGTAAACCTGATTACGGTGTCTCCACAACCCGTACCAACGGATGTGGCGCAGCGAATACAGCGGGCGTTACAGCGCAATGCCGATGTCAATGCCGACACGATCACCGTCGCCGTGGAGGGCAACACCGCTACCTTGACCGGAGTAGTGCACTCCTACGCGGAGAAAGACGCCGCCGAGGATGCAGCCTGGTTGGCACCGGGGATCATGGACGTGGACAACGATATCACCGTTTCGTATTAAGTTCACCGTCGAGAGAGAATGAAGTAAGTTGAGATTTAGCCCCATGTCCGGAGCCCTGGCCAGGGCTCCGGAGAAGCCTTGCTACCTCCAGCTAGCGTACTCGGCCCTTAGCCGTTGTCCTACTGATTGGAATAGTCCTAACGACACCTCACACCTAGCACCCGTCTCGAGGTCGGCTCCACACATCCAGGGTATGCTTCGTGCAAAGGATCACCCGCGTAGGGCGCGGCTGCACGTCCGCGCCATTCTAGTATCAGCTCCGCTGGAAAGGAAGTAGATCTCGTGGAGTTCGAAGAGCATGGTGATCCGGCCGACGCGGCACCGGAACCAACGCGCCTCCCGACGAACTCGTCGGGTCAGCTGCGGTTGACGCATTGGGCGATTGGCGTGGTGAATGATATGTCCCTGGCGCGAAACTGCGCGCAGGCGCTTGAAGAGGAGGGCATTGCCGCGCAGGACATCTGCATCGTGCCTGGCGCGACGGCGCTACAGCAGTTGAAAACCGCCCAGCAGTTGGAGCAGGCGGAGAACGTGCTCGAGCGTGTACTGGACGAAGTGGGGGATGCAGTCAAGCAAGCGGAACCGGTGCGCGACGACCTCGAAACCGCAGCCCGCGCTGGACATATCTTCCTCGGCATTCACGTGCCGGATAGCAACCAGATTGACGCTATCCGTAACACGCTCGACGAGCAACAGGTACATCACCTGTACCTCTTTGAGCCGACGATGATTACTCGCTTAACGTAGAGCCGAGCAAGCAAGGCTGAAGGCGGTATCTACCTTTTTGCCTTGGTACGAACGAGAAAGCGGTTCGATGCAGCACTTTTGCCAGTTATTTATGAGCCTGCCCACGTGGTCGTCGACGATATCGCCGGGCTGATGAGATAGCATAGATGAGATAGCATAAGCTCGGCTCGTATGCCTGGAGGCAGTTATGACCACGACGTCACCAGTTGCGGCCCCAAGTCAGGCCGCCAATGCCACGAGCCAACTCTATCAGCTCGGCCGTACACCGCTCCTCCAGCAGCTCGACGCCACCGACAAAGGGCTGGCAAGCTCCGAGGCCAAGCAGCGGCTGGCCCACTCTGGCCCCAATGAGCCGGCGCGTCCGCCGCGGTTCAATGCCCTTCGACAGCTCCTCAGTCTTTTCACGAATCCAATGATCCTCATTCTGATCATCGCCAGCGCCATTTCCGCTCTGGTCGGCGATCGGGTGGACGCTACCATCATCATCATCCTGGTGCTGCTGAGCGTTACCGTTGATTTCATCCAGACCTACCGGTCCCAACGCGCCGAGGAACGACTGCGCACCCAGATCGCACCCACTGCTTCCGTGCTGCGCGACGGAACCTGGACCGAACTGCCACGAAGTCAGCTCGTACCAGGCGATATCATCCGCCTCTCTGCCGGCGATCTCGTGCCGGCAGACGCGCGCCTGCTCGAAGCCAACCAGTTGCACGTCCTGCAGGCGGCCCTCACTGGTGAGTCCTTTCCAGCGGAAAAGGACGCCGCTGACAGCACCACCACATCCAGCTCGCCCGCTGAAAGCAGCAATATTGTGCTGATGGGCACCACGGTCGCCAGCGGCAGCGGGACGGCTGTCGTGATAGGCACCGGTCGCGCTACCGCCTTCGGCGACATTGCCGAGCGTCTAGGGGCTAAGCCGCCGGAGACTGAGTTCGATCGCGGTATTCGCCAGTTCAGCTTACTCATAGCCCGAACCGTCATTTTTCTCGTGCTGTTTGTCCTCGTCTTCGACCTCGCATTGAAGCGTGAAAACCCGCTACAGACGCTGCTCTTCGCCGTCGCGCTCGCCGTCGGCCTGACGCCCGAATTTCTCCCCCTAATCACTCAGGAGACGCTTGGACAGGGCGCCATGCATATGGCACAACAAAAGGTCATCGTCAAGCACCTGGCGGCGATCGAGAACTTTGGGAGCATGGACACTCTCTGCAGCGACAAGACCGGCACCCTCACCAGCGGCGAGATGGTGCTGGATCGGTACATCGATCCGCTGGGGCATATGAGCGACCGCACGCTTCTGCTCGCCTACGTCAATAGCTCGCTCGAGACCGGCATCCGCAATCCGCTCGACGCGGCCATCGTGGCTCATGGTCAACTGGATATCAGCGCCTACCAGAAGGTAGGTGAGATACCCTACGATTTCGATCGGAAGCGGCTTTCGGTGGTCGTCGATACCGCCGGCAAGCGCCTGCTGATCACCAAGGGCGCGCCGGAGAATGTGCTGCCGGAGTGTACGAGCTATGAAATGGCGGCAGCGGATACCCAGCCCGCGCCGGTTAAGGCGCTCGACGATGCGTCACGTGCGAGTTGCCAGAGTACCGACCAGCAACTTTCGGCGCAGGGCTACCGAGTACTAGCCGTCGCCTATCGGGAGGTACCCCAGCACCAGGCATACCGAGTGGTGGACGAAACCGACCTTACCCTGATTGGTTACGTTACCTTTCTCGATCCACCGCTCAAGGACGCCGGTGAGATGCTTGACGCCCTACGCGCAGACGGTGTGGAGGTCAAGATCCTCACCGGCGATAATGAGCTGGTGGCACGCCACGTCTGTGAGCAAGTCGGTCTGAATGTCGACCACATCGTACTCGGCGACGACTTGGTGCACATGAGCGATCCCGCGCTTCAGCCGATCGCGGAGAGCACGGCCGTCTTCGCCCGGGTGTCGCCGGCACAGAAAAATCGCATCATGTTAGCGCTGAAGACTCGCAAGCACGTCGTCGGCTTCCTAGGCGACGGCATCAATGATGCGCCGTCACTGCATGTGGCCGACGTCGGCATTTCGGTGGCCAGCGCAGTAGATGTGGCCAAGGATGCCGCTGAGGTCATCCTCCTCGAGCGTAGCCTGCGTGTGCTGCACAACGGCGTCATGGAGGGACGTAAAGCGTTCGGCAACGTCTTCAAGTACCTGATGATGGTGACCAGCTCCAACTTCGGCAATGTCCTCAGCATGGCTGTAGCGGCGGTCGTGCTGCCGTTTCTGCCGATGACAGCCACCCAGGTGCTGGTCAATAACTTCCTCTACACCACCTCGCAGGTCACGATCCCAACCGACAACGTAGACGCTGTCCTTATTGACAAGCCACACCACTGGGACATCGGGCTGATCCGTGATTTCATGGTTCGCATCGGGCCAATCAGCTCGATCTTTGATTTCCTGACCTTCTGGGTAATGCTGGCAGTCTTCCATGCGTCGCAGCCACTCTTCCACACCGGGTGGTTTGTCGAGTCGTTAGCGACGCAGACGCTGGTGGTCTTCGTCATCCGCACCATAGGCAACCCCCTGAAGAGCCGCCCCAGCTGGCCGCTGGCAATCACGACGGTGGTCATCGTGCTCATCGGTATGGTTCTGCCGTACATCTCGCCACTGGCTGGCCCGCTTGGCTTTACTCCGCTTCCCGCCGGATTCTTTCTCTTCCTGGTCGCGGCCACGGCGGCCTACCTACTTATGGTCCAGGGCGCTAAGCGCTGGGTCTTTGCGAAGCGCGTTTGATCCTGTCAACGCTCCTTCTTCCCTTGACTTTGGTACATTTCGATCAACTCTTCCACCGTCGTCGCATCCTCGGGCGTTTTATCCTTATCCCGAAAGGCGACGAGTCGGGGGAATCGCAGAGCATATCCTGGCTCGTCTCCTACTTTCCCGGCAGTATGGATGGGCGAGCGCGTGATTTCATCGGCCAACACTTCAACGACGATTGTCGGTTCGAGCCAGACGCTTGGTTCAATCAGGGATGAGACGCGGGCCGGCTTGTGATCGACCTCCAGCCCTTGGGTGCGCTCCCTGATACTCCGCCATTCTTCATCCGATAAACCCGTTCCAATTTTGGTTACGGTATCGAACATGTCGTGCTTCTTGTCATACACGCCGACCAGAAGTGCGCCCGCCCCGAGTGTGGCACGCTTGCCCCTGCCCAAAATGTATCCCAGCAGTACGCAGTCGATGGTGTCCTGCAAGGCTCCGGCGGAGTGCCGCTTTAGTTTCACCCAGTTGAAATTTCTCGCGCCCGCTTCGTAGGGACTGTCCGGCTTTTTCACCACAACGCCTTCCAACCCCTTGCTGATGGCCTCGTCGAAGAGGAGCGAGAGCGCTTTGGCGTCACTCACAATGTGACTCTCGGTGAGCATAAGGATGTCATCGGGTCGAAGAGTTTCGCCTAG